>JACRCP010000188.1 GCA_016218965.1 Deltaproteobacteria bacterium | reverse complement strand
GCCTTGTGAAAGCCTTGTTGAAATGCATTTCCCGTTCCGCTAGTATTGGGCGAGGCTGAACGGGGGGGAACTGATCGGAACGAACGGGTGGGATATGCCCAGCATACTCGATCTCGTCAATGAGTACTTTGAGCTCGAAAGACAGAAGACCGACGCCGGCGGCGCGCTGGACCAGGCGGCCGAGCTGCGCCTTCAGTGCCTGAAGTTCTTTCTCGAGTTCGATCTGGGCCCGCCGTACATGCACCCGCAGTCGGCGCACACGGCGGCCGTGGACCCGGCAGGCGAGGCGTTCGACGAGAGGATCCCCGTCCCCGGGGACTTCGACGAAATCCCCGGCGCCGAACTCACGGGGATCGGTTCATCTCCCATCCCGGATGACATCCCCCCGCCGGAGGCGGCCGGACATTCGACCTTCTATGATGCGGCGGCGCCCGAGGCGGACCCCGGCCCGGTCGCCGATCCCTCCCCCGCGGGTCACGTCGGCGGCCCTCTTGACGTTCACGAGGACGTGCTGAGCCAGACCGTCGACGAGTTTTTCTCGTCGCACGTAGAACCGGCCGGCGCCGAAGGACCCGTCGACGTGGCGGACGTCGGCCCCGATGAGATCGAGTCGATACCGCTCGAGGAGGAACTGCCGCCGGATGCCGCACCCGAACAGGCTGCGGCCCCGACCCGGGATCCCGCCGGCCCCGCCGAACAGGAAGTCGACGTTCCGGCGGCCCCGGAATCCGCTTCTGGCCCTGGGATGACCGAATGGGCGGCCCAGTTGCCCGCCCGGCCAGCCGCCGCCGCGGCAGCCGCCGACCTGCCACCGTTCCCGGAGCTTGACGCGGTGCCGCCGGCGCAACCGCCGGCTACTTTTCCGCAGCCGGCGCCCACTCCAATCGTGCAGTGGGATGCGGCGGTTCCCCTGCCCGAACCCGCGCAGGCCGAACCGGCGGCGGCCGCTCTCCCCGCCTTTGATCTCCCGTTGACGTTCGACGTGCCCCAGCCCGCATCACCGCCGCTGACGCCCGACACCGCCGCGACGATTCCACCTTCGGTGTTGCCTGCGCCGGCGGTCATCGTCGAGGCCGGCGGTGCCCCCGCGCCGGCCGGGCCGGCATTTGCGATATCGGACCCGAGCCGCGTGACGGTGCATTTCCTGGACGGCGACGTCAAGCGCGGTGTCATCCGGGAGCTCGGGACCGAAGCGACGGACCTGTGCCTTTTCGGCATGGACGAGAAGACCAGCGATTCATTCCCGGTCGCCGCGCTCAAGGCCGTGTTCGTGATCGCCCAGCCCGGCACCAAGCCGACCGGCGGCGGCGGCAGGGAGATGAGCGTGACGTTCAAGGACGGCAGGAACCTCAAGGGGAACTCGCCCGATTTCAACCCCGGCGGCCGCATGTTCACGCTCTACCCCGAGCCGCGGCAGGGGAACGTGGATCGCGTCATCATTTTCAAGGACGCAACAGATGAAGTCAAATAGACAGGCACGCGCCGCCGTCGCGATCGCGGCGACGGCACTCGTCATGGTGATCTGTGCCCAGGGCTGCGTGGTCCACGGACGGGGGGGCGGAGTCCCGTTCGTGGCGGGCATGTTCACGGCCATGGCCCTTCATCACGCGATTGTCCTTCACCACCACGACCATCACTACCACGACGAGTTCTGCGGCCACCGGCGCGTGTGGGTCGAGGACCGCTGGCTCTACTGGTACGGCGACCACTGGGAGTACTTCGACTACTCCAACGAGCGCTGGTACGCGGTCCCCGCGTCCCCTCCCCAAGACCACGAAGGGGCCGAGGGGCCGGAGGACTGACGCGTGGACGATCGTACCGACGTCGCGCGCTTCCTCGCAACGTGCCGGCGCGAGGTGGAGAAGTACACTTCGGATTGGTACCGCCGGAAGGACGGCATTCCTCCGATCCTGCGGCGGGCATGCCTGTATGCCCTGACGGGGCGCGGGAAACGCCTGCGCCCCGCGCTCGCAATCGCCTCCTGCGAGGCGTGCGGGGGCCGCCGGGCGTCGGTGCTCCCCGCCGCGTGCGCCGTCGAACTCATCCACACGTACTCGCTTGTGCACGACGACCTGCCGTGCATGGACGACGACGACTTCCGCCGGGGCCGGCCGACGGTCCATCGCGTGTTCGGCGAAGCGGTCGCCGTCCTCGCGGGCGACGCCCTGCTCTCCGACGCGTTTTCGATGGCGCTGGGCGGCCTCTCGCGGCTTTCGAAGGCGCGGGACGCCCGGCGGGCCGCCGTCGTGGCCGAACTCGCGACGGCGGCGGGCTCGGCGGGGATGGTCGGTGGACAGGCGATGGACATCGCGGACGATTCGGGACGCCAAAAGAGCCCCGCGTGGATGGAGCGGATGTTCGCGCTCAAGACCGGAAGGCTCATCGCCTCGGCGGTCCGGCTGGGCGGCGTCTGCTCCGGGGCGGGGGCGGCGCAGATGAGACACCTCGACCGTTTCGGCGCCGAGACCGGCTTGGCGTTCCAGATCACCGACGACGTGCTCGACGCGGAGGCCGGGAAACGCGAGCCGTGCAATTACGCGGCGGAGTTCGGAATGGCGGCCGCGAGGGACCGCGTGTCGAAGTGCGTTGATGCCGCGGTCGAATCCGCGCGAGCGCTCGGCGGACGCGGCGCGATGCTCGAGTCGCTCGCGCGCGTCCTCGCGCACCGCGCATACTAATAGAAGGAGAGAAACGATGGCGCCCGTTAGCAAACGCACCGAGATGATCAACGCTCCCGTCGAAGCCCTTTGGGAGGTGATCACCGACGTCGAACGCTACCCGGAGTTCCTCAAGGAAGTGAAGAACGTCAAAGTCGAAAAGGTCGAGGGGAACAGGAAGACCGCCACGTACACCGTGGACATAGTCAAGACGATCAGGTACACGCTCGTCCTCACCGAAGACAAGCCCCGCCGGTTGACGTGGACCATGTCGAAGGGCGAGATGATGAGCAAAAACGACGGGAGTTGGGAGCTGCGCGACGAAGGCGGGGGACGATGCTCGGCCCTCTATACCGTGGACATCAAGTTCGGCCTGCTCGTACCGTCCTCAATCGTGGGCATGCTCACCGTGGTGAACCTCCCCAAGATGCTCGACGCGTTCAAGAAACGCGCGGAATCCCTCGCGGCAAAGAAAAAGACCTAGACCGGCGCAGTTCAACCACGAAAAGACACGAAATCCGCGAAACGGTTTCGTGCCTCTGATCCCCGCGGACGCTTTTTGTGCCTTTCGTGTTCTTTCGTGGCCGCCTGTGGTCCTCAGTCCCGATTGCCGTCTTTCGTGCCTTTCGTGCGGTTTCGTGGCGACGCCGTGACGGCCGTCACGCCGCCTCGGATTTCGCAAAAAATGTTGTCTAGTATGACATTTTTTCCGGGCCGGACGAAGTTAGTAAGGTCAACTCCGTAGCGCGGCCGTTTCGGGAAAACCCCGTGGTTTCAAGGCGATGTAAAAAAGTTTACAACCGTCCGGTTTTGTGGAATGAGTTGTGCATTGTTCCCCGGCGGAAGGGCCATGGGGAGACGGGAGGCCGTCATGCTCGACGCATTCATCATAGAGAAGATTCGCGAGGAAGAAGACCGAAGACGCGAAGACCGCCGGCCCAGGCTTCAGATACCGGTGTTTGTCGACGAAGACTGCGGCAAGGTCCTACCGAGCGAGGAAGACCCCGGCGCCGGGGAACGGAAAGACAAGACTTCCGAGATCGAGTACTGAAACGAAGGCGGTAGGCGGGTAGCAGGCAGCGGACAGCTGCTCGCTATCGGCTTCCCGTTTCGATCAAAACGCCGGCTCAGGATCCTTGCAGATCTCGTCCCACTTCTCCTTGATCTCGGCAATCTTCCAGGCGCCTTTTGCGGGCTCCCTGGTCACGCCGCCCGACTGAGCCATTTTGTAGATGAAGATGCGCCCGCCCTGCACCCCGACGATCTGGCCGGTGATGTCGGCCGCAAGGTCCGAAGCCAAAAAAGCCGCCACGGGGACGATGAGCTGCGGTCCCATCTCGTCACGCGACACCCCCTGGAGGAGCGGGATGTCCTCGGTAAGCCTCGTGAGGGCGACCGGGGCTATCGCGTTGACCGTCACGCCCATCTTGACGAGCTCGATGGAGGCGACTCGGGTGAACCCGTAGATGCCCGCCTTGGCCGCGGCGTAGTTGCACTGCCCGAAGTTGCCCAGAAGGCCCGCGAGCGAGGTCGTATTGATAATCCGCCCGCCGCTCTTTTGGACCTTGAAGATCCGCGCCGCTGCCTGCGTGCACAGGTACGTGCCCTTGAGGTGCACGTCCATGATGAGGTCCCAGTCGTGATCGCTCATATTGACCAGAGTCCGGTCGCGCAGTATCCCGGCGTTGTTGATGAGCACGTCGATCCTGCCGTACTTGGAGAGCGCGCTCCACATGATCCCTTCGGCGCCTTCGCGCGTGGCGACCGAGTCGAAGTTGGCCACGGCGTCGCCCCCGGCGGCCTTGATCTCCCCGACCACGGCACCCGCCAGCTCGGCGCCTTTCCCGCCGCCGTGCCTGTCCGAACCGAGGTCGTTCACGACGACCTTGGCCCCCTCCTTCGCGAAGTACAGCGCGTATTCCTTGCCGATCCCTCCGCCGGCGCCGGTGACGACGACTACCTTCCCGTCAAACGTTCCCGCCATGGCTCCACCTCCCGAGATACAGGTTTGCGGTCCGCTGCAAAATGATGCGTCGCATCATATGATCGTCCCCGCCGCGCGGTCAACACAAAACCAAACCTCGCGTTTTTCGCAACGGCCCACCCACGAGGCTTTTCACGTTTTCGGGCCGTTTCGGGCCGTTTCGGGCTTGCGTTGGGCGACGGGGGAGATACAATCGCCGCCGGAAGCCGCGCACGCACCATTCCGGTCCGGCGCGGCGCCGCAGGAGGACGAGGGATGAGCCGGGCTCATCTGCTCCTTGGGTCGAACGTCGGGAACCGGCAGGCGGCCATCTCCGGAATGATTCGGGCGCTCAACGAATCCGCCGGCGTGACCGTCCTTCGGGTTTCATCCAACCACGAGGCCGGACGCGAGGGCATGGCCGACCAGCCGAAGTACCTCAATACGGCCCTCGCCGTGGAGACCAGCCTTGAGGCGGAGGATCTCGCCGCCCTCTGCAAATCCATTGAGGAGAGGCTCGGACGGGTGTACCGGGGCCAATGGGGGCCGAGGGAGGCCGAGATTGTAGTGCTCCTGTTCGGGGACCGCGTGCTGGATTCCCCGGATCTCAATATCCCGCACCCGGAAGCGCACATGCGGCGCTACATGCTCGATCCGCTCTCGGAGATCGCGCCGGACGCCGTGCATCCCGTGTTCGGGAGGACCGTGGCCGAACTCCTGTGGGAACTGCTGAGGCAGTGACATGAGCAGGGTGTACCTTTCGCTCGGGTCCAACATCGGCAACCGCCAGCGGATGATCTCCGAGATGCTCCGGATGCTCGACGAGTCGCCCGACGTGCGGATACTGCGGGCGTCTTCGGACTACGAAACGAGGCCTGTCGGGATGGCCGACCAGCCGATGTTCGTCAACATTGCGGTCGCCATCGAAACCGAGCTCGATCCGATGGAGCTTCTGGCGCTCTGCAAGATGATCGAGGGGCGGCTGGGCAGGGTCGACCGTGGGAGATGGGGCCCGCGGGAGGCCGACATGGACGTCGTATTTTACGAGGACCTCGTGGCCGACCTGCCGGAGCTGAAGCTCCCCCACCCCGAAACGCACCTGCGCAGGTTCGTCCTTGAGCCGCTTTGCGAGATCGCCCCCGGCGCCGTCCATCCCGTGCTCAAAAAGACCGTCAAGGAACTCCTTTCCGATCTGGGAGACGCCGACTACGTCATCAAGACCGACGAGGGCCACAAGCGGTAACGCACCGCGGCCCATCCCAAACGGAACATGCTGCCCGAGGCACGAGCGTTCCTTCGGCTCCAACGGCGGCGGCAGAACATCAAACACCGCGCTCGGCTTTTCGGCGGTTTCCAGTTCACTTCGTCGAGATATTTCCCGTATTCCAGTCATCATGCCTGAACTTCGGCCATGGGGCGGACTTGGACAGAACACCGTATTCTTCCCACTCAAGCGCTCCGCCCCGCCCGTAACCGTAGATGCCTTCGTTGCACCCGATCACGAAGCTGCCATCACCACTATTGTGGCGGGCCTCCCACGAACTTATTGACGGGTGGCCGGTTATCTCGCTGCAAATCTTCTCTCCGCCGATTCCCGCGCCGCCCCTGACGAACCTGAGCAGGTACCCGTCGCGTCGTCCGACGAAGATATACCCCCGGTCGGATATGGCCGGTGCAGTGTAGAAATCCGGCAGGGTGAACGGCTCGGGGGCGGCTTGGTACGACCACTTGAGCGTGCCGTCTTTCGCAAGCGCGTACAACTTCGCATCGTTCGACCCGATGTACACGATGCCGTCAATGTCGATGGCCGGAGAAGAAAGCACCTCGCCTTCCGTTTCGAATGTCCACATCACTGTCCCTTCGGCGGACACCGAGTACACTTTTCGGTCTGCCGACCCGAAACAAATCGTCCCATCCGAATCGATGGCCGGCGACGAGTGGACCGCACCCCCGGTTTCGACGACCCATTTCAACGAACCGTCCGGGGCGATCGCGTAAAGCTTTTTGTCGTTCGAGCCCACGTATACCGTCCCGTCGGCGCCGATCGCTGGCGACGAGTTCACGGCCCCTCCCGTCGGGTACGACCATTTGCGAGAGCCGTCTGCGCCCAAGGCGTAGATGTTACCGTCGGCGGATCCGAAGTAGATTGTGCCATCCGACGCGATCGCCGCGGAAGATTCGATGGCTCCGCCGGTCTGGAATTTCCACTGAAGCAGTCCATTGTCGTTCATCCAGAGTCCCAGCCCGTTGGGTCGTTTCGGCCGCGCCACCGCATACAGGTAGCCGTCCATTGCTCCAAGGTAGGCAACTTCGACTTCATGTTTCTGGAACGTCGCAGAGGTTCGCGTTTCCGAGGGCAACTGGTAGTGCCATGCCCGATCGCCGAAGATGGCACCATACAAGAACAGTTCGCCCGGCTGCGTAACGAAAAGAAACGCACCGGACCTAGGAAACGAAACGACTCCCTGCACAGGCCCGAATTTCTCGAGCCCGTACGGACAACTGGTATCACACCACTCGTAGTATGCGCTGCTGCGGCCGCATCTCCAGGCGCTGGCGTACTCCGTGCCCCAAGGTCCGGGGAAATCTTTCTTTGAATAACATCCGCATCCCCACGTTTCCTGTCGTCCACAGATATCCAGTTTGAACTGGCACGATGTCCATGGACAGTCGCATGGTCCAAAATCGGGAGGCCCGCAGCCAAAGACCTCCTTGGCGTCGCAGTCGTAGCCACGGTAGGATTCCAGATCTTCTCCGTGGGCCGGGCAGACAGCGTCCGGTCCGCCGCCGGTGTCGAAACCGGCGTCGGCTTCGCCGGTCCATTCTCCATTCGACGCGGCGTCAATTGGTCCGTTCGGTCCTGAATCCGCCGCGCCGGCAAATTCTGAGTCGGTGGAGGAATCCACGGCGCCAAACGATTGAACCACGCGGTCCGTACACGCGGCCGCCAACGCGGACAGCACGCCAACCGCCAGGAAGCCCAAAACAGTCTTGGCCGATCTAGTTAGCACCGAGGCACTCCACGTTTTCGATCGGTTCAGCAGGGATCGGGTATGGATAGTCCCCCGGTGGCGGTGGTGGTGGACCGACGGGAAGCCAGCACTTGCCTTGGACACATGTGCCCAGAACGCATTGGGTGAAAGCATCGCAAGGCCAGAGCCCGTTGTTCATGAACGCGTGCATTCCAGTGTTTTTGGGCAATGCCTTGTTGTTCACGACATCCCAGTCGTCATGGTCATTGACAAGGTCCGTAAGACCTGGTCTAACTCGGGTGCAGAAGAAATTGTTTGGTTGCCACAAATCGGCGAACACGAGGCCCAGATCCAAGACGTTGTCGCCGTCCCAATTCACGTGATTGGGGACAGGCTGCACGAAACCAGGCAACAGGTACACCAACCCTGTTGGGAAACAGGTAGACACTTCACCCACGACGTACGTGGCATCGTCGACGAGCTCTTGCTGGGAAGCACTTTCTCCATAGTACTGATAGAGGTTTCCTATCCCAATGACCTCGTTGAGTCCGGGCACCACGCATCCCACTGCGGCGTCCCACCAGTTGGTGGGGTTCCAGTTCAAACAATTCAGCTGGGTGCAGTTGGCTGCACCGACCGCACAGACAATGCTCTGCGCCATCCTGATGCTCGGTCGCTGGCCGGATGAATAGTCCACCCATCCATGTCTATTGACGGGCCTGTTGCAGAAACTGTAGTTCATCACGCTGACGTAGTTGGGTTTGTAGAAGATGCGGTCGTCTCCCCCATGATCCAACGAAAGCGTGTGCCCAAGCTCGTGCATGGTGTATGCCGCAAGCGGCCCCGGGTCGTATGCAACCCCCGTCGGGACCGCAACGAATCCGGTCGGGAAATAAAGGTCGGTCCCCGGGTTTGCCGTGTCCGCTGGGATTCTGTTGCCGCCGGAGGCATACCCCGAATTCAGGTTCGTGACGAACACTTCTCTGAAAATGTGTCTTCTCTCTGGCGAGAGTAGATATCGCTCGGTAGAACCCCCTGTCATCAACTCGTTCTCATTGTACGGATGATGCGGATCGTAGTTGGGAACGACGTTGTTCTGCGGCTGGACTGCATCATACAACTCACAGGACCCCGCCGTGCAGTTCACAGTCTTGTCCAAGACACCAGGTACCGGGACTGCCGTTTCCACACAGTACCGCACGCCAGGACTGTATCCCGTTCTGAAAAGATTGATGCAGTTGCCCGTGACTCCCGCCGGACAACAGACGCCCGGAGTCCCCGGAGGACAATTCGCGGCAACGCATGTGGACCATACCTTGGTACATCTTCGGTTGGCGTCCTGATTGCAACAAGGCTCAGGGATCTCCCTTTGTGTGCACCAGTCCGGCTGATACTCCACGACATTGCCACCCTTCTTGAATTGGAAGGCGGTCTGGCCGTAGTCAAAAATGATATTCATCCGTTCTTTCTGTCTGCTCTGGGCACTATAGGCACGATCGAATGCTGCCCCGATTCTTGCCAATGCGCCAGAGAGTATCAACCGCTGCGTCCTTGTACCGAACGGATCGACGTTGGCGGCATCTTTCGACCAGTCAACTTGGACCAATATGTCCTTGACCAGCGGGTTGACGCCCATCGCCGGCAGATGGAGGGCGTACACAAGACTTGGGAAAGGAACCGTCGGTGGCGGGTTGATCACTAGGGTGTCGTCATATCGTTTCCCGAACACCTCCCAGTCGTCCTTGAGGCCGTCGCCGTCGGTGTCCTTGCCACCGGAAAACGACTTCGTGCAGTCGATGGTGCCGTTTCTGTTCCACCCGACGTTCGTCTTGCAGGTTCCAAGTCCGTTCACACCGTCTTCCAGATCGTTGCCCAAGCCGTCGCCATCGCTGTCATTGGCGAAGTCGTTTCTGAAAACATTGAACTTCGCGGTGTTGTCGAGCGGCATGGTGATTGAGCCGTACGGTTTCTGGCCCACAAATACGATTGCGGAGGACTTGGCGCTTGCCACCTTGGCGAGCGAACCTACCCCCACGCCGCCATTGTCGTTGTAGGCGGGGTAGCCATTCGAGTCGTCAAGCATCTTGAACTCGCCGGCCTGTGTGTCGGAAAGCAGCAACAGGGTGTCGCTTCCGGCACTCAGGACCGCAGTCTGAAACGCGTCCCCGGCGTCCCAACCCCAATCTATTCGATGCCCACCGACGCTGCCAGAAGTGAGTACGGAGAATCCAGGAACCCGTCTCGCCCTTTCGCCTTTCCACTTTGCAGGTACCAGCGGTGGTGGCGCTTTTCGCCCTTACGACCCCCATGACCGCGTTGGCGACCGTCGGTGTGATGGCCACCTGCGTGACTGTCTCGCAGACGAAATACGAAACGACATTCGGTTTCCCGGGCAGCACCTGGTACGTGCAGACAGTGTTTGCAGCGCTGCTGGAGACCTTCGTGTATCGGAAACCAGTGCCCACGTTAATGAAGTCATACATCGCGTCCAAGATGGCATCGGTCCCGGTGGAACACCCGGTGGTCCTGTAGTACCAGGTGACGTTTGTGTTGTCGATCCAGTCACCGAAGAGCATGAACTTGGATGCTTCGCGGTTCTTGTAGAATCGGGGCGTACTGACGGCCGCAGCCAACGATCCAGCGCCGAACACCGGCACGCTCGACACCGCTTTTTCCGACCCCTTTTTGTCGACTCTCACCAAGGAAAGGATGGCCGTGTATGCATACAGGCCATCCGACACGAGTACCCCGGTCGAATCCCTGCCATCCCAGAAACTCTTGGCGTCCGCCAAGACGTAGGTTGGGTTCTTGCCCGCCCCGGCAGGACCGACCCGGACCTGGTCGCGCGTTGTCCTGACGACATTCCCGAACCCGTCCGTGACCGTTTTGTCGAACCTCACGTAGAACGAGTGGCTTTGGGTGTTGCTTCCGAGACCGTCGACGGGCACGAGTTGAACTCTCGCCACCAGTTCGTTCGCTTCGTATTCGGGATTGAAGATTTTGTTTTCGTTGATCAGATACAGCACGTGCATGTTCCCATCGGCGCTCGTGCACCCGTCGTTGTTTGGCATCCCGACGCTGTAGTTGAAGTAGTCGGATTCCAAAAGAACACGCGCGACCTGGCCCTCGATGAGGTTGCCGAACAGAACCGCCGGGCCGCCCAGCGACCCCATGTTGAGAAGATCGTACGGGTAAGACACCAACGGTGTCGGGTCACCGTCCGCCAGGAGTTCAACCGTCCCCTCCGCGTCCCGGACCAGCCTGTAGTCGTGCCAAGCGCTCCAGTCGTGGTACACCGTCAGCACTTCGGTGATGTTCAGTTCACCTGTCTCCGGGTCGGGATGGCCCTCAATAGGCATCAACACGAGCCTGTCGCCGTTGAGATCTTCTACGAACCCGACGGCAGTGCTTTTCACCCCGTCGTCTATCCAGACGACCCCGCCGCCGAAAAGCGTCGTGTCGGGCGACGGATTTCTCTCGCTTAACGACTGCCTCATCCGGAACGAAGCAGAGGCGAACCTTGCGGTCAGCAGGCCGTCCTCGATTCTCCACAGCAGCACCCCGTCGTTACTGTCGACGCCGAGCACACCGTCCGACACACACGCATCGTCGCGGGCGCACGGTCGCACCGATATGTCGCCCGTCTCGTCGGTCCTCGTCCAACCGTCCGTCGCGTCCCACGGGAGATCGGCGCAGTTGTAGTAGATGTTCTTGAACTCACCGCAGGCGTTGGACTGCGCCGGCGGAGTATTCATCGTCATGCCGAAGCCCTGCTGAAACTGGCCGTGGCCATTCAGCCTGAACCGGGGCTTCAGGAAGTCGTTTTTCGGTTTTTTCCGTTCCTGATCTTGCAACATTTGGAGGAGGTCGTTGTATCTTTGCACGTCCGCGGGGGTCGCTTGGCCGCTCTGGATCTTTTCGTCAAGCGACTGAAGCTCATCCTCGACCGCCCCCGCCAGAACTTCAGGGGGGGGGGGCCAGGAACAAGAACACACCAACCGCCACCAGCCACATCCTACGTGCGTTCACGACCGCACCTCCCTCCAAGTGGTCGACCGGGTTCCGCAGCTGCTCGATCCGGCTTCCACGAAAAGTATGCGCCTTTTGGTGAACGGAATCAACGGGAAAAAGGCGTTTTGGGGGTCTCGGGACCGAAGGCCTGCTTCTGGCGGCGGTTTCAGCCGCGCTGGCGGATGGACTTGATGGTCTCGTGCATCGATTTTTTGGCGACAAACCCGAGTTCCTCTCTCGCGCGCGTGCCGTCGACCATGCAGATGTACCTCAAAAAATCCATCTCGCCGGCCGGGAAGCTCGTAAGGTGCCACTTCCACATGAGCCGGAGGCCGGCATGAAGCAACGGGTGCGGGACCGAAAACGTCGGGACGGCGAGTTGTGAAAGCACCTCCGAGACCGGGACCGCCCCCGCCCCCTCGATGTTGAAGATTCCCCGCACCTTCCTGCGCAGGCAGAGCGCCAGGGCCTCTGTCAGGTCGTCCTCGTGGATGAGTTGCACCATCGGGTTGAACCCGGCAAGCACGGGCGCGCGCCCGAGGTTGAAGTACCTCGTGGGGGCGTTGCGGACGTTGGGGCCGACGATGTGCACGGGGCGGAGGATGATGATGTCCGTGTCGGGGTCCTTCCAGAAGAACGACTGGACGAGCATGTCGGCCTCGACGAGATCGCGCAGCCCCCCGCCCGAATCACGCCAGCCCTGGAGCGGCGCGTCCTCGGTCAAAAAATTCGGGTTCGCGGGGTTTGGACCGTACACGTCCGCCGAGCTCAGGAACACGAACTTGGGGATCCGGTACCGGCGGCAGAACTCGAGGATCTTGGTGGTCCCGAGAATGTTCCACGAATATCGCTCGGCCGCGGGCTGGCGGGGATTGTGCATGGTCCCCATGTGGAACACCGCCCCGATCTGGCGGCTCCGGAATATCTCCTCGGCCTTCTTGCGCCGGATGTCTATCTGGTGGTGGATGACGTCCTTGGGGCGGTCGTCGAACGGGCGGCGGTCGATGCCGATGATGCGCGCTTCCTTGTGGAGCCGCTTCGCGAGGAGGCGGCCGAGATTCCCGGCGATGCCGGTGATGACGACGTAGTCGTGCCCCATGGGTCACCAGAAGACGTGCCGCCTTTTTTTGAGGCCGCGGTAGATCATTGACTGGATCGTTGTCTTGACGGCCTGGACCTTCTTTTCGATCTCGGTGTCGTCCTCGTCGGGATCGCCCGAGAACCGCATGGACTCACCGAAATAAATCCTGTACTTCACGGGATAAGGCAGGGCGCCCAGCGGCCCCAGAAGCGGAAACGTGGGCGTAATCGGGAAGGCGGGGAAACCCAGAAGCCTCGCGAGCGGTTTGAAGTTGTGAAGCGACGGCGCCTGTTCCTCCGAACCGACCACGGCAATCGGGACTATGGGGGCATTGCTCTTGAGCGCAAGCCGCATGAACCCGTGGCCGAACTCCTGGAGCTGATACCGCTGGTTGAAAAGCTTGTTGACTCCCTTGACCCCTTCGGGGAAGACCAGGATCGCCTCGTCGTTTTCGAGCAGGCGCGTGCAATTCTCGGGGGTGCCGACGATCTGGCCGAACCGGGTGAAGAACTGGCTCACATAGGGGAGGGTCGGCGCCCACCGTTCGATCATGCTCCGGATGAACCGCGGCGGCTCGGCCTCGATGAGGATGGACGAGCCGATGAGGAACCCGTCTATCGGGACCTGCCCCGCGTGGTTCGAGATCAGAAGGACCCGCCCCTTGGGGATGTTGCTCATGTAGTGCGTCTCGACCCTGAAGTAGTACTTGTAGAAAAAATAGCAGGGCAGGATGGCGTACTTGACGAGGTCGGGCCTGAAGCCGAACGGGTCGTAGCCGAATTCGTTGAGCCTTGTGGGCAGTTTCTCGAGGCGCGCAAGAATCGAGGTCCCCGCGACCCGCTCGGTGACCCGCATCAGCCCCCGCTCCAATGTGTCGCTCACGCCCATCCGCACGCTATTTCTTTTTTCCGTATTTCTGTTCCCACGGGACGGCGATGCCGAGCGGGTCATCATGGTAGGTCCCGCCCGACGCGGCGGCGTCCGGGGCGTTTTCGGCGCCGTAGAGGGCGCGGCCGATGATGTACTCGCGAAGTTTCGCGTTTCTGGACGAAACGATCTCTCGCAGCGCCTGGTTCAGAAGTTCGTTTTTGAACTCCCCGGCCAACGCCTCGGGGTCGGCCGCTCCCGTCTTTGGGCGCATCGTGACGCGCAGGAGCTTTTTGGCCGGTCTTTCCATCGACAGGTAGAACTTGTCGAGAAAGATATACGAGGCGCCGTAGACGGCCTCCATGGAAGAGGCGTCGAGGTCGACGTCGAACGTGGCGCAGTCGGCTGTGCGGGCGGGCATGTCCTGGTCTACCTCCCGATGGTCACGGTGATCTGATAGGAATCGCAGGTGTACGGGGCGCCGCCCGCGCGGCTCACCCTGACGTAGTACCTGTGCGTGTCGTTGTGGCAGAAGTTCTGCCCGTCGGTGCTGCTGGCGGCATCGACCCCCTTGCACGGCGCCTCGCCCAGCTTGCCCCCGGCCCAGTCGGAGAAATCCATCTTCTTTTCGAAGACATTGGCCGGGCTTCCCGTGCCGCCGTTGATGCACGACTCGGTGGGGGCCGAGCAGCTGTCCTGCAGCACGGTGAAGGTGAACGCGTTGTTCGGGTTGACGGTCATGACGACCTTGGTGAACCAGTTGTCGGTTCCCGCGCTGTTGTCGCCCGTCGGGTTGTCCTTTACCTCGAATGTGTACCAGTCCTCGTCGGTCTGCCCCACAAGGTTCCCCGCGCCCGTGACCGTCCTCTTTTCGGTGTCAAAAAACGACCCCAGGTCCTGCGCCGCGTCGCAGGCGTTTCCTTTGCCCTGCTGGTCGTTCGTGTCCTGCTGGCACTCACAGCCGTCGCCCACCGTGCCGTTGACGTTGAACCATGTCTGCTCGCACGATGCGACCTTGCACACCTTGGCCACGGAGTCGCAGGCAAACGTCGTGTGCGGCTGCGGCGGGCACATCTGGTCGATCTGGCCGTCGTCCTTGGTGCCATTGCAGTCGTTGTCGACGCCGTCGCAAACCTCGATGCCGCCGTTGGTCGTGGAGCAGGGCCCGTAGTCGCAGCCGTTGCTGACGAGCTGCTGGAGATCGCCGTTGGTGTCCCAGTACGAAGGCTCGCAGGAATAGTCGCACCCGACGCCGTTGCAGACGCCGATCGCGTGGGCCTTGGCCGGGCAACACTCCAAGCCGGTCCCCGTCAGCGGCACAAGGACCTCGCCCGCGCTCTTAACGTCGGAGTTCTTTATCGAGACCGCTCCCTGCCGGTCGGTAACGGCCGTCGGCCCGAACGACACGTCGAACTCGATCTTGTCGTTGGTCTGGAGCACCACCGGGAACGCCGGGAGAGTGCCCAGCACGAAGTCGGTGCTCGATCCGGCGGTCAGGGCGACCGAGGAGATCGAGAGCGGCCCGATCCCCGCGTTCTGAACGGAGACCTTCGTGGGCTGGGTCTGAACACCCACGAACACGTTGCCGAAAGCGATGCTTGCAGGGTTGACCGAGATCGTCGGGTCTGTGGCCCGCGCCTTGAGGTCTATCGTGATGTTGGTGTTGTTGAACCCGTCGTTTGACGTGATGAGATACGCATTCGATGCGGCGCCAAGGTCGGCCTGGTCGTTGGGCGCGTACGTGAGCGACAGCTCGACGTTCCCGCTGGCGTTGATCACCGAGGGGAGCGGATCGGGCGAGAACGTGAAATCGGTGCCCGCGTTCTGGAGCCTGGCCTCCGAGATGACCAGGTTGTCCTTGCCGGAGTTCGCGATGGTCACCTTTTCGGTCTTGGACGTCGTGATCTGGACGTCTCCGAAGTCCACGAGCGTCCTGCTCACCTCGATCTTGGGCCCGACGTAGCCGCACCTGGCCTTGAGGAACAGGATCGCCTTCCCGTCGTCGGCCGTGTTGTCGTCGTTGATGTCGCCGTCGTTGGTCGTGATGGTAAGGTTTGCCTTGTCGTCGAAGTTCATCTCGCTGCATGTATACGTGATTGCCGCGTTCACGACGTCGCCGGGGTTGAGGTAGATGGGCGCCGTGACCTCGGCCCCGCCGTTTATTGGATCGGTGAACTTGTGCGAGAAAACGTTGGCGCCGCTCGATATCTTGGTGAGGAGCGGGTTCGTGAGCGCAAGTATCGCGTCGCCGGTCGAGGCGTTCATGATCGTGGCCTCGACCGTAACGTTCTTGCCGGGGTCGATGTTGCCGAGGTCCACGGTGTACTGCGATACGCCCACCTTGGGCCAGAGCTGTTCGGGCGGGTCGGGGGGCGCGTACTTCACGATCTGGAACTCGGGGTCGCCCTTGTAGTTGCTCACCATCGGAACCTTCACGTTGGGCTTCTTGGTGTCGTCGCTGGTGATCTGGAGCTCGCCGGAGTCGGCCTGCGCGTCGTCCTGGCAGTACGTCACCGTAACGGTAAGATACTCGTCGGGCTCCAGCTTGGCGGGGATGTTGCCGGACACGGTCTTGGTGAAACGCGGGTGCGCCGGGTCGGGGTTCGTGCCGGTGCCGAAGTCGATACCGAGGACCTGGAGATCGGCGTCGCCGGCATTCTTGACCTGGAGTTCCTTCGCGGGGCATTCGCCGTAGTGGACCGCGCCGAAATCCAAAAGCTCGGGCTCGACCTCGATGGACGGCCGGAAGAGGTCCACGCACATCCACGTGGTCTTGTCGCAGCGCCTGCCGGACCCGCAGTCGGAATCCTGTGTACAGGCCTTTCCGCCGTCGAATTCGGCGGTGTCGCCGCCGCCGTCACCGGGGTGCGCGCCGTCCGGATCCCCTTCGGGCTTGCACTGCCCCTGGATGCAGTCGAAACCCTCCTCGCACTCGAGCTTCGACTGACAGGTGTGCGTACCGCCGTCGCCCTTTCCGGGCTGGCAGACGTTCTTGACGCACTCGTAGCCCTTGCTGCACTGCGCCGAGTTGGCGCACTTCTGTCCCCCCCCTCCCCCGTCCCCGACCGCCCCGTCCCCCTCCTCAAGCCCCGGCGCGGCCGTGTCGCTGCAGTAGAGCTGAAGCGTGATTGCCAGGCCTCCAATTGCGAGGACGCCGAGTAGTGAGAGCGTTCTCTTGAGTCTCATGGTTCAGACCTCTTCTGGGGCTTCACGGGTTTTGAATACCATTGCTGATCTTCAACTGATAGTTGCCGCACGTCTTCGGCTTCGCCGGGTTCCTGTACACCTTGACGTAGTACGTCTGCGTGTTGTCCTCGCACTGGTTGGCGTTGGGGACATTCCCCGAGTCGTAACACGGGTTGCCGCCTATTGCGTTCGGATCGACCGGGGCGGAACGATTGCCGAAATTGTAGTACTGCGACATGTGCGTCCCGTCACCGGCGGGACTGGCGCTGTCGATGCCGGTGCACATCCCCGTGGCGCACGCGCCCGCCTGGACATCGAACTGGAACTCGTTGCTCGGGTTCGCCAGCCATTTGATCGAGAACTTGAATTTCTGATCCCCGCCCGCGGCCACGTCCTGCGCCCGCGAGTCCAGCGCCCTGACGCGGTACCAGTCGACATCAGTCGCCGACGCGATGTTCCCGGTGATGGTCTCCGTGGCGCTGCTGTCGTCGAGTTTGTCTCCCAGCAGGATCGTGCCGGGTTCAGTAGTGCCGCAGGAATTGCCCCGGGGCGTCGCGGCGGCGTCGTACGCGTCGTGCTGGCATTCGCAGCCGGTGCTGTCGACGCCGTCGAGGTTGTTCCACGTCGAATTGCACGAGTCGATCTTGCACTGGCTCGTCTCGCACTTGGGTACAGCGTTGGCCAGATTGCACGGGGCGTTGCAGCCGCCGCAGTGGCTGACGTTGTTGGACGTGTTGGTCTCGCAGCCGTCGGCATAGCCGCCGGTGCAGTCCCTCCACGGGTCGTTGCACGACAGGATCCCGCACACGCCGGGGTTGCCGGTGCACTTGGGTGTTCCGTTGCTTACGGAGCAAACGGTGCCGCAGTTGCCGCAGTTGCTCGTGTCGGAGCTCGTGTCAGTTTCGCAGCCGTCCCCATACCCGCCCGAGCAGTCCTTCCACGGGGCCGTGCACGAGGCGATGGAGCAGACCTTGTTGATGCACTGGCCGGTGCCGTGGTTGACGGTGCACGCGAAACCGCACGTGCCGCAGTTGCTGACGTTGCTGTTGATGTCGGCCTCGCAGCCGTTGGCGAACTGCGTGTCGCAGTCGCGCCAGTCGCCCAGGCAGGATTGGACCACGCAGCTCCCCGACGCGCACCCCGCGATACAATTGCCGGTGGCGCAGGTCGCGTCACAGTTGTTCGTGCACGTGCCGCACGTGGCCGAAAGCGTCAGGTTGGTCTCGCAACCGTTGGTGACGTTGCCGTCGCAGTTGTCGAACCCGATGTTGCAGCTCTGGATGCCGCATGTCTTGTTCTCGCACTTGGGCGTCCCGTTGGCCGTCGTGCACTTCTTGCTGCAGATGCCGCAGTTGTTGACGTTTGTGCGCAGGTCCACCTCGCATCCGTTGGCGTACAACCCGTCGCAGTTGTCGAAGTTCGTGTTGCAGTTCGCCACAACGCACTGGCCGCCGCTGCAACCCGCGGTCCCGTTTGTGACGGCGCCGCACGGCTGCCCGCAGGCGTTGCAGTTGTTCACGTCAGTCTTGATGTTGACCTCGCAGCCCGTGCCGTACTGCACGTCGCAGTCGCGGTAGTCGGCCAGGCACGAGGCAATCCCGCACTGCCCACCCTCGCACTTGGGCGTCCCGTTGGCGACCGAGCAGGTCGTGGTACAATTCCCGCAGTGTGTCACGTCGGTGTTGACATTGGACTCGCACCCGTCGGTGGTCTGGCCGTTGCAGTTGTCAAACCCCGGCAGGCACGCCTCGAACTGGCACTGCGAGTTGACGCATTTCCCCGTGGCGTTTGCGTACATGCACTTGCCGTTGCACGCGCTGCAGTTTTGCGGATCGTTGGTCGTGTTTGTCTCGCACCCGTCCGAATAGACGACGTTGCAGTCGCCGAATCCCTGGTCGCAGAGGTCTATCTTGCAGTCGCCCTGAACGCACTTGCCGGTGGCGTTGGCCGGCGCGCAGACCGTCGTGCACCCGCCGCAGTGGTTCTTGTCGGTCAGCACGTTGGATTCGCAGCCGTTCCCGGGGTCACCGTCGCAGTCGCCCGTGCCCGGCGGGCAGTCGCTCCCCTCGCCCGAAAGGTTTACGATGACGACCGGCGACTTGACGTCCCCGTTGTCAATCTGGACCGCACCGGTGACCTTCCCCTTGGTGCTGGGCGTGAAGGTCACCGCGAAAGTCACGGTGTCCTGCTGGTTGTCGCGAAGCGACGCCGGGAGCGGCGGCACGCCCGTGAGACCGTAGTCGAGACTCGACCCGGGGGTGAGCTGGATCTTGGTGACCCTGAGCATTCCGATCCCCGTGTTCTTCATCGAGACGGTCTGCGGCGCGGCCGGCTTGCCGACGTAGTTGTACCCGAAGTCGATGCTCGTCGGGAAGACCGTGATGGTGGGGTCGCTTCCCGTCCCGGTGAGGGGGATGACAATGTGCGGGTTGTTCGTATCGTTGCTGTCGATGACAAGGTTGTTGTTCGCCGTCCCGATGGTCTTGGGCCCGAAATAGACGGTGATGTCGAAACAGTCGGTCGGATTGAGCACGCGCGCCAGCGGGGTCGGGCTCACCGAGAAATCGGTCCCCTGAACCGCCAGACCGGAGCCCGCGGCGATGGTCAGGGCGTCGCCGCCGTCGTTGCAGACCCTGACCGAGTCGGTCGCCACGGTGTTGCGCTGGACCTCACCGAAGTTGATCTGCGATTTCGTCACCGAGATCCCGGGCGGCAGCCAGCCGGCCTTGCCCCTGATCTTGAGATAGAGAACGTCGTCGTTCCCCCCCCCGTTGTTGTTGATGTCCTTGTCGTTGGTGTACAGGTCGAGGTCGGTCTCCTCGTTGGCGACCTTCTGCGTCGGGGCGTAATCGATGTACATGTCGACCATGTCGGCAGGGCTGATGTAGATGGGGATCTCGACCTCCTTGGCAGGGTTGAGCGTTTCGCGGAAGGTGATCACAAACTCGTTGTCGGTCTTCTGATGCACCTTTGTCTCGTCAAACGAGAGGATCGCGTCGCCCTGGGTCGCGTTCATGAAGGTAACGATTGTCTGCTTGCTCCCGCCCAGCGCCACGTTGCCGACATCGATGGTGTAGTCGGAGGTCGAGCTCGGCAGCGGATAGAGCACCGCAGGCGGGTTCTGGCCGCGGTCGATGATCGCCAGGTCCGGCGCGCCCTTGTACGTGCTCATCATCGGGACGCGCGTGAGCGAATGGTCTATGTCGGTGCTCGTGACGAGGAGAGCGCCGGTGTCGGGGAGCGCGTCGTCCTGCCGGTACGAAACCTCGACGGTGATGTATTCGCCTTCCTTGAGCGTCGCGGGAAGGTTCTCCGAGACGTTCTTCTTGAAACGGGCCGGGGCCGGGTCGGCCGGGTTGGTGCCCTGTTCGAACTCCACACCCAATACCTTGAGGTCGAGTTTCCCGATGTTCGAGACCGTGAGCGAGAGCTTGACCTCCGAGTTGTACGGCACGGCGCCGAAGTCGAGGAGGGTGGGGTCGACCTTGGCTATGGCCGCGGGCTCGCACTTCTGCGCCTCGGGGTTGCAGCGGTAGCCCGGGCCGCAGGCGGCGACGCCCTTGCACGGATCGCCGTCGCCGTTCGGCAGGCCGCCGTCCTTCTTCACGTCGTCATCGCCCCCGGGGCCGCCGCCGTCGTCGCCCGCCGGGACGCACTGGCCGCCCAGGCATTCCTCGCCGTCGCCGCACTCGAGGCTGCTTTGGCAGAGCACGGGGTCCCCCCCGTCACCCGAAGTGGCGACGCAGACCTTGTTCTTGCAGATCTCGTTCTTTTCGCACTGGGCGTTGTTGTTGCACGCCCTCCTGGCGACGCCGCCGTCCCCCGCGTCACCGCCCAGGATTTGCGACAGGTCCGAGCTGCACCCGGCGCCGGCGACCGCCGCCGACGCCAGCACAAGAAAGACCAGCCAACAGGGATTCGAACGCGACTCACGCCTTCCGGCGGACCCGATGCTTCTTGCGATGATAGTAGACATGGCTCCGGCCCTCCACCGTTTGGTCACAGGACGGGTCTTTCGACTGGGCGCTACTACACCCAATCTATAGTATACCGGACCAGACGCCGGAAAACAACAAACTCGGCGAACTCGGCGAACGAACGAAAAAGGCCGCCCTGGGGGCGGCCGAGGACGCAGACCGGGAATGGCCCCGCGGGTCCTAGAGCTTCGGGAGCAACATGAACGCGATGATGAAAGCGTAGATGACGAGAGATTCAATGAGCGCGAGGCCGAGGATCATGGGGACCAGGATTTTGCCCGAGGCGCCGGGGTTCCGGGCAATACCCGTGAGCGCACTGTCGACGGCACGGCCTTGGGCAAGCGCCCCGCCGAGCGCCGCGATGCCTATGGCCAGACCGGCGGCGACCGCCATCGCCGTCATCGTACTGAACTTGTTGCCGGCCTCTGCGGCCCCTTGCGCGAACGCCAACTGCGCCGACGCTGCGACCAGCAGCATCGACAGGACTATCACCCTTGCGAGCTTCCCAAAACGGTTCATCGTACGTGGACCTCCTTTCCGTCCTTAATGAGACGACCAATCCCCCGTTGTTCCTTAATGCTCATGCCCGTGGCCTTCCTCCTCGTGCGCGAGCGCCAGCGAGATGTAGACCGTCGAGAGGAGGCAGAAGACAAGCGTCTGGACCACGGCGACCAAAAGCCCCAAGATCTGAAACGGGATCGGCACGACGCAAGGTACAAGTCCCAAGAATATTCCGAGAAGCACGTGGTCACCAGTCATGTTCCCCATCAGGCGAAGCGAAAGCGACATAGGCCGCGCCAAGTGGCTTATCATCTCTATCGGGAACATGAGCGGGGCCAGCAGCCACCCCCACCAAGCGCCCATCGGGTTTGCCATGTGGCCGAAATACTTGAAGAAACCCTGGCCTCGCGCGCCAATCCAATGATACGACAGGAACACGGTCAGGGCGCACGCGGCGGTCGTGTTGAGGTTCTGCGTAGGGGGCAGGAGTCCCGGGATTTGCCCCAGCATGTTCGAGAAGAAGATGAAAACCGCAAGCGCGCCGATGAGCGGGAAGTAACGGTGCGCCTGGGGACCGATGATGTCCTTCATCAGCGTATACGCCGCCTCGAGGAAGATCTCGAAGAAGTTCCGGGCGGTGAGTTTTTCGTCCGGGAGGACCGAGTCGCCCCTGCGCGCGAGCGCGGCGCGGGCGATCGACGCGAAGAAGATCACGCACAGGAACACGAACAGCGCCGCCACGACGTGCTGTGCGTGGATTGGAACCTTCTGGTAGAAAGAGGCCCCCATGACACCTTGGAGCCAGTGTTCGAGGCTCTCGAAGCCCGGAAGAAACGAAAACCAACTCACTCCGTGCGGCATCGCGGGACCCTTTCGAAGACGCCGGCCGGCGACTCGTCGGCGGCACGGGCGGCCGCGATCAAGGCGCCGAGAATGGGAACGGCAAGCGACAGCGTGAAACCGGCGGCGAGGGCGGCCGGGTTGATTCCGGCCCGGACTACGGCCAGATAGAAAAGCGCCAGAAGGACGACAAACTTGGCCGCGGCGAGAAAACCGCGGACTGCCTTGCCCGCCGTCGAGATCTCCGGGGACAGAAAACGCCGGAAGATGAGGCACACGGCGGCGAAGTTTGCCGCGCCGAGCACGAGCCCCGCAGCGGTTCCTTCGGCAAACCCCGAACCGGTCACGGCGGCGGCGGCGACGCACGCAGCGGCGGCGGCGCACTGAAGAGAGAGGAGGAGTCTGACGAGGCGGCCGGGCATACCCTTACAGTTTGTCCATATCGATCTTTTTTACTGCGTCGTAGACGGCTTTCCCGGCGGCCCCGACCCCGGCAGCCCCAAGGAACACCGTCAGCCACGGCTTCGTGTCGAACCTGTCGTCGAGGTATCTCCCGACGAAGAGGCCGACCGCGACGGCGATTCCAATCTCGAGACCCACGGACCCGTAGCGCCCGACAAGCCGCCACATCCGCTTCTGATCTTCATCCAAAGGGGGCCTCTCGCGGGCACCTTGTAGCACGGTGGGCAAAAAGGCGTCAATGTTTTTTTGCCAGAAGATGACTGCCGGGTGAAAACCAGGTCAGCCGAACGGGAGCAGGCGCCAGGGGCCGGTGGCCGGTGGTCAGTGGTGAGAAGCAGTCGAGGCCCGTCCGCCGAATATCCGTTTCGCGCCGTCCGTGGTTTCTACTGCTCTTTGTCCACTGCCCGCTCCGACTGGCAACCGGCGACTGGCAACTGGCCACTCATTTGTCACGCTGCCTTGCGGGCCATCCACTCGGCGGTGGCAACCGAAGCGGCCTCGGTCAGCCGACGGCCGATGTCGGCATTGATGGCGCGCAGCGTGCCCGAGAGCGAACCGGCACACGAGAGCAGGTGCGTGTATCGCCCGCGCGCACGCGTGGCGGCCGATTCCATCGCTAGCCAGGACTTGAGCGCCTTCGCGAGGCGCAGGGTTTCGATCGCCGCCCGGTCGCCATCGATCGCGTCGAGCATCTCGAGAAGCTCGGGGGCGTACCCGCCGAACGCGGCCGCCCCGTCACTGCGGGCGAGCATCCTTGCAAACTTGCCGGCGCGGTCGTCCTGTCCCCGACTGGCGCCTTTTGTGACAAACGCACAGGCGCGCCGGGCGGCCTTGCCGAGGTCTTCCTTGACGACGCGCTTGATCTGGGAGCTTCTCAGAAACACGGCAAGCGACTCGTCGAGCTCGCGGTCGAGCGCGGCGGCGTCGCGGGCGATGCAGCGCAGATCATATTGTTCCTTGAGGTTTGAGCCAATCCAGGGGCAGTTGCTCAGGACTTCGATGTTTTCCGTGAGCCTTCCGATTTCGTTTGCGAGCCTTTTCATTTTGTTCTCCTTTCGTGTTCGGGTTTGCGCACTGAGCCTTTTCGTTTCGAGTCACACAAAAGGAATACAACCCGCGTGCCACCGCGTTCCGGCCATGTTTATGGCGTGATTACAATGAGTTGGGCAGGCTGGTGCCCCGGCTTGGCGCGGCGCGCGGCCCGATCCCGCCCTGCGGCCGGCCCGATGCCGGCCGCAGGTCCGTCCCGCGCGTCGCGCTACTCGTACCTGAGCGATTCGATCGGGTCGAGCATGGATGCCTTGCGGGCGGGGAAGACGCCGAAGAACACGCCGACCGCCACGGAAAAGCCGAAGGCGACGACGAAGACCCACGGCGTGAAGTGCACCTTCATGTCGGGCGCGAGGGCGTTGAACACGAGGATGGCCACAACACCAAGGGCCAGGCCGACAAGACCCCCAAAAAGCGAGATGGTCACGCTCTCAAT
The DNA here is from genome assembly GCA_016218965.1 of Deltaproteobacteria bacterium. Lineage (GTDB taxonomy): Bacteria > Myxococcota > SpSt-1050 > SpSt-1050 > JACRCP01 > JACRCP01. Next base: position 20,057 of record JACRCP010000188.1, on the reverse strand, counting down.
GAGGAACTGCGCCTGGATGTCGCGGCGCCGGGCACCGACGGCCATCCGTAGGCCGATCTCCCGCGTGCGCTCCTTGACCGACACCAGCATGATGTTCATGATCCCGATGCCGCCCACGAGAAGTGAAATGGAAGCGATCCCCAGGATCACGAGCTCCATCGTCGCCGCAATCTTGTTAAACGTCGCGAGCATGTCGGCCTGCGAGACGATTGTGAAGTCCTCGTTGTTGTTGTGCCGGCGCGTGAGGATCTCCCTTACCTCGGCGATGGCAGGTTCGATGTCGGCCTTGCTGTTGGCCTTGACCGAGAGCCTGGTGAGGCCTTCCAGGTTGAAGATGTCCATGGCGACGGTCACCGGGATGAACGCGATGTCGTCGAAATCGACCCCCAGGCTCTGGCCCTTGGTCTCCATGATGCCGATGACGCGGAATTTGGTGTCGGCTATCTTCATCATCTTCCCGAGCGGCGGCTCGTCGCCGAAGAGCTCCTTCTGGATGGTGCGCCCGATGACCGCCACGCGCCGCTTGGCGTCGACGTCATCGGCCGCTATGAAGGCCCCCGTGCCGGTCCTCATCTGGTGCACCTCGGGGAGCGTCTCGTTGGTGCCGATGACCATCGCGTCGCGCGAGCGATTGAGATATTTCTGGGTCCCCATCCCCATGACGATGGCGTTGACCTTGTTAAACGTCGTCCCGCGGCGCTCCAGCGCCCGCGCGTCATCCATGGTTATCTTCCGGACGGTCCCGGCCATCGGCGGGTGGCCCATCCCTTTTGTGTCCTGTTTGCCGGGAAAAACCAGAAGGAGGTTCGTCCCCATTCCCGCAAAGAGGTCCCCGAGGTACGTCCGCGCGCCCTCGCCCAGCGACACGAGCAGGACCACCGAGGTCACGCCGATGATGACCCCGAGCGTCGTGAGAAACGACCGCCAGGCGTTCGAAAGGATCGAATCGACGGCAGTCAGGAAATGCTCGGTCCAGTTCATTCAGCACCGGTGTCGGTGACGATCTCGCCGTCGAGGAGATCGATCCGGCGGCGGGTGCGGGCGGCGAGCTCGCGGTCGTGCGTGACCAGCACCACCGTCACGCCCCGCGTCCGGTTGAGCTCTTCGAACAACGCGATGATCTCGCGGCCGACCTTTTGATCGAGGTTCCCGGTGGGCTCGTCCGCAAGCACAATCGACGGGTCGTTGACGAGCGCCCGGGCGATCGCCACGCGCTGGCGCTGGCCGCCCGACAGCTCGCCGGGCGTGTGGTCCAGGCGGTCCGAGAGCTGTACGAGCTCCATCGCCCGCCTGGCCTTCTGGCGCCTCGCCCGCTTTCCCAGGCCGGCGTAGGTAAGCGGCAATGCGACATTGTCCAGCGCCGAGAGGCGGGGGAGCAGGTTGAACGTCTGGAACACGAAGCCGATGCGCCGGTTCCTGATGGCGGCGAGCCGTTCGTCGACCAACCCAGCGACCGGCTCGCCCGCGAGGAGGTACTGCCCGCCCGACGGAGAGTCGAGGCACCCGATGAGGTTCATGAGCGTGGACTTGCCCGAGCCCGACGGCCCGACTATGGCGATGTACTCGCCCTCGCCTATCGTGCACGAAACGCCCCGCAGCGCGTCCACCCGCGCCCCACCCATCCGGTACGACTTGGAGATACCCTCGAGCGTTATCAACGGCGCCGCGTTCATCTGCCCTTGGCGGGGGTGAGAAGAGGATTGATTTTCACCCGCGCGCCCGGGACGAGACCGGCGGCGTTGAGCGTAAATATCACCTGGTCTTCGGGCAACAGCCCCTCGTTGATCTCGGTCATCTCCCAGTCCGAAAGCCCGGTCTTCACGCGTTTTTCCTTTGCGAAACCGTCCGCCGCGACCATGACCTGGCGGCTGGTACCCTTGCCCATTACGGCGTTGGTCGGGAGATACGGCACGCCGGGGTGCCTTGTGACGACTATGTCAACATCCACCGACATTCCCACCTTGAGGCGCGGGTCGCCCTTTTCGATTTCTAGCGTGATGTCGACGTTGCGGCTCCCCTTGATGTCGTGGGTCACGAGCGGCGCGATCCAAAAAACCCTTGCGTCGATGACGGCGCCCGGCAGGGCGTCGGACGTCACCTGGGCCGGCATCCCGACGGTGAGGCGCGCCGCGTCCACCTCGTCCACGGCGGCCTCGATTTTCACAACCGTGCCGTCGTAGATCTCGTACACCGGGAGGCCGGGGCTGAGCGACTCGCCCTCCTCGGGCGTCACCGCCGCCACGACGCCGTCGAACGGCGCCAAAAAAAACGTCGCGTCAAATGACGCGTCGGCTATGTCCACCGCCGCCTTCAGCTGGGCGAGGTTGGCGTCGGCGGCCGCGATGAGCTCCCCCGACACGCCCTTCTCGGTTTCGATCTGCTCAAGTGAGGATTCGCTTGCAACCTTCTGGTCGAAGAGCTTCTTGGTCCTCTCGAAACTCCTGACGAGCTGCTCGCTCCGGAGCGATGCCTGTTTTCGCGAGGCCATCCCCGCGGCCAGATTTGCGCGCGAAAGGTCCAGGCGCGCGCGCTGCTCGCGGTTCTTGAGGCGCACGATCAGATCGCCCTTCTTGACCCGATCTCCTTTCTTGAAAAAAACCCTCTCGACCTCCCCGATGATCTGTGAGCGCACCCTGGCATAACGCGCGGCCTTGACCGTCCCCGACGAGATCGGCGTGACAACGTCGCGCACGTCGCCGCGCTCAACGCGCACGACCCCGACCTCGACCATCTCCTTGGGCCAGAGCCGGATTGCGGCGCCGACGACGACGAGCGCCACGAGAACCTTGAGCCCGATCGAAAGGGCCTTCTTCAAGCCGTCCATCAGGACGCTCTCATATCACGTAAGGCCGGCAAATGCACCCGCGGGCTGCGTGGTCGCGCGGTCGCGGGATTTGCCGGCGCCGGCGCGGCCTGCTATCCTTGCTGCGGGGAAGTTCGATCAGAAAGAAACGGGCCCCCTCGACCAAGGGCACGCAGGCCGGATGATCCGAGAGCCGAACATTTTTCGAACGACCGGACTCCGGCACAGGCGGCTCGTTTCGGCGCTCGTTTTCCTGACAAGTCTTGCTGTTGCCGCCGTTGCCGCCGAGGTTTTGCTTCGGCACCGCGTCGCGCGCCAGGCGCGCGAGGTCTGGCGCGCCGGCGGGCTTCTGCCGCGGCCCTACCCCGGGGTCGAGTACGGGCTTGCCCCGTGCCCGCGGTGCGACGTGCCTGTCAGTTCGCTCGGTTTCAGGGGAGGCGAAGTCTCCCGGGAGAAGGAACCCGGGGTGTATCGGATCGCGGTCCTGGGCGACAGCGCGACCTTCGGCGTCGGAGTGTCGGCCGAGACGGACACCGTGCCGGGACGACTCCGGGAGCTTCTCGCTTCGCGCGAGGGACGGTTCGAGGTCATCAACGCGGGCGGGCCGGGCTACAACATCCGGCAGATCTTCGCCATGCTCAAAGAAACGGTCCTGCCGCTCGATCCCGACTTGGTGGTCTACAACTTCTTCGCAAACGACCTCGACAACACGGTGTACGAACACAGGCGGTTGGGCGGCATCGACACGCTCGTTTTCAAGACATTCGACGGGCCGGACGGCGCACCGATCCCCGGCGTGCCGGACGGCCTGCACCTCTGGCTCAACGACCGCTCGTTCCTCTACCGTTACCTCAACTATGCCGGGTACTCGCTGCGGGATAGGCTCAAGGGATCCCGCGGCGGCACGCCGTACTGGCGGCCGAACATCGCGCACATATCGAGAATGGCGGACGTCCTTGGCGCTCGGGGGACAGAATTCGTGGTCTCGATGGAGAACTTCTCGCGCTGCGCGCACTTTTTTTCGCCCGGCGACCCCGTGAGCACACGCGGGGGGCCGAGGGACTGTCTCACCCCAAGGAAGATCTTGGACGCCGTCGCGGCCGAGTGTGCGAGCCGGGGGATTCCCGTCGTGGACCTTCAGCCCGCGCTCAGGGACGTTCCGCTCGACAGCCTTGTCGCCGACGACATCGACCACTACACGGCCGCCGGGAACCCGAGGATGGCGGAGGAGCTCTTTCGATTCCTGGACGACAGGATCCTGCCCCGACGGTGAACCCCACCCCTCTCCCCTCCCCGGGCAAAGCGGGGTGAGGGGGATTCAACCGCCCGGAGCTTCCGGCCGGGCGAGGGCTTCATCCACGATCTGGGCAAGGGCGCGGATGAACGGGGGGTAGACGTTGAGGGACGGCACGCGGCGCCATTCGATTCCGATCTCTTTGGCGTGCGATCGGTGGGCGATGTCAATGTCGTAGAGCGTCTCGATATGGTCGGCGGTGAACCCGAGCGGGACCTGCACGACCTTCCGTGCGCCCTCCTTCGCCAGATGCTCCATCACTTCCTCGACCGAGGGGCCGATCCACGGCTCGCGCGCGCTGGCGGGAATGCTCTGCCAGCCGAGCGACCATTCGCGAAGCGAGAGCCGCGCCGCGACCGCTCCGGCTGTCCGTTCGATCTGCTCGCGGTATGGCTCCTCGGACAACCTCTCGGGGAGGCTGTGGACCGAAAAAAGCACAACCTCGTCACGCGCGATGCCGCCCGAGTCTTCCTGGATCGCCTGCGCCCACGCCGCGAGAAAAAAGGGGTTGTCGCACCAGCTGTGAACGGGAAAGACAACGGGCTTCAGGCTGCAGGCTTCGGGCTGCAGGCTGAAGAGGTGGGCGCGGGCCGTGTCGATCTGGTCGCCGGTGGTGAAGCTCGACCAGAACGGGGACATCGAAAGGAAGACCAGGCGCAACGCGCCTGTTTCCACGATCTCGTCAATGCCATCTTCGATAGATGGTTTCGCGTGCCTGAACGCGGCCCGGCAGACGAACCCTTCGCCCAGCGTCTCCTGCAAAGAGGCGGACTGGGCCTCGGTAATGTCGCACAGTGGCGAGCGGCCGCCGATCTCGTCGTAATGTGCCGTGATCGCCTTGAGCGGCGGCGGCGGGAGCTCACGCCCGGTCATGTTTCTCACGAACGCGGGGATCTCGCCGCGTTCGCGCGGCCCGCCGAGCGTGACAAGGAGCACTCCGGTCTTCATGGGGTCCGGACCGAGAGCTCGTGGACCTTGTCAACCGCGAAGCCCACGTTTTCGGGCGGGATCGACGGGATCAGACCGTGGCCCAGGTTGAAGACGTGCCCGGCTCGTCCGCCGGCGCGCAAAAGCACGTCGGCCACGCGTTTTTCGATGAACTCCCGCGGACCCAAAAGCGTCACCGGGTCGAGGTTTCCCTGAATCCCGCGGTCGTACCCGATCGCCTTCCACGCGTCGTCGAGGCCGATGTGCCAGTCCACCGAGATCACGTCGCCGCCGGCGTCCCGGATCCCGGGGAGCATGTGCGATGCGCCATTGGCGAAGTGAATCACGGGGACCGCGCGACCGATCGCGGAAACCAGCGCCTTCATGTGCGGCAGCACGAACTCGAGGTAGTCCTGTTTTGAGAGACACCCGATCCACGAATCGAATACCTGAAGCGCGTGCACGCCGGCGCGCACCTGCGCCGAAAGGTATGCCGCCACGGTATCGACGAGTTTCTCCATGAGAACCCGCCACGCCTGCGGGTCCGAGTACATGAGGGCCTTGGTGTTCTCGTAGTTGCGAGAGCCGCCGCCCTCGATCATGTAGCTCGCAAGCGTAAACGGTGCGCCCGCAAAACCGATGAGCGGCGCCTTGCCGTCGAGTTCGCGAAGCGAGAGGCGGATGGCCTCCAGAAGAAACGGCACGGACTTTTCGGGATCGAATTTCGCGAGCGCCTCGACGTCCCGCCGTGTCCGAACCGGGTTTCCTATCGCCGGCCCTTCCCCCTCGCCGAACGAAAGCTCAAGACCAATCCCCGGGAGCGGCAGAAGGATGTCGGCGAAGATGATTGCCGCGTCGAGATCGAACCGGCGCATCGGCTGGACGGTGACCTCGGCCGCTATCGCCGGCGTGCGGCACATTTCCAAAAAAGTGTGTTTCTCGCGTATCGCCCGGTACTCCGGCAGATACCGCCCCGCCTGCCGCATCATCCACACCGGCGTGCAGTCCACCGCCTCGCGCCGGCACGCCCTCAAGAACCTGTCCGCCCTCGACATCCCGTTTCCCCTTCCCCCCGCGAGGCCGCGGCAGTATAACAGAACGGTGGTGAAAATTGCACGCGCGTGTGCTAGGATTGCGGCACTTTCAGCCGGAGGAGACCACATGGCGCACAAATCCCTCGTCACGAAACTTTCGGTTCTGGCGGCTGTCGCTGTCCTCGCGGTCCCCGCCGGGGACGTCCTGGCGTTCAACACCATCAAGCTGCCGGACGGCACTTCGGCCCACTGGAGCGGCGAGGACATGCCGATCCCTTACTACGTGAACTCCGCGGGGTCGGGGCTGTCGTCGGGCGTCGAGGACGCGATGCAGGCGGGGTTTGCGAGCTGGATGGAGCCCCGGTGCACGTACATCGAGTTCGAGTACCAGGGGACGAGTGACTCGAAGGACGCGCTCCCGACGGACACATTCAACAACCTGTTCTTCGTGACCGGGTCGTGGCCGGACGAGCTGGGCGGCGCGGGCGTCATCGCGGTCTGCACACCCGCCATTTATTCCGACGGCGTAATCCGCGACGCCGACATCCGGTTCAACGCCGCGGACTTCCAGTGGAGCCTGACCGGCGAGGCCGGCAAGATGGACGTCCAGAACATCGCCACGCACGAAGAAGGGCACTTCCTCGGCCTCGACCATACCGAGGTGCTCGACGCCACGATGTATCCGTACTCTACCAAGGGCGACACCGAGCGGCGCACGCCCAAGAAGGACGATATCAACGGCGTATGTCACATCTATCCAAACAGCGAGGCCGCCACGGGCGCGTTCGGCGAGGTATGTACGGATCCGTCGGAATGCGACAGTGGCGTGTGCGCAAGCGACGGTTTCTGCTCGCAGGAGTGCGATCCGGCGAACCTCGGGAGCGACTGCCCCGGCGGCTACCGGTGCGACGAGGACGAGTCCGTCTGCCTCCCCGGCGACGAGACCAACGACCTGTGCACCACATGTGACACGGGAGTCGACTGCCTGAGCGGGCTCTGCCTCGACGACGGAAACATGTCGATCTGCTCGCGCTCCTGCCTCCCGGGCGAGGAATTCTGCCCTTCGGGATACTACTGCGCCGAGATCGAAGACAGCGAAATGGGCGGTTGCTGGCCCGAGGGCGAGTCGTGCGAGGGTGTGGCCGAAGAACAACCGGCCGAATACAACAAACCCTGCGATGAGAACATCCCCTGCAAAACGGGGCTGGTTTGTGTTTTCGTGACCGACACCGACGCACGGTGCCTCTACTACTGCGAAGAGGGTTCCGATACCTGTCCCGACGGAACGGTGTGCCACGGGCTGTACGGCGGCGGCGGCGCCTGCGCCGAAGCGACGGCTGACGGCGGGATAGGCGTCCCGGACATCGGCGGCGGAGGCGGCGGTGGTGGCGGCGGGGCGGACGGCGGCGGCGGCGGGGACGCGGACGAAGGGCTGGGGAGCTGCGAGTGCAGTGCCGTGGGCGTGGACGCGCGCGGCCACGCGACGTTCCTGGCGTTCTTCGCGTCGATCGCGGCACTCGTGGTCTTCGTCGTTCGCAGGAGGCAGTAGGCGGTCAAGCAGTGCTGAGTGCTGAGTCGGGCAAACGGCGTCAGGCGGTAGTCGGTAGGGGAGGAAAGGCAACGAAACCGGTCGGGTCGGAAAGTCCCGGCCGGTTTTTTTCTCATGCGCTATCCACTGTTTCTTTCACTTATCCTTCACGGCACGCTTCTGGGCGTCCTTTTGGGCGCCCCGGTAAAGGTCGCGGCCCCGGAGAAACGGGCCGTGAGCCTTGTAACGGTCGACGTCGTCGCGGCAAAGGCGAGCGAGCCGGTCGAGGCAGCCGAGGTGGAGCTTCGCGATCGTCCCCCGGTCAAGAAAGGACGAGGGACGAGGGACGAGGGACGAGGGACGAAGGACGAAGGACGAACGACGGTCGAAGGCCGGCAGGAAACGACGAACGCCGGCACGCCTGCCGCAGACGCAGTCGTCGGCACGGGGGAAGCCGGCGGGATGCTTCTTGCGGCGATCGGAGGTGGAACGGCTTCGCCTGCCGCCTCCTCGCAGCACGTTGAGCCGGGCGGAGCGAAGGGTTCGGCCGGAAATCTGTCGAACGCCTACAACGCGATTCGCGAGAGCATCGAGCGCGCGGCCCGGAAGTCGTATCCGCTGCGCGCCCGAAAGCTCGGGATTCAAGGGGTTGCGATCGTTCGGTTCGCCGTCGGTCCCGACGGCTCTGCAAAGGACATCGTCGTCCTCGCCGGTAGCGGCCACGAGATCCTCGACCAAGCCGCACGTTCGATAGTCGCTGGCGCCGGACCGTACCCTTCGGTCCCCGAACCGGTGCAGATCCCCATACGTTTTTCACTCGAGAATTGACCCGTGCAAAAACAAGAGGAGCACCCGATGAAGAATTCCCCCGCTCTGCTGCTCTTGCCCGTTGTCATCGTCACAGCCGCGACGCCGGCGACGTCGGCCCCGTAACCGTCGGCGGGTTTGCCGACGGCTCCCACGACCTGATGTTCAACTCGGGGCAGAACGGGGCATATACCATAGATGGGCAGGGCGACGGCCAGGCCGACCCCGCCATCATCACGCCCGACGCCGACTACGCCATTTCGGGCGCCGGCGGCCCGGCGCAGAACCTTGGGGCGTTCTCGGGAACGCTGCACATGCCGCCGTTCATCAGCCTCATCGAGCCGGTTCCTGAGATCAATCAGATGGGGCTCCCCGAGATCACCATCGACACCAAGGCCAACGTCAAGTTCAAGTGGGAGGGGTCGTCCAACGGCTACGTCAAGATCACCATCAGCGGCAGCGACTCGTCGGTCGAGTGCATCGCGCGCGACGACGGGGAACTCACGGTCCCCGCCTCGGTGATGAGCGGACTCACGCTAGGTCAGGTTTCGTTCTTCAACATCGTCAATCTCGAGCGGACGACCTACGGGACCATGTCGGGCCCCGGACTCGTCAACCCGCAGGTCTCGAGCATGATGACCACGATGGTGAACGCAAAGGCGCCATGATCAGTGGCCAGCGGCCAGTGCGGCTTCTCAACCGGCGAAGAGTTTTAAAACGAGGGCGAACCAGCGGTCATCGGTGAAGGTTAGGTTCTGCCGGTATGCGAAGTCGAGCCCCACGCGGGGGGCGACGAGGCCGATGCCGCCCGAGACGTAGTGCGCATCGGGGATCTGGTCGTACATGTAGCCGGCGCGCAGGGCGAGGATCTCGCCCGCCATCATCTCGAGCCCCGCGGACGCCTGTACCTTGACATCATCCGTCGAAAGGTAGTTCACGACCACGTCGGTAATTCCCTGAAAGCTCGCCTCGCGTCCGATTGCGACCGACGCGGCGCTCTGCACGGGCATGTCCCGCCGGCCTATGGGGACCATGTTGTGCGCCACGACCGCCCCCCGCACGTACTTCGACATGATCCAGATGATCCCCATGTCTCCGGTGACCGAATAGATGGCGCTCTCCCGCGCGTCCACGTCCAGATCGATGAACTTCAGGTCGAACCCCCACAAGAGCTGCCTCGCGAGCGGATACGAGATTCCGAGGTCCAGGCGGTACCCCTGGATCTTGCGATAGTCGGGGACGGTCTTGCGGTCCGGAACGATCTGGTCGCCCATGAAGTACGTGAACCCGAACGCCGCGCCAAGCGGCGGACTTGTCAGCGTGTCCAGAATCGAGCCGTTGAAATAGTGGAGTCCCCCTTCGGGGTTGTATGACCAGCCGACGTCCACGTTGTAGCGCTGGAGAAAAAGCGACATACCCGCGGCGTTGTAGTACATCGCCTCGTTCCCCGATGCGGTGGCCCGGTATGCCTCGCCCAGCGCAATCGGCCGCGCCCCCTGATACGTCTGCGCCTGCGCCGCGGCCGCCTGGAGGACTACGGCAAGAGCTACCGCTGGAACAAGTGGTTTCATTCGCGATCACCTCTGCGATGCGGGCTGCCAGCGCCCGCCGGCCGTCGGGGCGTCGAGCCGCCGCACTCCAAGACGGACAACCGGTCAGAGCTTCTTTTTCAGGTTCCCGGTGTTGCCCCACGGGTCGGTCACCGTGATGTCGTACTCGCAACTCCCGTCGCCGATGTCGGGGACCGAGAGCGAGGTGTAGAGGACGTCCCAGTCCCTCCCGCCGTCGTTGCGCTTCTCGGTGGCCGAGGAAAGCGCCGGGGCAATGTCGGGTTTCGAGTAGTTGCCCGTCCCGCACGTCATGTTGACGGCGACCTGCTTGACGATGTCGAGCGGCGCGCCCAGGGTGATTGGCACGTGGACGCTGTTCAACCTGAACGTCCCCGACGGCGGGGCCGAGTAGTTCACCTTGAAGACCAGCTTGCCGGCGTCTTTCGCCAGATCACGGATCTCGATGGTGCCCTCGGCGACGTTGAAATCGCCCGACGTCGCGGCGTAGGATTCCGCGGCCGACCCGTTGTAGTGGTGCCCGTCGGCGCGGATCCGGTACGTGCCGGCCTTGAGCTCGACAAGCTCCTGCCACCGGGCCTTCCAGTCGTGCTTGCCCTTGTAGTTGCCGAGGTACTCGATAATCATCTGGAAGTGCGTGTCGTCGTAGTCCCGGCCCCCGGGGGTCTTGAGCGTGGACCACTGGCCGTTCCCGTCCTTTGCCTCCAGGAACACGCGCGGCGTGTCCACACCCGGGTGGCCTCCGTGCCACTCGACGGTCACGACCGCGCCCTTGGCGATGCTTGCGGGCGGCTGGACGTAGAACTGCCCGAGGGTTCCCTCGGTCGTGGTCGAGGGCGTCACGGTTTTTTTCTCGAGAACGTCGAAATACCACGAGGGATGGACTGTCGAGTTGATCTCGGGGACGTTCCCGAGGTCCTTGAGCGCCGTGGCGAGAGACACAGCCTCCCTCGACATGTACTCGCCCTCCCTGAAGCCCCAGATGTCCATCGAGGACTCGTAGGAGCCCTTGAACCAGTCGGGCTCCGTCAGGATGTAGAGGTGATGGTCCTGCGAGTAGCCCACGGTGAAAACGTCGGAGAGCCCGGTGGCCTCCTTGATCCCGTCCACCGTCTTTTTGCCGAGGTTCGTCGTGGGTTCTCCGGGCAGCGTCGCGAGGAGCAGATCGCCAATTCGCGCGGCTGATATCCGGAAGAAGGAAAACTCGGGCAGGCATGCGCCGTAGTTCAGGTCGTCCATTACCAGCAGGCAGCCCAGGGCGCCGTCTTTCCAGCCCCCCTCTTTGTAGCCGTTGGCACACTGGAAGGCGCCGTTCCAGTACGGTTTCTTGGCGCCCCCCCTTTCGAGGTAGAACTCGTCGTCGGAATAGCCAATGGACTCGCGGTCCAGCGGCAGCCACTTCGAGACGACCTTCATATCGATATCCGTCCTGGATTCGGTGATGGAGTCGTATCTGGACCTCACCAGAGTGTATGCCCAGTGGCCGACCTCCTGGATCGAGAGCAGATCGTTCCTGCTGAAGGCGCCCCAGTCGCCCGCGGGCGACGTGTTTCCGCCGTCGCCGTTAATGTGCATGACCGGAACGTGGTATCCCAGGTCCCGCTCGAACCCCTGTTCGCAGATCATCTCGGCGGCGATGGGGGCGTCGCCCGAGATGAGGGTGTCGTTCATCTCGGTCCCGTGGGTGCCGTAGCGCATCAGCACCGCCATCGGCTTCCCGTCGTTGGGGCCCCCGACGTTGTCCACGCGCAACACCAGCAAGGCGCGGTCCTTGTTGTTGGGTCCGAACGTGCTCTCGCCCCTTCCGTGAGTGATGCGGTTTTCGGGGTCAAAATCATCATCGGTGGCCCAGCCGATCCTGGCCGGCGCAAGGGCCAAGACGGCGTTCTCGACCGCCGCCGCATACGAGGTGGTGATGCGATCGAAAATCTCCCACATGAACTCGTCGTACCCGAAAACGCCCATGCCCATGCCGTAGGCGACCGTCCAGAACCTTGCCGGGTAGGAGTGACTGTGGCCCGTCGTGGCGATGATCTTCTCCATGTAGTTCTCGCCCAGCCTGTCCGCGAGCTTCTTGGCCGTCATCGTCATCGTGTAGTCGGTGGTCCACGCGGACGCGTGACGCAGAAACACGATGCGCTCGGCCCCGTTGTCGAGGGCCAGCGCCTTGACGAGGGGCCTGTCGTAGAACCCGGTCGAGCCGCCCATCTCCTTGGCGTATGGTGTCTTTGGCCCCTTGCGTCCGCCGTATCCGGCCATCGAGACGCCCACCGGAAAGTCCAGAAGGACCTCGGCATAGCCGGCCTTGAGAGCGCCCTTCGTGCCGCCGGCATTCGGCTCGGGGGCGTTCATCTCGAACAGATACGGCTCGCACAGGCCGTTGAGGCACCAGGACTTGTCAGGGTTTTGTGGACAGTCCGCATCGGTTTTGCACGCCGTCACCATCCGGCCGTCATAGCAGAACTTGTACGGCTCGCACTGCGTGTCTCCTTGTGACGTCGCGCCGCAGAGACACCGGATGTCGGACACCGGGTCGCAGTGGCACCGCTGCGCCGCTTTGCACACGCCTTGAATGCAGTCGGCCTTTGGGCAGTCCGACAGGTAACTGCACGCCGTGGCGGCGACATCGTCGAAACCCGCGTCCTTGTCTTCGCCGTTCCCGCCGTCCGGGGTCACGCTCCCGTCCTGTGAAATGCCGCCGTCCGAACCGGGCGGTACCACCTCCGACTGGTCGTCGCAGGCGACGGCCCAGAGCGCAAGGATCGCCACGGTTGCGGTCGTGAAAATGAAAAACTTGAGTTTCCTGTTTGCCATCGGCGCCTCCTTGCGCGCTGCCGCGCGCGACCCCGAAGTCGTTCCAAAAACGCCCGGCGATGATACCACCGCAAGCCGAGGATTCCAACGGGTTTGTGCGCCGGGTTTGCGCGCCGTGATTTTCCTTGCGTCCACAACATATGGTGGTAGGATGGCGGCGTTGCGCCAGGGGTGGGGATCGGACTGCTGCCCTTGAGCTACGTCCTGCGTGGGATCCGCCACTACCGCCGGGTTCGCCTGGCGATGAAAAACACCGTCGATCTCGTCCGCACCACGATGCAGGGCCACCGTGTCACGCGGCTCACCGATTTCACGTGCTGCCGGCGCCCGGTCCTTTTGATATACGGGTTCGGCGCCACTCGCCGCGTCTTCAATGTCATGGAGAAACGCCTGCGGCGGGACGGCTTCGACGTTTTCTCGATCAACATGGGGAGCGTGACGGAATTCCTGACCAACGGGACCATCACCTACCGCGCCGGGTTCGTGGCCCGCAAAATCGAACGCCTCTACCGGCGGTATTCGATGGGGCCGCTCACGATCATCGGGCACTCCGAGGGCGGCCTCATAGGACGTTACTACGTGCAGTTCCTCGGCGGGGACAGCCGCGTGCGAACGCTCATCACCCTCGCCACGCCTCATCAGGGCACGCCGGCGGCGATCGTGGGCGCAGCGACCATAGGACTCTTCGCGCGGAACATGTGGCAACTCCTGCCGCAGTCGCCGTTCGTTCGATCGCTCGCGAAACGCCCATTCCCCGGAGAAGTCAGATTTTTTTCGATCTATTCCGATTCGGACTGGGTCTGCCCGCCGCGCCAGTGCCGGGCCGTCGACGCGCTGGGCCGCGAGGTCGGCACCAACATCGAGATGCCGGGTCTCGGCCACAACGACTTCCTTTTCACGAAGGCGCCGTACAAGGTGATTCGGAAGATCCTTTTCGACGTGCCCGTGGACAACTCGTGCGGGGAGGCGCAGCGGGAGGCGGGGTAGAGGCGGTCAAAAGGCCGAGTTCTCAAGGTTCCTCGACATGGTGCTGGTAGTGGCAACCAGGAACAGGGGCAAGCTTCGCGAAATCGCCGAGATGCTCGGCGGTTTCGGAATCGAGATACGCTCGCCCGACGACTTCCCCGGCGCGCCTGAACCGGTCGAGGACGCCGACACGTACCGCGGGAATGCCCTCATCAAGGCCAGGGCGCTGCGCGACCATTCGGGGTTTGCCGCTTTGGCCGACGACTCGGGACTCGAGGTCGATTCCCTGGACGGCGCCCCCGGGGTCGTGTCGGCAAGGTTCGCCGGACCGGAGCAGGATCCGGCGAAAAACCGTACGGAACTTCTGAGGGCCACGGCGGGGGTGCCGGAAGGAAAACGCGCGGCGCGGTTCGTCTGCGTCATCGCGCTCGCCCTGCCGGGCGGCGACGAGCACGTCTTTGAGGGTGAGTGCAAGGGGACGATCACCACCGAGGAGCGCGGGTCAAGCGGGTTCGGATACGACCCAATCTTCTTTTTCCCGGAGCTCGGCAAGACTTTCGCCGAGCTCGACCCCGCAACAAAAAACCGCGTCAGCCACCGCGCCCGCGCGCTCAAGAAACTCAAAGAGGCAATCAGAAGTGGCCAATTGCCGCTTGCGTGATGGCCGCATCGAGTCGGCGACGGCCGCACGGGTTGCTCCCCGGCCGCTTGCCGGGAACGCAGTCTGCTTTTTTGTGTGATACAATGCCGGCGCGAAAGGAGGTCGCCTGCATGCGCGTGCGCGTGATCGAAACCCTCATGGTGTTCCTTGTATGCGCGGTTCTGTTTTCGACGTCTTCGTGCGGAGGCTCTTCGGCCGAAGACGCCGGCACGGCGGATACCGGTTCTCCGCCGGATTCCGGCGGGCCGGCGCCGGACGCCGGCGGCACGCCCGACGCCGGGGGTGCGCCGGATGCCGGCTACTCGAAGGCCGCAAAACTCACGCGCGGGCCGTGGCTCGGGAACGTGACGGCGGAGGGGATCACCGTTCGGTGGGAGACCGACCGCGAGGCGCAGGCGGCGGTCGAGTACGCGGGCGCGTCCGCCGGAACGGTTGTGGGGACCACGACGGCGCACATGTGGAAAGTCGGGATCGATGCCAAGGAGGTGTCCCGCTTCCAGCATTCGGCGGCGCTTTCGGGGCTTGAGGCCGGCGCGACATTCAACTTCACCATTCCCGATCTCAGGGAGGCGGCCGAAGGGTCGTTTGTGACCGCGCCCGCCCAAAAGAAACCGTTCAGGTTCGCAGTCTACGGCGATTCGCGCGCCGCGGCGCCGTACCTTGAAGACCACGCCGAGCACCGGGCCCTTGCGGCCGCCATTGCGGGCGAAAGCCCGGAATTTTACATCAACACCGGCGACCTCGTCTTCGCCGGGGCCATGGACGGCGAGTGGTACCTCTTCTTCGACACCTCCGGGCCGATCATGCCGCTCTCTCCGTTTTATCCGGTCGCGGGCAACCACGAGGAGGGCGGCGAAAAGACGTGGGCCGCTCTCTTTGACCTCCCGGGGGACGGGGAGGCGAACCTCTACTATTCGTTCGACTATTCCAATTCGCACTTCATCGTCCTCTGCTCAGGGTGCGGGCTGGGCGCCGCGGACCCCCAGATTGCCTGGTTTTCGTCGGACATCGCGGCTGCGGCGCAGAACGCTGAGGTCGAGAACGTTTTTGTCGCGTTCCATGAGCCCGCCTACACCTATTCGGACCACTCCGCCGACGGCGATGCGCAGGCGAACGTCGTCCCGCTCCTCAAACAACACGGGGTCCGCGCGGTCTTTTCGGGCCACAACCACCTTTACGAGCGCATCCAGATGGAAGGCGTCACGTACCTCACGCTGGGCGGCGGCGGTGCGCCGCTTTACGACCTGGACGAGGGCGAAAAGCCGGGGCTCGTGAAGGCCGAGAAGGTCCGGCACTACGCCGTGTTCGACGTCGACGGGACGGCCGTCCACGTGAAGGTCAAGAAAGAGGATGGCACCGAGATCGAGGCGTTCGACCTCTGATGGGCGATCGCAAAAGCGGCGTTGCCATAGTCGGGGGAGGGATCTCGGCGCTAGCCTGCGCCGTCGCCCTCAAGGAGCGGCGAATCCCGTTTACGATCTTCGAAAAAGAAAAATCGGGGGGGGGGAAGCTCAGGACCGAGAGCGTCGGGGATTTCCTGATCGAAACGGGACCCGACTCGTTCCTTCCCGAAAAGCCCTGGACGGTGCAGCTCACCAAAAAGATCGGCCTCGAAAACGAGATGCTCTGCTCCAACGACGAGCACAAGGGGACCTACATATTCTCGGGCGGCCGCCTCCACCGCCTGCCCGAGGGCGTGATGCTCATGGTCCCGACGATGATCCTGCCGATGCTCCGCTCGCCGCTCATCTCGTGGCCGGGGAAGGTCCGCATGGGGATGGACTTCGTGATACCCGCCCGCAAGACGGGCGGCGACGAGAGCCTCGAATCGTTCGTCGGCCGCCGGCTGGGGCGCGAGTGTCTTGACAAGATCGCCGAGCCGCTCGTCGCCGGGATCCACACAAGCAGCCCCGACAACATGAGCGTGCTCGCGACCTTCCCGCGTTTCGTCGAGATGGAAAAAAGCCACGGGTCGCTCATCCGCGCCATGACCGCCGCCATGAAGAAAGCGCCGCCCCGGAAGCCCGATGCGCGGCCTATGACCTACTTCATGTCCATGAAGCGCGGGATGCAGCAGCTTTCGGACGGCTGCGTCCGCTTCATCGGAAAAGAGAACATCCTCGACGGTGTCGAGATCGCGCGGATCGAGAGGCTCCCCGCCGGCTACCGCCTGCACCTCGCTTCCTCGTCACTACCGCCTGCCGCCTGCCGCCTGCCGCCCGCTTTTGACGTTGTCGTCCTCGCCACGCCCTCGTTCGTCACCACGGAGCTGGTGCGCGAGCTCGACCCCGGCCTTGCGGGGAAGCTCTCGGCCATCGAGTGGTCGTCTTCCGGAAACGTCTCGCTTGCGTTTCGGAGGATTGATCTGAAGAACGACCTCCCCGGCTTCGGGTTCATCGTGCCCAAAGTCGAAAACCGGAGGCTCAACGCCGCCACGTGGAGCTCAATCAAATGGGCCGGGCGCGCGCCGGATGACCACGTCCTGGTCCGGGCGTTCGTGGGTGGCGGCCACCACGAAGAGATGGTGTCGCTTCCGGACGACGACCTGGCCGCGGCCGTCAGGCAGGAACTGTCGGCAATCGCGGGGATCGACGCCAAGCCGGTGCTTGAAAGGCTCTACCGCTGGCACCGGAGCATGCCCAAATACACCGTGGGCCACCTCGACCGGATGGCCGCCATTGAGGCCGACACGGGGCGGCACCCGGGCCTGCACCTCATAGGATGCTCGTACAAAGGGATCGGGATCGGCGACTGCGTCAAGTCGGGTTTCGACGCGGCGGACGCGATCGCCGGGGACGCCGGGTAGCGGCGACGCCTTCGTCGAACCGGAGGCTTGACGCAGAAAACCCCGCCGGGACGCGCGCGCGGTTTTGTCAGTGCACGTACCCGCCGCCGCCGTCAATCACGCGGAGCTTCCTGCGGTCGCGCGTCAAGCGCCAGTATCTGAATTTGAGCCAGAGGAGCTTCGGGTTCCAGTTGCCGGTGACCAGAAGATATCCCATCAAGAGGCCGCCCATGTGCGCGGGGAACGAGTAAGGGCTTCCGGCCAGGGCATAGAGGACGGCGATCGCGACGAGGACCCAGACAAATACCTTCGCTTTGACGGGGATGATCGCATAGAAATAGATGTTCTGCTCGGCGAACAGCACGCCGAACGCGCCGATTAAACCGTAGATGCACGCCGACTGGCCTATGGTCGGAACTGTCCAGGCGGACGGGATTAGAAGCCCGGACAGGACGACGCACACACCGCCGAAGACGCCGCATACGAAGTAGAAAAAGAGGAACTTTTTTGCCCCCCACATCTCCTCGATCACCGACCCGAACATCCACAGGCCCAGCATGTTGAGCACGAGGTGCATCGGGTCGCCGGTCGAGTGCAGGAACATGTATGTCGCGACCTGCCAGAAGAAACCGGACCCAAAAACCTGCGCCGGCGTGACGGCGAAGAGGAGCAGGAGGGCCTTTTCGATCTCGGCGTACCGCGCGGCGAACTGGCCCAGATAGATGGCCGTCGTGACTATGGCAAGCCACTTGACCGCGGGCGTGAGCCTCCCGCCGAGCATGCGAGGCGCGGAATGTTGATAGCGCGCTTCGATGGAGCCTATTTCCCGGCCGGTCTGGCCTTGACTACGATGATGACCATCCCCTCGCCGTACCGGTACTTGGGGCCGCCGAACGAGAACTTGCCGTTTTGGGTGAGCAGGACTGTTGTGCGGATCAGGTCTTCGATCTCGAGGCCGAGCACGACCTGTTTGCCCTTTAACCCGCCGTTTTCGATCTTGAGCCGCCGCCCCCCGGGGACGTCCACCGGAAGGGTGAGCCCCGGGCCGAGCTTGAACTCCTTGGAGTCGAGGAGCACGAACTTGGTCAGGGCGTCCTCCTTGAACTCCTTCTGGAAGCCCCGCGCGAGATCCTTGATGCGGTGGTCGATGCCGCGCCCCTCGCGCGAGGCGAAGATGACCTTGACCGATACCTTGACCGCGGCGTCGCGCGAGCCGACCCTCTTGGCGCGGTCGTGGATGACCGGCGCGACCAATGCGGTTTCGTGCGCGCCCGCCTGACGTTCGACGGACGCCTCATCCGCGCGGTGTATCTTCTCGGAGGTGTCCGGGCTTTCGGCGGGTTCTTCGGCCGGATCGGGAGTGTCGGGCCTGTCCGATGCGGCTTCGGCGGATTCCGGAGTTTCCGCCCCGGGTTCGTCTTCCTGAACCGCGCCGTCGTCCTCGTCCTCCTGCGCGCCGGCGCGCGCTGCCGCCCCTTGAGCCGCCGCAGAGCAGCACACAAGGAGCGCAAATGCGATGTGCGCCGGGACCTTCAAGTTCATCCCGCCTCGTCGTCGTCGATGAGCCAGATTACGGTGCCGTCGCCCGGACCGGCGGTGATCTTGACTTCGCCGGCCGAATACTCGAGCGATTCGACTATGCAGTCGTTGACGGCGTCCTTCTTCTCCTGCATCGAAAGCGGCACGGCGACAAGCGCGGCCGCAAGCGCAATGACAAGCGCGAGCGCCGCAACGGCGTGCGCGACGCTTAGGCGCTCGGAGAAGAGCGGGAGAAGCCCCGACTCCCGGAGCCGCGCCCTCCGGGACGCCTCGGCCGAAACGACGGCGGACATGTCGGGCGAACCGGCCGCAAGGGCAAAGACGGCCTCGCGCACGCCCGCGGCCACCTGGCCGATCCCGGCCGCTTCGGCCCGGCATCGATCGCAGTCGTCAAGATGCGCTCCCACCAGCCTGTGTACCCGGCCCGAAAGCTCACCGTCCCTGAAGGCGCCTATGAGCGGCGTCGCCAGGTCGCAGTCAAGCCTTCTTCGGAACGGGCTGAAGAACACGTATGGTTTCTTCATCTGAACCCTCGCCTTCCCGAACGTACGACGCAAGTGCGTCCCGCAGGTGCGCCCGCGCGTAGTACAGGCGCGACATCACGGTCCCGAGCCCGATGCCCAGGACCGACGCGATCTCCTCGTATGAAAGCCCCTCGACCTCCCGAAGGATGATGATCGCCCGGTGATCGGGGGAGAGCTGATCGAGCGCACCCTGGATGGCGACGGCCTTCTCGCGCCGGAGGGTGTTTTCGAGCGGGTCTTCGACCCCGGAGTCGGGCATCCTTTCGTGCGCCGGGCTCTCTTCGCAGGCAGGGTCGTAAAGGTCGAAGAGGAGCGGCCGCTTGCGCCGGCCGCGAAGCTGGTCGATACACAGGTTCACCGCAATCCGGTAAAGCCACGTGTGTAGCGACGAGCCGCCCTTGAACGCGTCCAGCGCCTCGAATGCCTTGAGAAACGCCTCCTGCGTAAGATCCCGCGCCTCTTCGCGATCGCCGGTGATCCCCGCCACCGTCCTCAGTATGCGGCCCTGGAACGACTCGACGATCTCCCTGAATGCCGCGGGTTCGCCGCGCCGGGCCCTGCCGACCAGTCTCTCCTCGTCCGGGTTCAAGCCGACAGCCTCCACGGGTTTGACGAACCAAAACCTCAAAAATTCAACCACATCTGCGCGTTTTGAGCAACCGGAAAAGTAACTTCTCAAAAAGTGGTGGCCGAGGCGTCGGAGCGGAGTCGGACGGTTGCGCCGATCGTCGTCGGTCCGGGGATGCTCCAGCGTTCAGCTTGGCACCGGGGGAGTCTACGGCGCCTGTGCGCGAGCTTCGATGAGGG
>JACRCP010000187.1 GCA_016218965.1 Deltaproteobacteria bacterium | reverse complement strand
GGTGTGATTTCAAGGAATTGAGCATGCAGAAAATCTGGCAAGGGCACCCGCCCGGGGCACGTACGCTTTGCGGCAGACGATACGTACCGCCGGGAGGTGTAGGGATGAACCACGAAGTGGTGAACGTGAATAGCCGGGGGTGCGGCCCCGAGTCCTTCGAAGGGCGGAACCCCCGGATCGGGTGCACAAGGATTCCGAACCCCGAGCCTGCTCCGCCGAAGCAGCCGCTTCGGCTGCGAAGGCTGGAAGGGGTGACAGTCTTCCGTCGCCCCCTGTCGGGGCTCGGATTCAATTTCTGACATCGATCTATTGACCGACAGCCCCTTCGGGACCATTCAGGGCAGTCGCCGGGGCAGCGCACAGCGTCCAAGTGTCGACGAGACGGTTTGGTTGCGGCATAGCCGCGCCAGGAGAAATCGATGCTACCAACGTCCATCCGCCGAAAAGAGCCGCACCCAAGTCATTTCGTATGGAAAGGATGGTGGCGCAGGCAGGAACGGTCGGATGATGAAAGGGGGGAAAACGTGCGTGCCGGCGAACGGTTATCAGTCATTTCCCGGGGGGAAAGGAGGAGGGTCATGAAGATCGCGTCGTTGTCGGTGGTCGCGCTTGCTGCGCTCGTCGGGCTGGCCGTCGTTTCGTGCGGCGGGGACGAAGGCTCTGCGGACGCGGCGGGTGGCGGTGACGGAGGCGGGGGGGGAGGTCAGGACGACGGTGGCGGTCAGGACGGCGGGGGTGTTGAGGACGGTGGCGGCGGATCGCTTTCGCTTGGGGCCGGCGCATGCCGCGAGTTGCTTGCCGCTGAGGATTTGAACTCAACGTGCTCGAATATTCCGGATGGCCAGGCGTACAGCCAGACAAACGATCTGGCGCCTGCCATCTACGGAAACCCGATGTGCGGGGTGGAGTTCGGGGGGGGGCACCCTGGGATTCTTCGACTTTGAGATCTGGGAGGAAGGAAAACAGCCGCCGGGCTACGACGTGTGCAAGTTCCAGGGAAAAGAGGACCTCTCCGGCCTCGGAGAGAAGGCCTGTCTGTTCTCGGGAAGCCCCTCGTGGGCGCAGGTGGGGTTCTTTCAGGGCGGGTACTACTTCTTCCTCACCCCGGCCAACGCCGGGACCTCGGTCTCGGCCTGTGCAAAGGACGACGTGGTTGCGCTCGCCAGGATTGTTGCGGGTGGTTTGTAACCAGATGGCGGGTTTCAAAGGAGCAGGACGGGGCGCCAAACGTACCGTTTCCTCGATCTGCTCCCCGACGGCTCACACCGGTGGGGGAGAACGATTCGCCTGCGGGACCCGCCCCGTGGGAGACCGGCCGTTGTCGACGTTCTCGACGCCCGGGGAGGGGTGACGCTGTTGCTCGATGAAAACCCCCTTCCCTTCCCCGCTTTGCCGGAAGGCCGGGGCTTGCCGGAGGTTCGGGTCCGGACGAAAACGGAGTGAGTCGCCGCGGCGATGGAAACTGATTCGAAAACCCGTTTGACAGATGCCGTACTGGCGTGCCTTTTTGTCCTCGACCTCGTGCTGGCGGCGTGGATGGTCTCGGACGTCCGCGGCGAGTTCAGGGACTTCACGGTGGCGCTCAAGCCCGACGAGAAGGACTTCACCAAGTCCACGGTCGAGGCGACCATCCCGGTCGCGAGCATCGACACGCGCGACGAGACGCGCGACGGCGAGCTTCCGCCACGCGAAGAGCGTTGCTTGACACGTCAGCCGCTCGGTTGGCATAATGAGGACAACTGAACGGTTACCGCGTATCCGTCGCGGCGCAGGTTTCGGTGAAAGACCACCTTCAACGCGGGGCAATCCCGCCGACCGCAAGGCCGAAGTTCTTCGGCGCCGCCGGACTGATTCCGGCGCTTCTGTGCATTTCGTGCCTCGACGGCAGAGTCGTCGGCGCCGCCCTGGACGCAGGTTCCGGCCGGGACGCCGGGTCAGCGCCGGATGCGGGGTCCACCCCCAAAAAGGCGTTCCGCGCCGGGGCATCAAAAGTGCCCATCACGCCCATGGTCGAGACGCTCATCGACTCGAACGACAACGGATTGTACGACAGCGGCGAGGTATTCGAGGACCTCAACGGCAACGGCGTTTTCGACCCGGTCTGGGTGGCGGGATTCGGCCAGGGCCGCCTTGCCCACGGCGTGCTCGACGATCTGTGGGCAAGGTGCCTGTTTCTTGAGTTCGGGGACGAAAGACTGGTCCTCGTCGCCTTGGACCTGGTCGGGTTCAACGCCAACAGGATCGCCGACGCCAAGGACGCAATCCAGGCCTCGCATGGCATCCCCAAGGAGCGCGTCGTCATCGCCAGCACTCACACGCACAGCGGCCCCGACGCCATCGGATACTGGGGTCCGACGTTCGGGACGCCCGGCAGGGACCCCGCCTACATGGACCTTCTCCAAAGGAAAATAGTCGAGGGGGTCGGGCTTGCGATGGAGACCGCGGTGGAGGCGGCGGTCAAGTTCACCTCCGAGGAGATCCCCGATGTATTCGACTGCCAGAAGCACGAGGAGGCGAACGGGTGCGCCGGGGACCTCGTAAGGGACGGCGATGAACCGGGCGCGCCGGGCAGGGATCCGATCATCGTGGACAGGAACCTTTTCGCCGTCCAGTTCCTGTCGGAGCGCGACGGTTTGACGGTTGCCACAATGGTCAACATCGCCGCCCACCCCGAGATTCTCTGGGACGGGAATCATTTCGTTTCCTCCGACTACCCTCATTTTGAAAGAAACGAAATAGAAAACGCGCTTGGCGGCGTCTCCATCCATTTCAGCGGGGCGCTGGGCGGCATGATGACGCCCACGGTCGCGCAGAACAGCTATGTCGAAGTGGAAAGGTTCGGCCGGTCGATCGGCCGGCGGGTGCTCGACATGTTGGCCGCCGCCGCCGTCGTTTCCGTGGACAAGCTCGGCGTCAGCGCCGGCTACGCCTTTTTCCCGATAGATGAGAAGGAATGGGCCGAAATCGCGAAAGATCTGGGGGTCATCGAGGTCCCGGAAGGCCGTCTGATCTTTTCGATGCGCGACTGCAAGGAGAAATACGGCGATTTTGGATGCGACGAAGAGGAGATCGCCCCTTGCGCGGAAACCGCGCAGGTGTTCGGCGAACCCATGAAGAAGGGCTGCGCCCCGATCATGGTGCAGACGGCAACCGTGGGCGACGCCCAGATCGTGACGGTGCCGGGCGAGCTTTTCCCGGAGCTGGCCAACGGCCTTCCGGACGATTTCTCGGAGTTCGACCCGATCGAAACGAGGCCCAACAAGTACTTTCCCCAGCACGACCCGGAAGACGAGTGGACGCAGCACGCCAGCCCCTACACCGTCGGACAGCCATTGCGGGTCTTGATGACCGGGAAGCACAAGATCATCATCGGACTCGCGAACCACGAAGGCGGGTATTTCGTTCCGACCTCCGATTTCAGGCCGGTCGCTCCCATGGTCGGCGCCGCCGGTGATCACTACGAGGAGTCCGTCAGCCTCGGCCCGCGCTCGACCGACGTTCTCATGAAAAAGCTGGCGAAGTTGCTCGAAGGGCGGTGACGGAGGACGTCCACGCCGGCGGCGCGGGCGGGGTTTTCGCGGTCAGCGGCTTTCGGAAGTGAACGACACCTCGGGGAAACCGCCGGCATGGCCGGGCGCGAGATACGCCGCCATCTCAGTTTCGCCTTTGAGGAAAAACCGCATGAAGGCCGCGGCGAACGGGTTGATGATCTCGAATGCCCGATCGATTCCGATGTACCTGGCGGGGTCGCAGAGATCGTTGAGCTCTTTGACGTCGAGATCGGCGCGGCAAATGTCGGTGAAGCTCATATGTCCGGCCCGATCGATCTCGATCTTGTACTTGGGGGGCACGAGCCCGTTGTACAGCGGGCGCAGGTCGTTGAGTGTGTACTCGTCAAGGGTTCCACCCATGAGCATGACCGCCATCGTGATTCGGGCGAGGCCGTCGTCACCGAACGCGGCGTAGCCCCCGGGCGCCATCGCCAGCGCGGCCTTGAAGCCGGCGGCGCCGGCGGGACGGCGCACCGTTTGACCTGCGGGAAAGTAGATGATGTAAGGGCAGAAGACGTCGCCTTCAACCCCCGCTTCGCATCGCGCCCGCGCGGCATCGACATTGACCTCACTGCCGGCCAGGACCAGCGCCGTGTATCCGCCGAACGAATGACCGCTGATTCCGACCGATTCGCCGTCGATCAGGCCAAAAAGTTCGTTGTCCGGTTCGTCGTTCATCGCGAGCAACGCCTCGTACGTCGCGACGATGTCCACCGGCCGTTCAAGGGATATCCGGGCCATCTCTTCGTCGCTGGGATTCGAACCGAGCGTGTTTCCCTCGTGATTGGGGGCAGCCACGACGAACCCCTGGCTCGCCAGATGTTCGGTGAACGATATTGACTGCACGTTGATCCCGAAGTTGCCGTGTGAGAAGAGCACCAGCGGATAGGGCGCCGCCGAACGCTCGGGTGCGAGGTTTTCGTATCCCCGGCCCGGAATGACGTAGAGGTACGTCGCCGGCGTCGCCCTGGCCGACGGCTTCCTGGCCGGGTACCAGATCGCGGTCGTCAGGGACTTGCCGCCCGCGGGGTCTTGAAGGACCATCTGCCGGAAACCCACGTGGTGCGGCCCGAATGAACCCGGCGGTTGCGTCCGCTGCGCGTCCTGGCCGCCGCCACCGGCCCCGCCGTCGTCTGCCCCGTCGTCGTCGGCCGGTACGACCGCGTCCGCCCCGGAGTGATAGGCTGCGTCGGACAGCCCGACCACCCGGAGGTCCCCGCAAGCGGAACCTGCAAGGGCGTGCAAGACGACGCAGAGAATCACTCGCCCGACCGGGTTTCGGGTGAAGCTCGACCGAACGGACCCCGTCGCGGTACCGGGCGTGCCCGGGGCTTGGCACCGGGAACATGCACATCGGAGAAGACAACCAAACATGTATCGTCCCTCGCCATGTGAATGTTAGGATCCGATGTCCGTAGAGTCAAGAAACACATGGAGGTCGAACTCCTGGAGACCTTCGGGGTTTCGCTCCGCGAACCCTATGCGAAACACCTGACCGGCACTGAACTCTGGGAACTCGACTACAGCCGGCTCGCGGCGAGACCGTTTGCCGAGATCAAGGCCGAGATCCTCAAGGATCCAGGTGTTCGCCTCGAGTACGACGCGCTGGATCCCGAGTTCGAGGTCATTTTCTCGCTCATCCGCCTCCGTAGGTCCCAAGGTCCTTCAACGACACAAGCATACCAGAGACGCGGGTGCGAAGGGCCATGAAAACGGGGACGCGGCTTGAAGTGTGCCCCGGCAAGTGACATGATGCGGGCATGAATACCGATGCGGACTTCGTCGCGGAATGGACCGATGACTGCGTCGGCCGGAGCGGCCACATCCCCAACCCGGCGTGTGTGGAAGGATGTAGGACGATCTCCCGCGACGACCTGCTCGTCCTGTCATTGCCCATGGCGATTGACACGAGACGAGGGCGGCTCCTGGTCGAGTTCTCCGGCGCCGAGCCGTTCGCCTACGACGCGCTGGGGTGAAGTTGCGCGGAGATTCGGGCGGAGTGATCGCCGCTTGCCGGTTCCGTCGAAAGGCCATCCTCGTCCAAAAAGAGTCAAGCAAAAGGAGGGTGAAATGGAGATCCAAAAAAAGGCGATCCGTCTGGGAGCCGTAGCCGTTGGAGTCTGCTCCATCGAAAGTTTGATAAGAACCAACTCAGTAGTTTTGGATGTCATGCCGGCAGCCAAAAGCGTTGTGGCCATTGCCTGTAGCCACAGCCGTGCAGCCTTGGATTCAAAAAACCTCCAGGTCAAGCAGAACGACACCATGGCCACCTATGAAAAGGTAAGAACCGTATCCAAAGAACTGGCCATGACACTGGAGGGCCAAGGACATAGCGCTTTGGCCATCCCTCCTTTCCTACCCATGGACATGTCTGACGGGAAGTACGGAATGGTGGGTTCCGTTGATTTGAAGAAGGCTGCTGTGGAGGCTGGGATTGGAAGTTACGGAAAAAGTGGCCTCGTGCTTGTGAAAGGATTTGGTCCCCGGGTGAGGTTAGGGGCTGTCCTCACTTCAGCACCCCTAAAACCAACAAAAAAGAGATCTGGATTCCTGTGTCCCGAGGAATGTCGGATTTGCTTGTCGGGTTGCCCAGGCAAAGCCCTTCCCGGAGAGGGCAAGGTGGACAAACGGGCGTGCGGAAGGGTGATCCTCCAGTTTGGCCTTCGAGGGATGATCAAATTTGTTGGAGAGATGATCGAGGCTTCTGCAGAAAGGAAAGCTGAACTCCTCAAGAGTTATCCCTTCCGTGAACTCTGGCAGACCCTGGCCAGCGGAAACTACTATTTCTGCTTTGTGTGTCAGGCCCTATGCCCCGTCGGGAAAAACGCGCGGACGCACGGATGAAGTCGGAGGCCGAAGGCGCACGAGAGCAGGATCAGACTCCTTTGCACACCGGAACCCCGCCGTGTTTGCGTTTGAACTTCTTCAACCGGTCCGACGGCACCTGCGACGGAGGGTTCGAGACTTATGCGTGGCGACCGCGGCTCAGGGGACGGTGCCGGTCACGGGGATGCCGAGGGCGAAGGCCATCTCCGTCGGCGGTTGGTGCCCTCCCGACGCGTCTCCTGGAACGGGATCCAGACTGCGGCCTCGAAGGTGCTGCCGCTCGATCCGCCCCCGCCCGACTGGATCGGGAACAGACGCGCGAAGACGGCTTTGCACCGCGCACAGGCATGGCGGACCCCGCAGTCGATTGCGTGGCCAACGGCAGAGAGCATCGAGACGGGTATCAGCCCTCA
The DNA here is from genome assembly GCA_016218965.1 of Deltaproteobacteria bacterium. Lineage (GTDB taxonomy): Bacteria > Myxococcota > SpSt-1050 > SpSt-1050 > JACRCP01 > JACRCP01. The sequence goes on along the minus strand of JACRCP010000187.1, from coordinate 11,473 downwards.
AAACCACTCGGCCGATTGCCGTAATGCTTGGCTGGCTGAGAACAAACGGCGACGGCAGAGCCGCCGTCGCTTTTCGCCGTTGTTTTTTCTCTCTGAAATATATTCTCCGTTCACAGCGGAGCGGCGGTTTGACAGTTTCGGCAGGGCGCGGCAACATCCGGGGCCGTCGGGGCGACCATGGCCTGTCGTGCTCCACGGAGAATCGGGGATGATGAGATCGTCTGTCCAGTTCAGCTCGTGCGCGGCGTTCGCCGTTGTCTTGATCGCGTCTTCTCCGGCGCGGGCCGAACCGCCCAAGTGCATCACAGCCGACTGCCATTCGGGATACAACGAAGGCAAATCGGTCCACCCGCCGGCGAAGAATGCCGAGTGCGATTCGTGCCATCAGCCAAAAAAGGATCGCGCCCATCCGTCGAAGAAGGGCAGGGACTTCACGCCGGCCGCCGAAGGCCCCGAACTCTGCCACATGTGCCACGACAAAAAAAACGGCGGGAAGATCGTGCACGAGGCGATCAAGATGGAGGGGTGCCTCGGCTGCCATTCGCCGCACAAGTCGAACCACGCCTTTCTGCTCAAGGAAAAACCGGGGAAGGACCTTTGCGGGACGTGCCACGAGAGCGCGCAGAAAACGCCCGCGATCCCGCACAAGCCGTACGCCGAAGGGAAGTGCGCGGGCTGCCACAATCCCCACTCGGCGCCGTTCCGGAAACTGCTCGTCGAGGAGTCCCCTAAGCTGTGCGTGCGGTGCCACGCGGCGGCGGGTGAGTTCGCAAAGAAAAAGACGATGCACCCGCCGGTTGCCGAGGGCTGCGGGAACTGCCACAAGCCCCACGGCGGGAAGGCGTCGTTTCTGCTTGACGCCTCGTCGCCTTCGGCGTTCGTCGTGACCCGTCAAAACGGCGACATGGCGACGTGCCTCGGCTGTTTCTACACCGAGTACGCGGCCGAAAAATTCGCGTCCTGCCTGGAGTGCCACGACGAGAAGGCTTTCACAGAGCGAAAGACCACGACGGCGACGGCTTTCAGGGACAGGGACCGGAACCTCCATTCGCTCCATGTGAACCGACGGAAGGGGATCACCTGCACGGTCTGCCACGAGGTCCACGCAGGCGACAGCCCGGCGCTTCTGAGGAAGGAGATGCGGTTCGGGTCGAGGCGGCTGCCGATCGCCCACACGAAGGCCGAAAAGGGCGGGTCGTGCGCCCCCGCGTGCCATGCGAAGCAGGTCTACGAGCGGTGACGATGAACGGCCGCGCACAAACAGTACTGGTCGCCTGGCTCCTGTGCGCCGCGGCCTGCGAATCGCGGACGACGCACAAGTGGCTCAACGTCTTTTTCGACGGCGTCCCCGAGTATCAGAAATGGAAGGACGGAGACGACGCCGACGGGATCGAAGAAGAACGGGAGCCGAAACAGGAATCGGACGCGAAAAAGAAGGCGGCGGTCGTCACGTACGCGCACAAACCCTATGTCGACGGCCAGTGCGGCGACTGCCACGACTTCAAGGGCGGGAACAGACTCACGGTCCCGATTGAGGACCTGTGCCTCATGTGCCACGACGAACAGAAACCGAAGACGGGCAGGTTTGCGCACGGGCCCGTCGCGGCCGGGCTTTGCACCGCCTGCCACAACCCGCACGAGTCGAACCAACCCCGGATGCTGACGATGCCGGCGCGGGAGATCTGCCAGGACTGCCACGGCACCATGAAAAAGGGCGAGGTGGTCCACGAACCGGTGAAGAGCGGGACGTGCGCCGACTGTCACGACATGGCGCACAAGAAAGGGCGTTCCTCGATGCTGTCGGAAGAGCCCAAGACGCTCTGCCGGAAGTGCCACGAAGACAAGTTCGCGTACAAGTTCATGCACGAGCCGGCAAAGGACGGCGACTGCCTCGCCTGTCACGCGACGCACGGCGACGGGAAGTTCCATCTCCTGTCTTCGCGGGAGGAGGTGCTTTGCGGCACCTGCCACGACGTCAAGGACTTGCAGAAGGAATCGCACAAGGACAAAAAGGGCGCCTCGTGTTACTCATGCCACAACCCGCACGGAGGAGCGAACAAGTCGTTCGTTCTGGAAGAAAAAGGGACACCGAAATGAAAGAGCTACTCCACGCCTCGACAAAACCCGGACCGCCTGCCCGCCCCGCGAGTTTCAGGCCGCGTGGAGGGAAGGCGGCGAACCCGGGCGCCCTTCAACGATCGAAAAACAAATGGGTGTTCATCGTCCTTCTGGCAGCGGCCGTCCTCGAGCCGGGCGGTGCCGCCGCGCAGGACGCCGGCGGCGCGCCGTCGGCGCCGGTGCCGCCGCATCATGCAACCGGCGATCGCGCGGTCAACGCGCAGATGGAATCGGACAAACCGGTCGAACCGGCCGGGGGCGAAGCGGGGAAAGCCGTCGAGAAGAAACCGGTCAACATTGAGGACCTCGTCTGGCCGCTCCCCCCCGACAAGCCGAGGATCAGGTATCTTCACGCGTACGCACAGGAAAACCACTACCAGAAAAAGGGGCTCAAGGATCGGATCATCCAGTTCCTGACCGGCGAAAAGAAAAAGGAGAAAAAACTCGAAAAGCCCCACGACGTCGCGATAGACGCAAAAGGCAGGATCTTCGTGTCGGACACCGAAGAGAGGGCGATCTTCGTGTTTGACGAGGTCGAAAAAAACGTCCGGTTCATCGGGCACGAGGGAGCAGTCAGGCCCACTCTCCCGCTGGGGTTGGCGGTGAGCGAGGCGAAACGCTGGGTTCTGGTCGCGGACGGGACGCAGAAGAAGGTCCTGGGATTCAGCATCGAGACCGGCCGCGCGGTGTTCTCGATCGGCGGAAAGGACGAGCTTCAGAACCCGACCGACGTCGCCGTGGACGACTCGCGGGGCAGGATCTACGTCGCCGACGCAAAGGGCCATCAGGTGGTCGTGTACGGGTTTGACGGAAAAAAAACCGCGGCGTACGGAAAGCGGGGCGGCGGCGACGGCGAGTTCAACTTCCCGACTTTTGTAAGCCTCGACCGCGCGGGAAACATCTACGTCTCGGACACGATGAACTTCAGGGTGCAGGTCTTGGGCCCCGACGGTGCGTTCAAGGGAAAACTGGGCTCGATGGGTCGTTCGGCGGGGCAGTTCTCGCGCCCCAAGGGGGTAGCGGTCGATTCGGAGGGCGACGTCTACGTCGTGGACGCCGCGTTCAACAACTACCAGATTTTCGGCCCGAACATGCTCATCAGGCTGTTTGTCGGAATGGCCGGCAGCGGGCCCGGGGAGTTCTTCAATCCCGCCGGGATCGCAATCGATTCGAAGGACAGCGTGTACGTCGTCGACCAGCTCAACAAACGCGTGCAGGCCTTTCAATTCCTTGGGGGAAAATAGTTCAGGACAGCGCGTCCTGACAGGCTTTTCACAATAGAATTGGTGAAATCACCAATACCGCCCATTCCGCCGCAAAGAATAGTCCTGTTTCCAACCTGTTAAGGCGCCGGCAAGCTGGCATACCCATTGCCTTGTGGATCAGTGACTTGAGGGGCACTCCACCGGGGAGGGCGGATGCGACTGGTCGACCGGGATTTCGACGCCGCAACAATTTGGACAACTTGGCGTAAGCAGGCCATTTTGTTTCTTGTGTGTTTTTGCGCGCTCGCCGGAGTCGCGCTCCCGCCGCGCGAGGCTTGGGCCGCGTGCGGGATGGGCAACCAGTGCGCGGTCGTCGACTCGCTGACGCCGTCTTCCAACCCCGCCCCGGCGGGCCAGACCATCGACCTCACCTGCCAGGCACACGATCCGGACGGGGTCATCACGCGGTTCACGTTCAGCGCGGACGGAGGGACGTTTTCAAACGGGCTTGCCTCGATAGACGTGTACCCCGCGGTCCAGCAGACCCCGTCGTCGGAGACCACCACTTGGAACGTTCCGAACACGCCGGGGACCAGCTATACGCTCACCTGTGTCGCGTGGGACAACGGCGGGTTCATGGGCATCCCGACGCAAAGCGCGCCGTTGAGCATCGTCGTTCCGGTCGAGGCGGCCGCGCAGCCGCCGGTGATAACGTCGCTTTCCGCGGTGCCGGCCGAGGTGTACGTCGGCGAGGCGTCCATTGTCACCGCCGACGCGTACGACCCGGGGGGAGGGCCGCTGACCTACCAGTGGACCGCGAACGGCGGAACGTTGACCGGCGACGCCGACGCCGATCCGTGGGTGGTCACATGGACCGCTCCCGCCACGACCGGCACGTATTCGATTAGCCTCACCGTGACGAATCCGGGGGGCCAGCAGGCGGGTTCGAGCGTGCCCGTCGTGGCGGTGTGGGCCAAAACGAGCGGCGTGATTGCCCTCTCCCGGTCCGATTTCTATCCCGAGAGGATCGCGATCGACTCCGAGGCGAGAATTTTCGTCGCCGATCCGGTGGCGCGGACGATCACTTCGTTCAGCCCGATGGGCGAGCTTTTGCGGGTCGTCCCGATGGCCGGGAAGCCGTCGGGAATCGCCGCGGGCGCGTCGGGCGTTTTCTACGTCGGCGATCGCGACCGCGGGCGCGTCGGCATCTTCGACGCGGCGTTTGTCGAGACAGGCTTTCTGGGGAAAGGCGACGGCGAATTCCTCCGTCCGGTGGACGTCGCCGCAGACGCGGTGCGGGGAAGGGTATACGTCGCCGACGGTGCGGCCGGGGTCGTGAAGGCGTACACCGTGCCCGGCGCGCCCCTTTTCAGCATCGCCACCGGAGGAAGTCCGGTTGCCCTCGCGGTCGCCGCGGGCAGCGGCGAGGTCTTCGTCGGCGAATCGACCGGCGGTGTCGCAAAGGTGTACGCGGCTGACGGGTCGTTCTCCCGCACTTTGGGCGGGTTCGGCGGCGGGGCGGGCGAAATCACGCGCGTGGCGGGGCTGGCGCTTTCGCCCGACGGCTCCGTCTGCATCGTGGATGCGTATCAGTCGCGCGTTACGATCTTCACCGCCGCCGGCGCCTTCATCGGAACGGTCGGCGTGTACGGCGACGCCCCGGGGGAGCTGCGTGTGCCGCTCGGCGCCACGTTCGACGCGTTCAGACGGCTCCTCGTGGCAAACTCGAACAACGCAAGGGTCGATCGCTTCGACCTCGCGTCGTCGCTCCCGCCCGTCTGCCAGGACGACGCCGACTGCGACGGGATGCCCGACTGGTGGGAGATCCAAAACGGCTTCGACCCGAACAACCCCGCCGACGCGTGGCTCGACGCCGACGGCGACGGGCTTGCCAACGTGCTCGAGTACAAGCACGGGACCGACCCGCACAACGCGGACACCGACGCCGACGGGGTGAGCGACGGCGACGAGGTCAACAACGGCACGGACCCGAAGGAACCCTCCGACAATGTTCCCGTCGCGAACGCGGGCGTCGACCAAGTGACGAAGCCTGCGCGCGTCACGCTCGACGGGGGCGGTTCGCACGATCCGAACTTCGATCATCTCGTGTTCGCATGGGTCCAGGATTCCGGTCCCGCCCCGCTCACCGTCAACGCGTCCGACACCGCGGCCCCGTGGGTCGTCGCGCGCAAGGCCGGCCAGTACGTGTTCAGCCTGCGCGTGAATGACGGAAGGGTCTGGAGCGTGCCCTCGACGGTGACCGTCACCGTGGAGGAGGTCGCGCCGGACGCCGACGCCGGGCCGCCGTTGGGCGGCACAGTGGCGTTCGCCGTGTCCCTCGACGGAAGATTCAGCACGGATGCCAACGGCGACGCGCTCACGTACGCATGGACGCAGACCACCGGCCCGGCGATCACCCTGTCGGCGGGAGACACCGCCCGTCCGTCATTCATCCCGAACGCCACGGGCGTCCACCGTTTCGATCTCGTCGTGAACGACGGCACCGCCGACTCCGCGCCCTCGGGGACGTTCGTGGTTGTGAACGCCCCATTCCAGCACTGCCCCACGGCGGTCACGCCGGCACGAATCATTGCGCAAGTCGGCGGGGAAGTTTTCCTCGACGGCGGCGCGAGCCTCGACGCCGACGGCGATTCCCTCTCATTCTCGTGGGCACAGACCGGGGGGCCGGTCGTCGCGCTCACGGGCGCCGACTCGGTGACGGCATCGTTTCTGCCGACAGTCGCGGGAGTCTACGCGTTCGAACTCCTGGTGAGCGACGGCGCAAACGAGGGCGTGCCGTCGGCGACCACGGCGGTCGTCGGCGACCCCGCCGGCAACACGCCGCCCTCGGCCGACGCCGGAAACCCACAGCGCGCCGCGGTATTCGAAACGGTTTCGCTGCGGTGCGACTGGAGCTTCGACCCGGACGGCGATCCGATCGACTGCGTCTGGACGCAGACTGAAGGCGTGCGCGCGCCGCGCACCGTCCGCTCCGTCGATCTCGAGACGTTTTCGCCGATCGGACCGGGATCGTACGGGTTCGAGCTTTCGGTGGGCGATCCCTCGGGGCCGGGGACCCGCGACCGGACGATGGTCGTCGTGGACGACCCGGAGGGGAACCACGTGCCCGTCGCGGCGCCCGCCGTCGAGGGGACGTTCATGGTGGCCGAACCGCTGACCCTCCGGGGCGATGACAGCCGCGACGCCGACAACTCAGGCGCGCTCGGGTACGTATGGACGCAGGTCGCCGGCCCGCAGGGGGACATGACCGATGCACGTGCGATGCAGGCGGTCTTCACACCGCTTCTCCCCGGCCTGTACGCATTCGAACTTCGGGTCGACGACGGGGCGGCGCGGAGCGCGCCGGGGCGCCTGGAATTCGCCGTCAGCTCCCCCGCCAATCAACCGCCGGTCGCATCGGCCGGTCCCGATCTTCTCGTCGCCCCGGGTTCGGCTGCGATACTCGATGGGAGCTGGAGTTCCGACCCGGAGGGGCAGCCGCTCACGTACCAATGGACGCAGACCGCGGGGCCGCTCAATGCCGTTGTGACAGGCGCCGACACGGCCCGGCTTTCGGTCAACCCCCCGTTGTCGGGGTTCACGCTTTCGTTTACGCTTTCCGTTGCCGACGGCGAACTTTTTGGCATCGCCGACACCGTCAACCTAAACGTCGCAGACGTCCCGCTGGCGCTTACGACCTTCGACGCGGCGGGGGGGCAGGCGACCGTCTCGGCGCCGGGCAACGCCTACGACGGGACGGTGCTTTCGGTCCCCGCCGGCGCGCTCCCGGGACCGGTCGCCGTTGCCTTGGGCGAGATCAGCCGCCCGTGGTATGCCGAATCCGGGCGCGTGCCGTACGGCACCGCGATCTTTCTCGGCCCGGTCGGCGCCCTGTTCGCCCAGCCCGTCTCCCTTCGCACCCCCCTCGATCCCCAACCGCTGGTTGCCGCGGGCGTACCGGCCGCCGACGTCCGCGTGGTGCGGTTCGACCACGACGCCGGGACCTGGTCCGCCGTGCCGTCCGCGGTGGTCGATCTGGGCGCGGGCACGGTGACGATCCCCGCGACGAAACCCGGAGTGTTCCAGCTTTCGCTCCCCGAAGGCTGGCAGGACCCCGACGCCTACAACGACCCGGACCGGGACGGGCTTGTCAACATCGACGAGAAGAGGTTCGGCACCGATCCGGACAACCCGGACACCGATGGCGACGGCGTGACCGACGGGCAGGAGGTCGCGAGGGGGACCGATCCGACGAATCCGGCGGACAACCGGCCGGTCGCCAGCGCGGGGGCGGACATCGTCACGACACCCGGCCGCGTGGTCCTCGACGGCCGTGCCTCGTCCGATCCGAACGGCGATCCGCTGACCTTCGAGTGGACGCAGTCGGACGGAGCTGCGACGGTGACGCTCCGCGACGCCGGCACGGCACGACCGTGGTTTGTCGTACGGACGGCCGGCGCGTACCGGTTTGCGCTGCGCGTGAGCGACGGCAGGGCGTGGAGCCCCGCGGCGCCCGTGCAGGTGACCGTCGAGAACGTCCCCCCGACCGCGGACCCGGGGCCGTCAATCGGCGGAGCCGCCGGCGCGGCGGTCTCGCTTGACGGCCGGTTCAGCACCGACGCGAACGGCGACGGCCTCGCGTTCTCATGGACGCAGACGGCCGGTCCGGCAGTTGCGCTAGCGGATGCCGACACCGCGACGCCGTCGTTTCAACCGATCGCGACGGGGGTCTACGCGTTCGATCTCGTCGTGGGCGACGGCGCGCTCTTGAGCGCCGCCGCGCGCACGAGTGTCGTCGTGGACTCGCCGGACGACCACGTTCCGACCGCCGCTGCCGCCGTGGCGGTCGCCGGTAGTGTCGGCGCGACGATCACGCTTGACGGGTCCGCAAGCGTCGACCCGGACGGCAAAGCGCTCGGCTACTCGTGGCGCCAGACGGGCGGTCCGGCGGCGGCGCTCGACGGCGCCGGCGCCGCGATGGCATCGTTTGTGCCGGCCGCACCCGGAGTTTACACGTTCGACCTCACCGTCAATGACGGCGTGAACGACAGTCCGCCCGCGACCGCCGTCGTCTCGGTGGGCGGACCCGGAAACAACCCCCCGGTCGCGGAGGCGGGGTTCGACCAGCGCGCCGCGGTCCTCGAAGACGTCTTCCTGCACTGCGACTGGAGTCACGACCCCGACGGACAGCCGATTGACTGCGCGTGGACGCAGGTCGAGGGCGTGCGCGTGACGCTTTTTTCGCCGCCCGGCGGACCCGCGAAGTTCACGCCGATCGACCCCGGCACGTGCGCCTTCGAATTGAGCGTGTCGGACCCGGACGGCAATGCCGCGCAAGATCGGGTCACCGTCGTCGTGGACGACCCGGACGGCAACGCCGTGCCGGCGGCCGCCGCCGCGGTGGCGGGGGCCAGGCGCGTCAGGGAGCAGGTGACGCTCTCGGCGGCCGGGAGCCGCGATGCCGACGCCGGCGACTCGCTCGAGTACACGTGGACCCAGGTCGGCGGGCCGCGCGCAATCCTTTCGGACGTGCACGCCGCCGCGCCGGTGTTCACTCCTCTTGCCGCCGGCAGCTACGCCTTCGATCTCCGCGCCGACGACGGAATGGCGCGCAGTCCGGCCGCGCGCGTCGCCTTCGCCGTTTCGGGGTCGGAAAACCTCGCGCCGACGGCCGTGGCCCCCCGGGATTTCATGACCCCGCCCGGGGCCGCGGCCGGGATCGACGGCAGCGGCAGCAGCGACCCCGAGGGCGCGCCGCTTGCGTACCGCTGGACGCAGACCGGCGGACCGCGAAACGCGCCGCTTGACGGCGCCGACCGGGCGGCGCTCACCGTCACACCGTCAATCTCCGGTTTCACCCTCGCATTCTCTCTTGTCGTGAGCGACGGCCGGCTCGAAAGCGCGCCCGCGCCGTTTAACTTGAGCGTCGCCGACGTCCCGCTGGCACGGCAGGACGTCGATGCCGCGGGCGGTGCGATCCCGATTTCCTCTGCCGGCAACCCGTTCGACGGCGCCTCGATCGCGGTACCGCCCGGGGCGGTCGGGGGCACGCTCACGATTGTCGCCGGTGAAATCACACGGGATTGGTTCTCGGCAAAAGGCCGGACGCCGTGGCGGAGCGCCCTCTTTGTCGGACCCGTCGGAGTGCCGTTTGCAAAACCCTTCGAGCTGACCATTCCGTTTAACGGCGCCGCGCTTCTCGGGAAGAACGTGCAGCCTTCCTCCGTCGAGGTCGTGACGTTCGACTACGACGCCGCGGTCTGGGTGAGGGTGACCGGCGCAATCATTGACCTTGGCACCGGCATAGCCACCATTCCCTCCGCGAATCCGGGCGTCTACCAACTCTCGCTCCCGGAAGGGTGGGACGTGACCGTGGAGGACGGAGGGGCGGCGGACGATGCAACGGCCGACGCGGGATCCACCTTCGATGTGTCCAATCCGTCCGATGTGTCCGATGACGCCGGTACCGACGGAGGGACGACTGACGACGGGACAATGGACGCAAGGCCGGAAGACCGTGGGACGACTCCCCAAGGGGACGGAGGCCGGGACGAGGGATCCGACTCCGCTGAAGCTACGTCGGACGCGGCGAAGGACGACCTGGCCGTCATCGACGGGCCGGGCTTCATCGAATCGAACGGGTGCGGCTGCAGCACGGTCGGGGACTCCAGGTCTCCGCACAAGAGCTTGCCCGTGCTCCTGGCATTCGCCTTCGTCGCTTTCGTTCTGATGCGGCCGGGCGCGACCCAAATGCGCCGGCGGGCCCGCATCCTGCTTGTCCTGGCGGCGGTCGTCTTCATTTCGCTTTTCTCCGGCATCTCCTCCGGCACCGATGCCCCGCACGACCCCACCACCCCGACGTTCAACCAGGGGTGCGAGGGGTGCCACACCCTGCACAACAATCCCAACCTTGCCCTCACCAACGTCGCCGGCAACGCCAACCTCTGCATCAACTGCCACGCCACCAAGGGGATGAGCTGGGCCCCGGCACAGCAGGCCGTGCCCGGCTCGACCGGAACGTCGCACCGCTGGGACGCCCCCGCGACGAACACGAGATACGGCGCCACGCCGCCGGCGCAGGCCGGAATGTCCGTCCGGCTCGACAACGGCAAGCTCATGTGTTCGACCTGCCACGACCAGCACTCGCAATCGGCGACTCCGTTCGACCCCACGGCGTCGAAGCGCCACTTCCTCCGGACGACGGGCGACGGGGGGGCGTTGTGCGCGGCGTGCCACTCGTCGTGGGTCATGGACCACACCGCCGCGGAGACGTGGGACAACACCTACAAGAGCCACCCCGTGGGGGTCACGCTCAACGCGAACGCGAAGGGCTACGACCGGACCGCCCCGCTCGACGCGAACGGCGCGGCGCAGGGCAGCCCCGGCGAAGACGCCAACCCGACGAACAACCTCAAACTCGACTCGGGCGGCCGCGTGCACTGCCAGAGCTGCCACGGGATGCACTACGCCGACGGCAACGCGCTGACGGAGGACAAGCCGTGAGCACCGTCACAAGCGCCGCGCGCGCCGCCCCCCCGCTCGAAGGGTGCGCGATGAAGAGGGTGCTCACGCATCGCCGGGTGGCGGTCCTCGTTTTGGCGATGGTGTCCTGCCATGGCCTGGCTGCGCCCGAAGACGCGCTGGCGGCGCCGCCGTCGTTTGTCGCGGCCGGGACCATCGCTTCCGCAGCCGGAGGCGCGATCACCCCCGGGATGCCCGCAGGGGTGCTTGCCAACGATGTCCTTTTGTTGGTCCTGGAGACGGCCGACGAGGCCGTGACGGTTTCCGGCGGAACCGAAACCTGGGCGCAGGTCACGAATTCTCCGCAAAGCGTTGCGGGCGCCACACGTCTGACCGTCTTCTGGGCCAGGGCCTCACAGGACGCACCGACCTCCCCGACGACAGCGGGCCCGGCCAACCACGTGATTGGGAGGATGATTGCCGTACGGGGCGTCATCACTTCGGGCAACCCGTGGGACGTCACCAGCGGCGGCACCGAAGCGGTGTCCGATACGACCGGATCGATCACCGGCGCCGCGACGACGGTCATCGACACGCTGGTGGTCGCCGCGATGGCGACCGACCTGCCGGACGGCAACGGCACCGCCAACTTCTCGGGATGGGCCAACGCCAGCCTCGCAAGCGTCGCC
>JACRCP010000034.1 GCA_016218965.1 Deltaproteobacteria bacterium | reverse complement strand
TGCAACTCGTGCGACTCGGGCTACACGGGTTACCCGACGTGCGTCGACGATCCTTGTCTCCCAGATCCGTGCAACGGCCATGCGTCGTCCTGCGACTCAGGCACCGGTGTATGCACCTGCGCGACCGGATACACGGGTGCCGCGTGCAACTCGTGCGCGGCTGGGTACATCGGCTACCCGACCTGCGTTGACGACCCCTGTGATCCCGATCCGTGCAACGGCAACGGGACGTGCGCCGCGGGCGTTTGCACCTGCAACACCGGCTATACAGGAGCGGCCTGCGACTCGTGCGACGTTGGATACTCCGGCTACCCCACTTGCGTGCCTTGCGGCGCCTACCGCCAGCCGTGCTGCGCCTCCGATGTCTGCGCCGCGGGCAACACGTGCAACGCGGCCGTCTGCGTTGCCGACAGTTGCACCGGCAAGGACGACTTCACCTGGTGCAAGCTCGTTACCGCGCCCGACCGCTCGTATGACATATGCGTGAGCGCCACCTGTGTCTCCCCGGGGTGCGGGGACCAGACGTGCAACGAGCCCGGACCGCACTTCATCCTGCCCGACACCGATCAACGCGCCTGCTACGACAATTCAACGACGATGACGTGCACGACGTTCCCTTGCAATGCCGACGGGACTCCCGACTTCTGCGGCCAGGACTGGCAGTACGGCTGGGACACGACGCACGCGCAGACCGCCCGATACACAAAGACCGAACCGGTCGCGGGCGAGCCGCTGGTCGCCGACAACATCACGGGCCTCGAGTGGCAGGGCTGCCCGGCGGAGCTTTCCGGGAGCAGTTGCACCATCGGGAGCGTTCAGGCCAAGACCTGGGCCGTTGCGTTGACCTACTGCGAGGGGCTCACGTGGGCCGGGCAGACCGACTGGCGCCTGCCGGACATGTACGAACTTAGGTCCATCGCCGACTACGGGCGCTCAAGCCCCGCCATCGACACGACGGTTTTCCCCGCGACGCCGTCAACCTACTGTTGGAGCTCTACTTCGTATGCCGCCGATGCCTCCAGCGCGTGGTACGTGAACTTCGACAGCGGCTACGTGAGCAGCGTCGCCAAGGCCAACGTCAACAATGTCCGTTGTGTTCGCGGCGGACCGTGATTTGGTGATTTGAACATTTGGAAATTTGGGATGATGAGATTGATAGTGGATGGAGGACGGAGTTGGCGAGATACGAACACCTGCCCATATACAAGAAGAGCTTCGATCTCGCAGTGTTTCTGGAGCAGGCGGTGTCGGGTTTCGCCCGGCGTCACAAGTACGGTCTCGGCGCCCGGCTTCAGAGTGCAGCACAAGACGTTCTGGTCAGGGTTGTGAGGGTTCAGAATTCCAGCGGAGATATGAGGGTGTCGGAACTGAACGAGTTGAGGGTCGAGATCGAGGCGCTCAAAGGCCTCTTGAATCTTGCAAAGGAGGTGCAGGCATTCAAATCGTTCAACTCGTACCTGCACTCTTCGGGGATTGCCGTCGAGCTCGGCAGGCAGACCGAGGGGTGGCTGAAAAGCTGCAGTGCGCCCAGGGCGCCAGAATCGCGGCCCGCAAACCCGCAAGGGGGACGGTCGTGAGCGTGCGCAAGATCCACGGTGCTTCCGGCCCGCCGGACGGTCGCCGTCCGGCATCAAATGCGAACCCGTCGCACCCGGATGGGGCCGGCGGGGGGAACAAAAGCGGCCGGAAAACTTCGTATGCCGCCAATACCTCCAACGCGTGGAACGTGAACTTCGACAACGGCAACGTGAACAACAACGACAAGACCAACAACAACAATGTCCGTTGTGTTCGCGGCGGAACGTGGGGACCGGGGCGCGCGGCGGGCCGGGCGGGGGGCAGGCCATGACAGCCACCGCCCGGTCTCAGTTTTTCTCGGCCGCTTCGTTGCACCGGGCGTACCTCGACTGTCGCAGGCGAAAGCGAAACAAGCCGGGCGCCATCAGGTTTCAGATGCGGCTCGCCGACGAACTACTTTCGCTGGAAGAAGAGCTGCGGTCAAGGACGTACGCCCCGCGGCCGTGCGTCCGTTTCACGGCGCACCGGCCGAAATTCAGAGAGATCGTGGCCGCCGACTTCAGGGACCGGGTCGTTCACCATCTGTTCGTCCGCGCCGTCGAGCCGGACTGGGAGAAGGTCTTCATCCACGACAGCTTCGCGTGCAGGCCCGGCAAGGGCACGCACGCGGCTGTAGATCGACTCGCGACATTCGTCCGCTCCGCGACGATGGGGGGCCGAAAAAGGGCGTTCTTCATGCAGGCGGACATACGAAGCTTCTTCATGTCCATGAACCGGCGGATCTTGTTCTCGATGCTCGATCGCCGTTTGAGAAAACGGTTCGGTCTGTATGCGGGGCCGGACCCGTTCAGCGTTGAGCGGCCGGCCGGGGTCGAACAGTCGATGCTGCCGCTTGCCCGCGCCCCCAGGGTCATGGACGCGGCCGGCGGTTTCGGGGCGTACGACGAGCTCTCGTGGCTCGCAGGCTTGTTGGTCTTTCACGACCCCTTGAAAAATTGTATAAACGTCGGCGATCCAGTGCTGTCCCGGCGCGTGCCTGCCCACAAGACGCCGGCCGGCTGCAAACCGGGCTGCGGGGTGCCCATCGGCAACCTCACCAGCCAATTCTTCGGTAACGTATACCTCGACGTGCTTGACCAGTACGTAAAGCGCGTGTTGAAGGCGCCGCACTACATAAGGTATGTCGATGACATCGTGCTTATTCACGAGAGCCCGGAGAAGCTCCGGGAATGGCTCGGCGGGATCGAGCGGTTCCTGGGGCGGACGCTTCACCTCGGGTTGAACGAGAACCGGTTTGTCCTGAAGCCGCTGAGCTGCGGAATCGATTTTCTGGGGTACATCGTTCATGAGGATCATCGATTGGTAAGGCGCAGGGTCGTGGGAAATCTTTTGCGAAAACTGACCGAATTCGAGCGCGAGCTTGTGCACGCGGTGCCGGCTCAGGGTCGACCCAGGGTCGGGCCGAGGCTGGCGGAGGCCGCGGGCGGGGTCGATCGGCGGATGGCGGTCTACTGCCGGCCCTCGCAGCCCCATTGGGGTCGCCCCCGCGGGGTGGTGTACGACTACCGGTACGGCACGCTCGAGAAACTGCTTGCCGTCATGAACTCGTATCTCGCACACTTCGCCAAGGCCAACGCATGGACGCTCGTTGAAGCGATTTTCAAAAGACACGACTGGCTCAGTGTGTTCTTCAAGCGCGAGGCGTACCGGGTTGTCCGATTGTACGATACCTGCCGCAACTGGCGCTCGCTTTTCCATCAGTACAGTCACTTTGCCGGCGACGCGGCCGGGGGCATGCTGTTCTTCCAGGTTGGGAGTCATTTCGAGCTGCTTGACGGACAGGCGGAACGGTTCGGAGGGAGTCTAGGTTTGGCGCCCATCGGGCCGAGGCCCGGGTTTGCGCACCGCTGTGGCTTCCACCGTTCGTATCTCAACCGGTACGTCCGGTCTGGGTTTGAATGCGGTTTCATGGTGACGGTTGTAAAGGAGAGCGGCATGCGGCTGATGCGGCTGGCCGAGCGCCGCATCGCCTTCCGCTACATGCCCGCCACGGGCATGGTCCCCGAAGTTGATCGTTGTCTTGCCGCGCCCCTGGCATGGCCTTGCAGCACTCCGAAGCGGAGCGAAGGACGTGTGGGCGCGGTCCGGGAGGTGCAATGAAAAACCCCGTCCTTGTATTGTCTGCGTCGGTTGTCTTGCTCGCTGCATCTTTAGTCCTCGCCGCCGGCCCTCGTTACACCAAGACCGAGCCCGTGGCCGGCCAGCCGGTGGTGGCCGACAACACGACGGGACTGACGTGGCAGGGTTGCGCGGCTGGTCTTTCCGGCGCCGCATGCGGGACCGGTTCGGCCACGACGCACACTTGGCAGAACGCGCTCAAGTACTGCGAGGGGCTCACTTGGGGAAACCAGAGCGACTGGCGGCTGCCGAGCGTCGGCGAGCTTTTTTCCCTGGTCGATGCCCGGCGATCGATCCCCGCCATCGACACAACGGCGTTCCCCACGACGCCATCAAGCTACTTCTGGAGCTCTACTTCGTATGCCGCCAATACCTCCATCGCGTGGTACGTGCACTTCGGCGCCGGCGGCGTGAGCGGCTACGACAGGCCCAGCAACAGCAATGTCCGTTGTGTTCGCGGCGGACCGTGAGTTGGTGATTTGGTGATTTGATTATTTGAATCGTTCCCGCCGAACCTGTCCTTCCTATCTCTATCAGAGAATCCCGGCCCGCCCCAACCCCTGTCCGCCTCGAAAAAAACGCCACAGCGCGAATAGCTCACTTGCGCAAACGCTTGAATTTGCAACCTGGTGAGGGACTTGCAAAAACATGGAACTTCTGGAATTAGTGTGGGTCCCTCTCTGAAAAAAAGGGGTTCAATGCCGATCTAATCGTCGGATTCGAGTTTGCCGCACTTGCGGAGGATTTTCAGACGGAAGTACTGCCAGTCATGGAAACCGTATGCGTCCT
>JACRCP010000189.1 GCA_016218965.1 Deltaproteobacteria bacterium | reverse complement strand
TCACAATCCACTTCCAAAAGCGCGCGCACAACCCCCTCCTCATCGCAGCGGGCTTCAACGCGACGAACGTCCCGATTCCGTGGCTCGGCGGAAAGCGGCTTCAACTTGTCCTCGGGTAGTGTTATCCTGCCCGTACTGGGGGGTGCGTGGTGTTAAGTTCGAAAACTAACGTGGGAATCGAGGCTAGGGCTGCAAGGCTCCGCGGTAGATCCAGGCGGTCTCGTGGTTGACGCCGATCACGCCGTTGCAGTCGAAGCCGCCCGCGTAGACCACCACGTTCTCCTCGCCCGCAAAGGGCGACCGGATCATGGTGCGGGTGGCGACCAGCGTGGGCTTTGGCGTGATGGTGGGGTCTGCGATCTCGTGCAGCTCGTAGTTGCCGTCAGCGAGGCGGACGAGGAACCAGGCGCCCTTGTCCCAGCCGTACCAAGAGCCAGGGTCGTCGGTATTCGCGGCGATGCGCGCCTCGAGACCGGCCAGGTGGACGAGGCGGCCCGAGGGCAGTGTCACCGGAGCGAAGTCGTTGTAGGCTACGATAGTATAGCCAACCCATGAGCGGCTCCACGCGTCCTTGAGGAAGGAGATGACATCCAGCTCGAGATCGACACCGTTTCCCGCCGTGGGATCCAAGGTGCCGATCTGGCTCGTGGACCCCTCCAGGCCCATGATCAGCTTGTCACCCGCGGCACCGCCGGGGATCGGAGTCAGCCCGCGGAAGCCCGTCTCTCCCGGCCCTGCCGGGCAGTCATCGTCGGGATGGCTGAAGATCATCGTCCAGGTTGGAACGGTGCCGTCCGTGCGCACGTAGATCTTGCCGCATACCGTGGCGTAGAGGCTCCCGCCCGTGACGGCGAAGGATGTCACCCGGTCGTCGGGGCCGGGAGCATCGGTCCAAGGCTCCGGGTCGGCCTCCCACCTGATTGTGCCTGGCGCCGAGGCATCATAGACGCCGCTGTAGATCCAACGCGGACATGGGGCGCTGCCGTTGGTGCCGGCAAAGACCCGGTCGACACCGGTCACCGCATCGCGGTGAAGGGCGAAGCTGCGGACGTGACGGCGGCAGGCGTCCGGATCGAGCGGGTTCTGCTGGGGGATGATGGTGGTGCGGGTCCACGACTCGGGCCCTGTCGCAGAGCGCACGAAGACCTCGGTGGCGTCGAAGCGATCCCAGACGCCGGCTACGAGCAAGGGCACCGGCGTGGACAGCTCGTTGCCGTTGCCATCCGTGGTGAAGGTCACGGCCTTCATCGTCGAGATCGCGACGTAGCGCCGCCAGTCGGTGTAGGGCTCCGGGCCTGCTTCGTCGAGTTGCAGATCCTGCCGCCACTGGCCGCCCTCGGGACCCGGTCTGTCCAGCACGATGACCTGGGGACCCGGCAACGAGAGGCTGCCCTCATCCTTGTCGGTCCAATAACCGATGCCGGCGAAGAGTTTGCCATCGAAGGCCTCAAGCGCGCGGGCCTCGGTGCCCCCGAGCAGGTTTCCTCCGGGATCCGTGGTGCCCGCCAAGAACGAGGCGCGCCAGGAGATGATGGGAAAGCCGACGCTGCCGTCTACCGTGCCGCCGTCGAACGTCGCGCCCGCGTCGGGTGCTCCGGTGTCCGTTTTGCCGCCCCCGGCATCCTCGACGACGCCCGAGTCACTGCCTCCGGTCTCCGCCGTCTCCGACGCCCCGCACGCGACCGGCCCGGCTGCCAGGAAGATCGCAATTGCCCCGACCACCCCAAAAGACAATGCCTTCATGCCGCTCTCCTCGAAATCGGAAGTCTTTCGCGTGCAGGACAAATGAGGCACCTCTTTCTGCTTCGTCCCGGGGGGTTCTGAGGTGGGTTCCGGGCGTCGGCGGGCGTCGTTGGCGAGGTTCCCGGCGGCTCCTGATGTTCCAGCGGCACTCGTTTCACCCTCCCTGGCGTTTCGTTCGGCCAAAGAATACCAGAAACCTGCCGTCTGAGAGGAGCAAAATCGTCTTTGGGGCGGACTGGCGCCGCGGCCCGGTTTACACTTGCTTGCGTCCCGCCCCTGTTTGTACCTGACACCGTCCGTTTACCGTCCGTTTCTGGCACCGTCCCCTAAGTTCCTCCCAAAACCGGGCTGTTTCGATCCCTGCTGTTTCGAGGGTGCGTTGCACAAACCCGGGGAGATGCGGACCGCTTGCTGACGCACGCGGCTCGTATCGTACCGAGCCGCGACCGTAAGGGAGCGGTTCAGGTCGGATTGCCGAATACCCGGGTTCATGCAACGCACCCCTGTTTCGATCCCTGCTGTTTCGATCCCTGCTTGCACGCTCGTGCCGGCCCGCGTATACTTCGCTGGGACGGCGAAAACCGCGATGGAAGTTCCTGTCGACCGCCGGCGGGTTCTCGTTTTGAGAACCAGATGGAGGTGTGGCGTGCTGACCAACCGATTCACCGGTTTCGGTTTTTCGCTTATCGCCGGGTCCGCCGCAGTTCTCTGCCTGTGCCTTCTGTCGCCGGGTCGGGCGCTCGGGCAGGGGACATACACGGTCGTTCCCGGGCAGCGGGTCGAGCGGAGCCTCAACGTTCCGTGCGCCCTGGATTTCGATCTGACCAACAAGGTGCCAACCGACCCGAACGTGGAGGAACACCTCACCTGGGCGGTGACCGAGGGAATGGACTGGCAGGGTGGCAACCCGGCGGTGGGGACCTACACGGCTGCATACAGGGACTACAAGCTCAAGGTCTACAGTGCGGCCGGGTACGCCGGAGAGCAGAGAATCGATGTCGGCTGGAACCCGGCGTTGGTCTACAACGTGCGCGCCGAAATCAAGTCGGACCGGGCTGTCTACGTCGTCAAACAGAACGGGGTGGTCGTCGATGAAACCTCGGTCAGCGCCGCCGCCCCCCCCAGGGTGACGATGGGCTATGGTTGGCCGCCGAGTGTGCGAAACGGCGCGACCGGGGCCATCCTGTCCAACATCAAGTGGGAGGAGGGTACCGAGCCACAGAACCCGGGCTTTGAGGCCCAGGCCGACACCTTCACCGAAGAAACTGCGCCAGGGGCCAACCACGGAGGGGAGGCGAGCTTGCAGACCGGCGGGAACGGCCGGGTCATCTTCATGCGGTTTCAAGTGTCGGGCGATTCGGGTGCAGTCTCGGGCGCAATACTCAATCTCGAGGCCGTCAATTCGGGAGGGGGCGGGGAGATCCATTTCGTGCCCGACAACAGCTGGACCGAGACCGGAATCACCCACGAAAACAAGCCCTGCCTTTCGCCGACTGTGTTGAGCGGCCTGGGGCGGGTCGAGGCCGGCACGGTTTACTCCTTCGACGTCACCGCTGCAGTCCCTGACAACGGTGCCTATTCCTTTGCCATCAGGTCGTCGGATCCGGACGGCAGCGCCTACCACTCGCGCGAATCCGGCGGCGGAATGCATCCGACGCTCGTGGTTGCCCGTGGGACGAGGCCGGCACTGACGGCGCCGGCTGCCTGCGCCGATGTGACGCCCGACGCCGGTGTCCAGGATGCCGGTTCCCAAGACGACGCAGGAACCGGAATCGACACGGGATCCGGAGTCGACGCAGGGTCCGCGCCTGACGCAGGGTCCGGAGTTGACGCGGCCGACCTGACCGACGCGGCCTCTGTCTTGGATGCGGGCGTCACGACCGACACCGGCACGGCGGCGGACACCGCCAGCATCGAGGACACCGGCACGGCGGCTGACGCGCAGATCCCGTCGGACGGCGGAAAGAAGGGCGCGGATGCCGGCGAATATGACTACGGCCTCGGCTGCGGGTGCAGCACGTTGGGGATCTGAGATCTGGCGAAGGACGCCCGGCCGCCATCGGCACGGAAGTCGCCGGGTACCCGGAACGATGCTGACGTTTCCATGGTTTCTGTCCGGTCAGTTCCGATCGAATCGCAGCTCGTAGTCGGCGTACGAGGTCGCCACGCCGGTCTCCATTCTCGTCATTGTGCCGCCCAACCCGTCCGGCTCCGTCCCGACCGTGCAGGATATCCCCGTCGCGCCCTTGATCACGCCGACAAGCGTGTTGTCCGCGCTGTATTCACACTCGCCGACGGAGTTGAAGGTCACGCCCTGGATCGACGTGACGTTCCCCGGCTTGAGGCGCTGGT
This sequence comes from Deltaproteobacteria bacterium, assembly GCA_016218965.1. Lineage (GTDB taxonomy): Bacteria > Myxococcota > SpSt-1050 > SpSt-1050 > JACRCP01 > JACRCP01. The sequence goes on along the minus strand of JACRCP010000189.1, from coordinate 7,280 downwards.
CAAAGGCCTCGGCCATCTTCCCGCAGGAGTGGCTGATTGTCGTCAGTTTCTGCGTCCAGGTCCCCGAGGAGTCGTGGCAGGTGCTCACAACGCCCTCGTCACATGCGGGCAGCTTGCAGACGCGCCCCGCATACCATGGATCAGTCTTCTGATCGGGCGGCCACGCCGGGGTCGACCCGCACCCGCCGCCGTCGGCAACACCACCGTCAGCGGTCCCGCCGGCATCGGTTGTCACTCCCCCGTCCTTTGTTCCGCCCCCATCGGTCGTCCCGCTCCCGTCCGGAGTGCCTCCGCCGTCAGAAGGGACGCCCCCGTCAACCTCTGCGCAGCCGCCGTCGTATCCAGCGGGGAAACTGTCGCCCACGACGAAGGGTGTCTGCCGGAACCTGTGTCTGGGGTGCGTTGCATGAACCCGGGTATTTGGCAATCCGACCTGAACCGCTCCCTTACGGTCGCGGCTCGGTACGATACGAGCCGCGTGCGTCAGCAAGCGGTCCGCATCTCCCCGGGTTTGTGCAACGCACCCCTGTGTCTGCCGGAACTTGCCTCTGCCCGGGTCCGCTGGTAGCATCGCGCGGGAGTCAAGGTCAAGAGGTCCCCGGGCGCGAAGATCCAGGAGGGCGAAATGGAAACTTTGACCGATTTTCCGAAACTTCACTGTCCGTTCATCCGGCAGACGTTTCCGGTGAACAAGGACCACTTCAAGGAACGCGGCGCCAGGTTCGGACTCCGGGCGCCCGAGGTCTACCTCGTGGTGGACCGCGTCAACCCCGGCTACGAATGGGTCTTTGAAGACTCCGAAACCATCGCGGTCGAAAAGCTCAACGGGACCAACATCAAGCTCAAGACCGAAAAGGGGCGACTGGTCGCCCTGCAAAACCGGAAGAACGTCATCGACCCGCTCCAGATCATAAGCGGCAAGACGTTTATCGTCGAGGGCATCTTCCGATCGATCGGCAAGGGCTACGTGCTCCCAGACGGCGAGCAGGCGGGCGAGTGCATCGGCCCCAAGCTCCAGGGAAACCCGTACAAGCTCGACTTCCACGAGTGGTACCCGTTCGAGAAGGCGGTCGCGCACCTGCGGTACAAGTCGTTCCACGAGCACGAGCGGAATTTCGAGAACTGGAACTCGTGGTTTCGGGACTGGCTCCACTCGCGCCTGTACCAGAAGATCGCCTCGAAGAAGGGGACCGACGAGAAGGTCTTCGCCGAAGGCGTCGTGTTCTACAACTTCAAGCGGAAGGCCGAGAACAAGACCTACATGGCCAAGCTCCGGCGCGACATGTTCGACTGGTTCTATGAGGGATTCGAGATCCGGGGGTACGACAGGAAGGGCCGGGACGAGGTTGAGGACCAGGAAAAGTTCGACTAGAAGGCGGCCTTGGTCCATGACGCGGAAACGCCGGGTTGCGGTTTTCGACATCTACAACACCCTGATTCGAATCAAGACGGACGAGGACGATACCGGGGCATATGCCTTCCTTGCCGACTGGCTTTCACGCAAGGGTATTTCCATGGGCCCGCAGGACTTGCGTGCTCGCTTCAAATCGATCACGAAAAAAGAGATCGAATCGAGCCGGAAGCCGCACCCGGAAGTCGAGATCGGCGAGGTGTTCGAGCAGGTCATCTTCGGGAACGCGGCCCCCGGAAGGGCGCGGCACCGGTCGCTGGCAGTCGAGACAGCCCTCCTGTTCCGGATGCTCACAACAAAATCGATATCGCTTGTCCCGGGCGCGGACGCCGTCCTGCGCGAGCTTCAGAACGAATTCAGGCTGGCCATAGTTTCAAACAGCCAACGCCTGTTCACCATGCCGGAGCTTCACAAATTCGATCTCTCCCGCTATTTCGAATACATGTTGTTCTCGTCGGACATCAAAACCTGCAAGCCCGACCCCGCCATCTTCCGGAAGGCGCTGGCCGACTTGCGCGCCGACCCCAGTGACGCGGTCTACGTGGGTGACGACCCCGCCATCGACGTTGCGGGCGCCAAGCGCGCCGGCATGAGGGCGATCTGGTTGAACCATGACCACGCGGCCTCTGCGCGGGGGCCGCGAGGCGGAGCCGCGCCCGACGCCGTGGTGACCGTCGATGCGTACCGCGAACTGCCGGACCGGATCAGGGAAATCCTTGGAACAGGTGTTCAGCGTTGCGTTTCGACGCGGAGGATGTGCGCCGGCTCGACGGCGGGGTCCAGGCGCACGTAGTTGCGCTCACCCCAGTCGTAGCGCGCGCCCGTCACAAGGTCGTGGACCTCAAAGCGTGCTCCGGACTGCAGGCCCAGAACCTCGGGCGGCACGCGCACGGTGCACTCGTGCGCCCCGTGCGGATCGAGGTTTAGCACCACCAGGATCACGTTCGAGCAATCCGCGCTCAACTTGGCATAGGAAAGGATCTGGTCGGAGTCCGACGGGAGGAAGCGCAGGTTGGTGAATTCGGCGAGCGAGGGGTTCTCGCGCCGGATGGCGTTTATCCTCCGGACGTAGTCCTTGATGTTGCCGGGGGCGTCCCAGTCCCTGACCTTAATCTCGTATTTCTCCGAGTCCAGGTACTCCTCGCTGCCGGGCTTGAGCGGGACGTTCTCGCACAGCTCAAAGCCGCTGTAGATGCCGTACGACGGCGACAACGTCGCCGCCAGGCAGAGCCGGATCTTGAACGCCGGCCGCCCGCCGTGCTGGAGGTACTCGTGCAGGATGTCCGGCGTGTTGACAAAGAAGTTGGGCCTGAAATACTCCTCCATGCCCGACTGCGTGAGCTCGGTGAGGTACTCGATGATCTCCGCCTTGGCGTTCCGCCACGTGAAGTAGGTGTAGGACTGCGTGAAACCGGCCTTGCCGAGTTCCTTCATCATCGGCGGCCTGGTGAACGCCTCGGCAAGGAAGAGCACCCCGGGATGCTGCGCCTGGACCTCCTCGATCAACCAGCGCCAGAACCTGACCGGCTTGGTGTGCGGGTTGTCGACGCGGAAGATGGTGACGCCGCGCCTGATCCACACCTCCAGAACCCGCCGAATCTCCTGCCACAGCTCCCAGCGCGCCTCGCAGTCAAAGTTGAGCGGGTGGATGTCCTCGTATTTTTTGGGCGGGTTCTCGGCGTATTTGAGCGTGCCGTCCGGCCGCCGGTAGAACCACTCGGGATGGGCGCGGACCCACGGGTGGTCGGGCGAGCACTGAACCGCGAAGTCGAGCGCGACCTCGAGCCCGAGCTTCCGGGCCGCTGCAACAAAACGTTCGAAGTCCGCAACCGTCCCGAGCGCGGGCTCGACGGCATCGTGGCCGCCGTGCTCGCTCCCGATGGCCCAGGGGCTGCCGGGGTCGCCTGGTTGTGGGTTGAGGGTGTTGTTGCGCCCCTTGCGTCCGGTGCGCCCGATTGGGTGGATCGGCGCGAGGTAGACGACGTCGAAGCCCATGTCGCGGATGTCCGCAAGCCGCGCCTCGGCGTCGCGGAAGGTCCCGCTCGAGCCGGGTTTCGTGCCCTGCGAACGCACGAACATCTCGTACCATGCGCCCGTGCGCGCGCGCGGCCGGTCGGCCACGATCTCGTATTCGTCCGAAACCACAAGATCACCCCGCTCCTGCAGCCGGGCCATGAGCCCGCAGACCTCCCCGCCGCCGGCCAGCGCGAGCGCGGCCTCGGGCACGGGCGCGCCGCCGCGAAGGCCGGCCAGGACCTTCGCGAGGAGGGCCTTCTCGTTCCCTTCGGCGCGACGCAGCGCGGTCTCAACCAGGGCCGCGCCCTCGGCGTACTCGCTCGCAAGATCGGTGCGCTCGCCCCCGACCTTGCGCCTCAGTTCGTCCGCCCACGTCGCGTACGCATCGGTCCAGGCCGCGATCGAAAAGCGGTATCGGCCGTTCTCGGCGGTCTGCACCTCCGCCAGCCACAGGTCGAGGCCCGGGTTCTCCGCACGCATCGGAATCTCGGCGGGGGGTTTCGCACCGGGCGCGCGCCAGTGGACGGCCGTGCGAATGACATCCGGCCCGTCGCGAAAGACACAGGCCCGGATCGTGCAGCTTTCGCCGGCGATGCGCTTGACGGGGTATCGGCCGCAGTCGATGACCGGCTCGACGCCCGAGATGATGATGTGCTGCTCGACGCTCATCGGCCGCCTTCCGCCTTCGCCGAGTGCTCTTCGATCACCTCCGCGTACAGGTCCAGGACCTGGCCCGCGATCGAGGTCCACGAGAAGTGCTGCTCGACGCGCCGGCGGCCGTTTTTGCCGTAGGTCCTGGCCATCTCGCGGTTGCGCAGAAGCGTGTTGATCCCGCCCGCGAGCGCCTGCGGGTCGGCGGGCGGTACCAGGATGCCGGTCTCGCCGTCCACAACGGTCTCCAGAATGCCGCCCACGGCGCTCGCAACCACCGGTGTTTCGCACGCCATCGACTCGAGGTTGATGATGCCGAACGGCTCATACACCGAAGGGCAGGCGAAGACGCACGCGTTGCTGTACAACTCGACGTACTGCTCCTCGCGCAGGAGCGAGTTGATCCAGAGGCAGCGCGGCTCCGAGGCGACCCGGGCCGCGATCTCCTCCTCGATCTCCTTGGTGTCGGGGGCGCTTGTGCAGCAGACCAGCCGCACGCCCGGATCGACGTGGCGCATGGCGTCTATCAGGTGCACCATGCCTTTCTGCCGGGAGGTCCGTCCCACGAACAGGATGTACTCCCCGTCTATTTCGAAGGCCTCGCGCGTGGCCGTGGCCGCGGTCTTTTGATAGAGATCGAGGTCGATGCCGTTGTGAATCACCCTCACGCGCTCGGGCCGGACGTCGAAGCACTTGAGCACGTCCTCGCGCGCGCCCCGCGACACCGCCACGATCCGGTCGGCGCTCTCTAGGGCGACCTTCTCGACCCAGGTCGAGAGGTGATACGAGCGGCCGAGCTGTTCCTCCTTCCACGGCCGCAACGGCTCGAGGCTGTGCGTCGTGCAGATGAGCGGCACGTCGTAGAGCAGCCTGCCCATGTAGCCGGCCAGGGAGGCGTACCAGGTGTGCGTGTGGATCACGTCGCTGTCTATCGGGTCGCGCACCATCGAAAGATCTATCGAGAAGGTGCCGAGCGTCGAGTTGAAGCGCCGCTCCGTGCCTTCCCACATCCGCTCCCAGGCGCGGTACCCGCGCACGGTGACGGCGCCGTCCTCGACGCGCTGCTCGCCGAAGCACCGTATGTCCACCTGGATTCGCTTGGCGAGTTCCCGCGTCAGGAACTTCACGTGCACCCCGGCGCCGCCGTAGACGTTGGGGGGGTACTCGTTGGTGATGATGGTGGCCTTCATGACTGGATCCCCGGCGGTTTGACCGTCGTCCCCGAGGGGACCGCTCCGGTGATCTCCGCCGGCCCAAGTTTCGGATAGACAATGCAGTTCCGGCCGATCTCGGCCCCGGGCGGCACCTCGACGTCCATCCCCAGGACCGCCGCGCCGCAAGTGAGCGCGCCCGGAAGATCGGCGTTCGGCGGGGCGCTGTCGCCCACGCCAATCCGCGCGCCGCGCCTGACGATGCAGCGCTTGTCGCAGATCACGCCGTCCAGGACGGCGCCCTCCTCGACCACCACCTTGTCCCAAAGGACCGAGTTGCGCACCTCGGCGCCGCGGGCGATGCGCACGTCGGGAGAGAGCACCGAGCGCTCCACGTGCCCGTCGATCTCGCATCCCATCGAGACTACGGACTCGACGACCTCGGCGGCGGCACCGTGGCGCGTCGGCGGCGGCACCGCGGCCCGGCGCATGTGCGGGTTGGTGCGCACGTGCCAGCCGGCGAGGTCAAGGCGCGGCGCGGGACCGAGCATGTCCTGGTGCGCCTGGTGGTACGAGTCGAGGGTGCGCGCGTACTCCCACGGCCCCCGGTGGATCCAGCCGAATGCTCGCCGGTGTTCCATCATGTGCGGCAGGATCTCGTCGTAAATATGGTAGCTCCTGCGCTCTTCGGGCCCCAGCGCGGCGAAACGCCCAAGTTCTTCGATGAGGACCTGCCGCTTGAAGACATAGACCGTCATGGACGCGAGGTTGCTGCGCGGGGCCTTCGGTTTCTCCCGGTAACTCATGACGCGCCCTTCGGCATTGAGCTCGCCGATGCCGAAGCGGGACGGGTTGTGCTCGATGGGCGTGAAGGCCAGCGTGACGTCCGCATCGCGCTCGAGGTGGAAGCGAAGAAAAGGACCGTAGTCCATCGAGTAGGCATGGTCGCCCGAGACGATGAGCACGTCGTCGGGCGCGTGGAGTTTCAGGAAGTCGACGTTCTGGTGGAGCGCGTCCGCAGTGCCGCGATACCAGTCCGCGTGATCCGGGCCCAGGTGCGGCGGCAGAAAGCGCACCCCGCGCTGGTTCCCGACAAAATCCCATGGCAGCCCGATCCCCACGTGATCGATGAGCGACGAGGGCCGGTACTGCGACAGGATGCCGACGTAGTCGATGCCGGCGGTTACCGCGAGGTTGGTCAGGGCGAAATCGATCATCCGGTAGGCGCCGCCGAAGATGACGGCGCTCTTGGGACGCCAGAACGTGAGGACCGACATCTCCTCGGCCTGTGCGCCGGCAAAGATGATGGCAATGGTCTTGCGCATCCGGGCACACCTTCCTTTCAGTGTTCCGCGCCGAGGATAGCAGAAATCCGCCTGTTGGCAATTCCCATAAAATTCCACAAAATCCTTGCGGCGCGAAGCCAGAATCTCTACAATATGACTTGAAGGCAACCGGCGCCCGCGCTGACGACATCCTGAGACCGCCGGGAGGGAGGATCGGCCATGCGAGCAGCGTTCAAAGGCTTTTTCTTTCTGGCCTCTGTCGCGGTGTTCCTTGCCCCCCCTGACGTACTTGCGGCAACGGCCGAGGACGAACTCCGGGAGATCGACCAAAAGATACAGAGCGGAACGGCGGAGACCGAGGACTACTGGAGAGTCAACGAAATCTTCAGGGAGCGGCAGGACCAAGAGCGGAAAAGGCCAAAGAACGACTTGCGGAAACCGAGATTCCGTCTAAACGGCCACGGCCAATTCCAGCAAGGCTTCGGCATGACGATGAACGCCGCGCCGGCGCAGACCGTGGCCTGTGGCGAGTTCAAGAACATCTATTACGACTGCACGGTCCTCCCGTGGGATGCCACAGATGGCTGGACGAGGACCGACGACGTCGGGGCGGTCGCGGTGAGGGGCTGCACTCCCGACGATGCCTGCGTCTCGGACGGGGTTCTGGGCGTCGACAGCAACGATGGCGTGCTTTTCTGGCGGATGGAAGAGGGACTTCTCACCGAGAGGTACGCCTCGGCGACCTTTCGGATGAAGCAGACCATC
>JACRCP010000185.1 GCA_016218965.1 Deltaproteobacteria bacterium | reverse complement strand
TGTCAGCCATCCGCACGGCCTTGAAGAAGCTCCTGTCGGCCTGCTTGTGCGGGATCGACGTCGTGTCGTAGACGTAAGAGGGGTCGCTGGCGCCCAGGACGTTCTGCTTGCTGGTATGCTCGACCAGGCCCTGGATATGTTCGTCGTCGACCGCGTTGACGTTCATGATGAGCGTCCACCGCTGGGCGTTGTAGATCTCGGCAGTTATCACCCCCGACATGAAGTTGGTCATCCCGGGGTGGCCGTCGTTGTCCTGGTCCCACTGCCCTTCGAGGTTCGGCGTGTCCCAGTTGGGAAGCTCGTCCGTCTCGGGGTTCATAAGCTTCGCGCCGCGCACCTCCACGAGTTTGTCCGTACGGAGCGTGGCCCCGGCTTGGAGCGCCGGAACGGCGACCACCGAGCGAAGGTCCTGGATGAAGATGTGATCGACGTACAGGTCCGGCGTGATTATCCAGGCCACATCGTCGAACGGGCTGTCGTCCTCCTTGAAGTTCTTGAGATCGATCGAGCACCACTTAAGATTGAAGACCAGGTCTTCGCCATCCTGCGCGAGCTTCATGAGGATGTACTGGTTTGACACCGTGTCCTGCTGGTTGATGAGCGGGAGGCCTATCGTGCGGACCGCGGTGTTGAGCATCATCCCCCACACTCCCTGCCAGGCATGTGCGGGCTTCGAGGGATCGGCCTTCCCGCCCCAGTTGACGCCGTCCTCGCGCTTTGCGCACTCGCTCACCACGGGGTCCTCGGCATAGGCGTTGGCGTCGCCGTCGGTCCCGGGCGGGAGGTCACAGAACCAGTGCCAGCCGTGGAGGATGCAGTCGAGGTCGTGCGTGCACCTGCGGAAGCACAGCTGGTCGTCGCTGCAATACCACCCGCGCCCCACCTCCTTGCAGTGGAGGTCCTGTTTGCACGTGCGCACGCAGCTCCCCCCCGGGCCGCAGACGTACTTTTCGCCAAAGGCCTGCCGGCATTCCTCGTTCCCGGTGCACTCCACCTCCGTCACGACCACGCACGAATCGTCGATTGCCCCCTCCTCGATGCACCGGCCGCACGGCGAGCAGTCCATGGTGTTCGACTGCGACGGGTCTTCGAGCAGGAACGCGCAGTCCTTCCGCGTCACGCAGTCGAGCGCGCACACCTTGTCCTCGCCGCAGTAGCGGCCGGACCCGCAGTCGAGGTCCGCGACGCACGGCTGTCCCGCCGCGATTCCCCCGTCGCCGGCCGCCATCCCGTCAAGCCTGCTGCAACCCGAGACTGCCCACAAGATTCCCAACGCCAGCCACAGAACCCTTCTTTGCATCATCATCGTCGTCCTTCCGTCGATCATGGTCCAATGGCGGATTCGTGCCTCATCAGAAGTTGTGTATGAAGCTTGCGCCCCCGGCGTACATCATCCCGCCGGCCTCGAACCCGGGATACCCCGGGTTGTTCGTCTGGAGGCCTGCGGCCTCGGACATCGGGTTGTTTGCAAGGAGTGTCCGCGCGCCATCGGGGAACTCGTCGTACACCTGGGTGCTGTCCTTGTAGGTCGTGCGGTCGAACATCGTCCAGACCTGGAAGTTCAACGCAGCGGTGAAGCTCCGCTTTTGTATCTCGAACTCGAACCGATGCCCGAGCGTCACCCCCAAGAGGTCGTTGTCCACATAGTTCGTCCGGCCGAGCTGCGCCGGCACCGGCGTGGGGTGCCAGCCCACCCCGAGGCTCGCCTCGGCCCAGCGAAGGTATTTGTACTGCGCACTCCACTGGAGGTTGAAGGTGTTGTCAAACCGGTAATCGTCCGCTTTGATCAGCCCGCCGTTCGTTGCATCCGCAAAGGGGGACGGCGGGAATTCGGCGTAGGCCTGCGGGTGCTGCGCGTGGTGATCGAGGTACTGCGACCATTGCTGCCACGTCACCGCGGCCTGGGTGGTGAAGCCCTTGAAAGTGGCGCCGGCGCCGACGGTCACCTCGAGCGGCTCGTACTCGAGCGCAAGGGGAAACGTCTGCGCCGTCCGCTTGGGGATCGTCTTGTCGGGACTCGGCTCGTGGTAGTTCCACAGGAGGAGCTGGCCGCCGCCGTCCACCGAAACGTACGATTCGTTGCGCCACACGACGCCGAACGCAAGCCAGTCGAGCGGGCGGAACCGGACGCCGGCTATCGGCCGCACCCCCGCGGCGACCTCGGTCTGCGCGCTCGAGAGCGAGTAGTCCTGGACCGTCGCATCGGGGATGTAGAGTGTGAGCCGCAGCCTGGTCGAAAGCGTCACCTCCCCCGCCACGCCGAAGCTGAACCACGGCGCCGGCTCGTAGGCCGCCCCGGCGACGGCGGCCGCGATCCGGCTCCACTGCCCGGCGCGGGTGAAGTAGACGCGGTTCGAAAAGTTGGCCTCTCGCTCGTCGTTGTAGTGCGTCGAGATCTCTGCCGAGTTCCACGACGAGATGGGGAGCAGGGCAAGCAGGCCGAGCTGGAAGTTCTTGATCCCGAAGTTGTGGGCGATCCCCAGGCCGAGATACGCGTTGAAGTCGCGCACCTCGGTGTTCTGCCGCCTGTTCGGGAGCTCTGCGGTCGGGAGCGCGCGGTCCTGGAGGCCGGGGACGTTCCCTATGGTCGAATCATAGATGGAGATCGGGACGGCGGTGTACCGGTCCTTTTTCATGAGCGTAACATCGAGGACGGGGAGGTTGAACATGAGGTTCAGCCCCACCTGGCTTTTGGCGCCCGCGAGCAGGGCCGGGTTGGTGTGAAGAACGCCCATGGACGTGCCGAAGCTCACGTTGCTGTTGGCGACGGCCCCGGACTCGGCGTCGTAGCCCATTAACGCAAAAGAGCCGGCGAGCGCGCCTGCCGGCGCCAGGATGCACAGAAACGCCACGAGGCAACGCACGATCCGTCCACAAGGAATCCGCACTGGATTCATTTTCTGGCTCCGCGGGTGAAGAGTGGGGCCGCTCAACTGCTTCACGCAAGATGCGACCCGCATGATAACAGGGCCCCCCGCCGATTGCCACGCTTTTTTGCGCGTTTTCGTGATCATTCAGTCCCGGGTGGGGGGCGGGTTTCCCGGAGCGGCATGTTTACGGCAACCGCCGGGCGAAGTTAGCTGATGACGCATCGGAAACTGACGCGCAGGGGAAGCCGGCCCCCATCCGAGACTGAATCCTTACGCGTTTTCAAGGCACCACCGCGGCACCCTTCATCTCGAACCAGTCGACCCCGCCGCGGGCGTCGTGCATGACGAACCACATGTCGACGGTCCGGGGCGCCCCGCCGGCGAGGTCGGGCGAGGTCCACCTGTTCTGCGGCTCGCTCCTGTTGGTGTACACGGCGGACCATTCGCCGTCGGTCGCAAACCACGAAAAGAACGGCTCCTCGGTCTTCTCGATGTTGTTGACCTCGTCGACGTAGCGGTCGAGCGTCGCCTCCTCCCACACCGGCTCGAATTCGAAGACCCGCCCGGCCATGAACGAAACGTCACCCGCCCGCATGAGGTCCACGCCGTCCGCCCGCAATTCTTTGAGAACGGGATTCCTGTTGCGGGCTTCGCGGATCGAGAGCACGATCCTTTTGAGGCCCGCGGTGGTGTCCTCCCCCGCATGAGCCCGCAGCCAAAGGTAGACCGGTATCCCGCTCTGGAGGCTTGTCGAGAACCCCTCGGACGGCTCGAAGTCGGCCTGAAGGCCGCTGCCTGCGAGTGTCCGGGCAAGGAGCGGCGGACTGAAAGCGCCGCCGGCCAGTCGCAGGCCGTTGTCGCCGTCGCAGTTGAAATCCACGGCGTCTTCGCCGATGTCCGGAACCAGGCAGACCGACCACTGGAGGGTCACCGGCCGGCCGCCGCCCTCCGGATCCGCGACCAGCGCCGAAAGCGCCGTCCCGGACGGTTTGAACACCGGGATGGAATCGGGCCCGTACGGGAACGCGACGGTCATCTCGGGGTCCTCGGCGCGGACCCCGAGGATTCGCAGCTTGTGAACGAAGCTCGACTCGCGCATCTGCTCCTGGCATGCGGCAAGTCCCAATACGACGGCGGCCAGCGCACCGGCGTGTTTGAACCGGGCCCTCATACCCAGCACCTCTACCGCATCGCGCAAACGAACTCAATCGTCCGGGATCGTCGGGGAGTGCCTTTCGCCCCGGGTCATGATAGCATCCGCACAAGAGATGCGCACCGCGGCACGCGATCCCGAGACCGGCTGGGGACTCCGAAAGCGGGTCCTGTTCAGAACCGCTGCGGCCGCGCTTTCCATCGTGTTGTCGCTGGGAGCGTTCGAACTCGCGGCCCGGTTGTGGGGGCCGGCGTACCACCGCTTTGCCAACGACACCAAGATCTACTTCACCAATCCCCGCGGGTACCACGACGTGGTGGGCAAGATCGGCGATTTGCCGGTGTACGGACTCAACTACCGCCTCACGCCCGAGGGGTATCGTCTTCCCGACGACGGCGGCACTGCCCCGGCGCCGGCGGCCGGGGCGGCGAAGCGCCTGCTTTTCATCGGGGATTCCTTCACCCTCGGGATGGGGGTCCGGTACGAGGACACCTGCGTTGCGAGGCTCGGCCGGATGTTCGAGGCGGCGGGGCGGCCCATTGCCGTCACGAACCACGCCGTCATGGGGGCCGACATCGAGAACGTAGTCGATATCTATTCGCGCACGGTCGCGCAGCAGTCGTTCGACGCGGTCGTCTACGGGTTCGTGCTCAACGACTTCGGCCGGCCGATGCTCACCGGGATCTACGGGAACGACTTCATAGACTTCAACAACGGGGGCAACCGGTACGACCCCCTCCGCTCTTACTCGGCGTTCTACAACTTCGTGCGCTTTCGGATCGACCGGTTGAGGCTCCACCGTGTGACCCTGCGCGCGTACCTCGACTCTTTTCGCGGGCCCCACGCGGCCGGCAAGTTCGAGATGCTGCAGCGGATTGTCACCGATGCCCGCGCCCGCGGAATGACCATGATCATCATGGTGTTTCCGCTTTTCTACGACCTTCAGAACTACTCGTTTCCCGAGGCCCACGCCCTCATCCGGGAATACTGCCGCGCGCAGGGCCTTTCGTGTCTCGACCTTCTGCCGTTGTTCGAGCCGCTGCGGGCCGAGGACCTCTGGGTCAACGAAATGGACCATCATCCGAACGAGCGGGCTCACGAGATGATCGCCGGCGAGTTGTTCAAGTTCCTGGGCGGCCTCGGCATCTAACCCGCCACGAATCGTTGCGCGCGGGCCCTGCGGCAGAGCACGAGAAAGAGAAGCAGCGCCGCCGCGAGCGGGCTCACCAGGCACCCCGCGAAGAACGGAATGGGCCTGTACCGGAAGACGACCTCGCTATCCCCGGGCGGGACCTGGACGGCCCTGAACAGGTAGTTGGCGCGCATCAAGGCGGCCGGCCTTCCCGAGACCTCGGCGCGCCAGTTCGGGTCGAACGGGTCGAGGAGCACAAGCACCCCTGCTGCCGGCGTGGAAACGCGCACCCGGACCTCGGCATTCCTGTACGACGTTATCGCCGCCGTACCCCGCGCGCCGCCGGGGATCTCCCCGCCCGCCTCCACGACGACATCGCCGCGCGCGTCGAAATCGGGCCGAAGGATGGTCTCGAGGGCCTCGTTTCCGTTTTTCGCCGAAAACACCCGCGCGGCGACGTAGGCGCGCGCCGGACCTCCGGTGTTCTCGTAGAGCGTCGTGCCGTCGCGGGTCAGCACGGGAAGATAATCCCCGCCCGAAAGCCCCAGATTCGAGATGACAAAACGCACGTTGAGAAGGCTCAGCAGGCGCCCCGCCCCGCGGCCCTCCTCGTCAAGGTTGATTGCGTCGGGCATCCCCCTTTCGGCGGTGAGCACCGGCTGGACGTACCGATCCAGCGTGAGGCGTTCGCCGAAGAGCCGCGAGTATACGGCATACCGCGCGCGGGGCAGTTTTGATGTGATCCCGGCCTCTTCGAGCCGTTCGACGGTGGACTGGTGGTGTTTGACCGCACGGCGTGCCTCGTCGCGGTGAACCTCGAGGTCCCAGAAACGGAACCGCTCGCCGGTCGCCGCGCGGCGTTTCATTCCGTCCGTGAACAGCGACGCCGCGAAGTAGTCCCGGCCCCGAAAGGGCGCGCGACGCGGCTCGGACGCGTGCCACACATAGGCGGTCATTTCGACGGCCAGACACAGAAGGAGCGCGTGTGGGAGGCGCCTGCCGTCAAGTGCGCCCGAGCGCCGCGCGAAAAGCGCCGCGACAAGCGCCGCACAGGCAACGAAAAACGGGACAAAAAGCCATGCGCCCGTTACCGGCAGACCGGTGTCCGGGTACCGGTAGCCCAGACGATACCAGACCGCCCACGCAACAAGCACGGCGCCCGACATCGCCAGAACGCCAAGTTCCCTTGCCGTCGGCGCCCGCGAGGCGAAGAGATCGAGCCCGCGCCCGGCGCACACGGCCATGACCAGGATGACGGGAAAGAGGAACAGATACGTGTACGACAGCGTGCCGAACGTCGGCACGACCTCCGCCAGAACCCCGTAGAGCCCGACGCCGGTCGAAATGAAGAATACGTACGACACCGCGGCCGCCGCAAACAGCGCCAGCCGCGCCCTCTCGCGCCGCCACGCCGCAGCCCCGACGATGGCGAGCGCCGAAGCCGTGACGCCGGCGAAACCGGCGCCGCGCAGATTGGGCGCCGCACCCAAAAACGGGATCTGAAACAGGCGCCACCACTCGTTTACGAACTCGGGCCAACGCCGCAGCTCGCGGCCGCCCGACGCGGGGCTCCACGCGATCGCCTGCAGCGTCGGAAACACCTGCACCGCGCCGACGAGCAGGCCGGCGGCAAAGGCCGCGCACAACATCCCGGCGGCGGCCAGCCGTCCGCGTCCGTCCGCGTCCCGGGGGGCCAGTATCCGAACCGCCGAGTACAGGACCGCGGTGAACAAGACCATCCAGTTGTGCGTCGTGTGCCCGCCGAGCAGAAGAAGCCCCGTGCAGAGCGCCAGGAGGGCCGCGTCACGCCGGCTCGGGCGCGGGGCGCCGACGACCCCCTCTATGCAGAAGAGCAGCCACGGCAGATAGGCGACCGAAACGGTGTCGGGCAGGTATCCCTGGTTGACGCGATAGACGAACTCGGACGAGAGGAGAAGGACGGCCGCCGCCGCGGTCGCCCCCTGCCTTTCGAGCCCCAGGCGGCGCCCGAATCGGTAGCAGCCGGCGGCGGCGAGGAGGATGTGAAAGAGATAGCCCGCGTTGAGCGCCCACGGCAGCGGCAGGAGCAGATACAGGACCACCAGCGGGTAGAACGGCCCCATCCACGGCGAGTAGTTGAAGATGGAGACGCCGGTCTCCTGGTACGGATTCCAGATTGGAATATCCCCCTCGGCGATGCTCCGCCAGAAGAACGTCGAGAACGGGCCTGCAACCTCGAGGACGTCGTCGCCCGCCGCGTAGTCGGTCCGATACAGGAGCCGCACGAACGCGACGAGCGCCAGCCCGACGATGACGACCGCCGGTGTATGCCGCCGGATAAAGCTCACGCGCGCCTCCGGCCGCGGCCGCGCGGCCAGCCCGCTGCGGCCATGATCAGGACCCACGCGACCGCGCTCACGAACAAACCGGCCCGGAAAAGGCGCGGCGCGTACCGGAACTCGATTCGATGATCGCCGGGGCCGACGACCACCCCGCGGAAGAGATGGTTCGCGGGCAGCACCGCGGCCGGGACCCCGTCGACCGTCGCGCGCCAATCGGGGTCAAACTGGTCTGCCAGCACCAGCGCCGCGCGCCCGCGGCACTCGACCGCGTCGATGACGACAAGCCCGTTTCTGTACGCTGCGACCGCGACGCCGTCGCACCCTCCACCGCCGTCCAGCGACGGGCCGCCCGTCAGCACCGCCTCGGACCACGGATCGAAATCCGGGGCCGAAAGCGCGGCGAGCGCGGCCGAGTCATCGGGCACCCCGCGCGTTCTACCGACGGCGTACGCCCTCGGAAGCGCGTGGGGGTTCTCATACAACCGCGTGTCACCCGCCGCGGGTCCCGGCCAAAAAGACGCCCCGGCGCCCGCGAGCGGCGCGTCGGTTGCAATGTAACGCACGCCCATCATCGAGAGGAGCCTGAGATCCCGAGGTTCGAGTCTCACTTCCGGCGGCGGCTTGCGGACGTGCAGCATCCGTTGGAACGCCCGCCGGCCGAGGATGACGTCACCCGAGTTGAGGCGCGTGAACTCCGCGAACCGCCGCGTCGGGATTTTGGCGTTTCCGAACGCCGAGTGGTAGCCTTGGACCATCCCCTCGTTCCGTTGGATATGCCACGCCGCCGGAACGTGCCGGATCTCGTATGGAAGGATGCGATATGATGGCGTCGCGGCGACCGCAGCGGTGATAACCTCTGTGCGATCGAAGAAGGCCTCGTCGGAATACCGGGACGGCGCCACGTCCCGCGTCAGAAAACAATACGCCGCCATCTCGACGGCCGCAATGGCGACGAGCACCGCGGCGGCCGCAGGTACGGGCCACTTCCGGCGACGCCACGCGAGCAGCGCGCCCCCCAGAACGGGCACGGCAACCGCAACCGGGACGATGACCGCCGCAGGACGGGGCTGCGGATTGGCCTTGTAGGACACGGCGTAGAAGATCGCGAACAAAAGAACGGCGGCCATCGCCGCCGAAGCGGCGACGAGGTCACGGCGATCCGGCCCGCCGCGGTCAAGAAGGTGCTGCAAGCCCGCGCCCGCGAGCAGGGCGACGAACAAGGGGATGGCACCGTCGAACTCGTAGGTGCCGCCAAGGAACAAAAGCGGGGACAGCACCTTCACCGCGGCCTGGTACGCGCCGAACCACGGCGAGATGAAGACAAGATAGACCGCACCGCCGGCGAACAGCAGGACGCGCGCGGCCGCGCTTCCGGCGCTTCGGGACGCGCCCAGGACCGCCAACACGACTCCGGTCATCCCCGCGAACAGCGAGCCGCCGAACCCCGGGTTGGCCCCCATCACGCCGGTCTGGAAGATCCGCCACGGTTCGTAGGCCAGGTACTCGAAGACACGCAGCGCGCGGTCGGCGCCGGGGGCCGATCCCGCGATTGCCCCGGCGGTGGGCAGAATCTGCACGGCCGAGGCCGTGAGCCCGGCGGCCGCGGAGACGCAGAGGGCTGGGATCCAGTACTGCGCCGCGGCCAGGCGGCTGCGGCCGTCACCGGGGACGGCGATCCGGGCGGCCCCGTAGAGGGCCGCGACGATCAGACAGGCGGCTGACACCGCCGCGTTTCCGCCCAGAAACGAAAGCCCGCACGCCGCGGCGGCGAGCGCCCACCCACGGGGGCGGGCGCGTCCCGCCCAGCCCGCCTCGAGTGCGGCCAGCATCCACGGCAGCCACGATATCGAAACGGCGTTCGGCAGGTAGCCGCTGGAGATGTTGATTCGCATGGACGACGACGCGCCGAAAAGGAACCCGGCCCCAAGCGCGGCGAGCGGACCCTGGCCCAGCCGCCGCGCCAGAACGAATGCCCCGGCCGCGCCGACGAGCACGTGCAGCATGAACCCGAGGTTGAGCGCCCAGCCCGAGGGGAGCAGGAAGAGCGGGAACGCCGGATAGAACGGCCCCATGAACGCCGGCTCGTGAAACAGGCTCGATCCGCAGTCTTCGTGGGGATTCCAGAGAGGCGTGTCCCCGCCGGAGAGGCTCCGCAGCACGAACCGGCTGAACGGCACGGCGTATTCGAGCACGTCATCACCCCACGCCCACGCCGGAGGGAACACGATATCGTGATGCGCCGCCAGCAGGACCAGCAGGACTAAGGCCGCGGCTCGGCCGGGAACCGGTTTTCCGATCATGGCACGCCCCCCCGGGCAAGAACAGTGTAGGCCCCGAACGCCCCGGCGGGCCGGTAGCCCCCGGCCAGGTACGCGTGGACGATCGGCGCATAACGCTCGAAGCCCTTGTCCGTGCCCCAGCCCTTGAAGATCACCCAGGGAAGGCGCTTGTTCTCGATCACCCCCACCACCTCGCGCTCGTCGTTCTCGTCATGGAAGCCCGGATCGATGCAGTTGTGCCGGGCGGGGTTTGCGATGCCGATTACGAAATACAGTATCGGGTCGGCGGGCAGCACGAGCACCTCGTCTCCGCGCCGGAGTCCCTTCGAATGGAGAAACTTCGCGATGCCCCTGAATTCGTCCTCGCGGTCGGCGGGTATCCTGATTCCGGCCAGCGCCGGGAACGATGACCGGACCAGCGGCCCCCTGATCTGGGGGACGGCCTTGGCGACACCGTCGGCGGCGAACACGACGAGCGGCAGGAGAAGCGCGGCCAGAGGCGCCGCGCGCCATGCCCTTCCCTCCGGCCGCGGGAGAAACCGCTCGCCCAGCCGGTGCAGGGACCACGCGAGCAGGATCGAGAGACCGGTGAGCGCAAAGACGTAGTGTTGGAGATCACTCCGCGGGAACACCTGCATGAAGATCACCGTTCCGGCGACCACGACGAGCGCATCGTCCCACCGCCGCGGGTCCCGACTTACGAGAGAACGCAGGGTCAGCGCCGCAGAAACCGGCAGGACGGCAAACGGGAGCAGGTAGACGCCAAAGACCACGAAATCGGCGCCGTACCACCACGACTCGGCGGGCCTCGCGTACGGCGGAATCGGAAAAGGTATGTACCGGCTGCCGATGAACCCGAAGTTCCCGAGCGGGCCCGCCACCATCTGCCGCGTCATCTCGCCCAGAAACCCCGCCGCGGCGGCGACGGCCGCGACCGATCCGACGACCCCCGCGAACCCCGCGGCAAGCGCACCGACCTCCCGCGCGATCGCCCCGGACGTTCCTGCGCCCCCCGCCCGCTCAACCAGCCGCTTAAGCACCAGGATCGCGGCAAACCCCGCGGCCGCGAGCAGGGCGGAATCCGGTTGAAAAAAGAACGTGACGCCGCAGAGCGCCCCGGCCATCGCCAGCCGCCATTTCGCTCCGGCCTCGAGGTGGCGGGCGAACACCGCCGACGACACGACCACGAGCAGGATCCCTTCCCAATCCCAACCGACGATGTTCCAGAAAGGCAGGGACCACGCCGCCGATGCGGCGGCCGCCCCCAGTCCAAACCACGCGTTCGTCCGCCGCGCCACGAACCGGTGGACGGCGAGCGCCAGGAGAACGCACACGCAGAGCTCGAAAAGCCGCGCAACTACGAGCCGCGCGCCGAAGGCCTTGAAGAGCAGGGCAAGCAGGTAGACCGGGAGTTTGACGCTCTGCATGATCCCGGCGTAGAGCGTCCTCCCTCCGAGGATCTGGAGCGCGGCGGTCGCCTCGACGCCTTCATCCTGCGCCAACATGAGGTTTGCGGTGGCGAACGGCCAGAACCATGCCGCCGCGACGGCGCAGAGCGCAACCTCGAAGGCGGCGCGGCGCGCCGTTTCGAACCTGGTCCCCGCTGGCCCCATGCCGCCCTCTACACCCTCCGAATGACCTTGATCACAGCCGTCGGCTGCAAGTCGAGCGCCAGGTTCACCTCGGTGCGGCCGGCGCACCAGCATGCATTGCCCTTCACTTCGGGCATCCGCCTCATCCCCGGAAGAACGCCGAGCCGCGCGTCAATTCCCGCGGGAGTCGTGTCGCATTTCAATCCGCACACCTCGAGTATCCCCGCGCTTGAGATCCGTACGAAGCAGCGCCCGCCCCCGCACCGGATCGGCGCAGGGCCCGGCCACCTGCGCAGGTAGTCGAGTCCCGCGGCGGAATTCATCACCGGGTAACCGGTCCGCCGGGCCTCCAGAAGGCGGTCGATGGCTCGACGGTACGCCTCGCGTCCGGGCGGACGGCGGATCCTCCTCCGGCTCCTGAGGTACCATTCGAACACGGGCTGGAAAAGCACCGGGAAGCCCTCCCGCCTGCTGAGTTCGAGGAACTCGTCGAGACGGGAAATGCACTCGGTTGACAGAACGGCCAGGAACCCGCCCCGCACGCCGGCCGCGCATGCGGCCCGATAGGCGGCAACTGCGGCCGCGTACGCGCCCTTCCCGCGCACGGCGTCATTGACCTCCTCGATGCCGTCGAGACCGATGGTCACGAAGGAAAGCCCGGGGAGCGACTTGAGCGCCCCGGGGAAAAGCCGCCCGTTGGTGTTGATCTCGACCTCGATGCCGTGGGCCGCGCAGCGGGCCACGAGCTCGGCGATTGCCGGGTAGAGCAGCGGCTCCCCTCCCGTGAAGCTCACGCGAAGAGCGCCGCTTGCCGCGAGATCGTCGATCACGCCGATCCAGTCCCCGCGCGGAAGCTCCGGCCCGTGATTTGAATGCGTGCCGCAATACCGGCATCGGGCGTCGCACCGGCGCGTGAGCTCGATGCTCGCGAAAAGCGGGATCCTCGCCCCCATGAGCCGGACCTTCGCAAGCGACGACGCGATGCGGAGGAGTTTCTGCGCCCGCAACATTTCGCCACTATAACACACGCGCAGCGAGATCGAACGCGCTTTCGAGGACCTCTTTCGTCAGGCCGGTGCCGACTGACATCGACCTCTCGAAACGGTAGGTCTTTTGCCCGAATTCGTCGGGGGCGAGGATGTACCCGAGCTCGTCGCAACAAAGCCCCAAAGTGAAAATCGCGGGACTTCTCGAAAGCCCGGCTTTGAGCATGAACCCCATCGAAGGAAGCAGTTCCCCCGGGGCACCGAATAAAAGCGCGTCGCCGATGCGGACCATGTGCGTCTCGGTCACGATGCGCCGTCCCGTCGTCCCTTCGCGGGAAAGCACGCCAACCGCCCCGAGGAGCCGGAACACCCGGTTGGAAACGGGGACCGAAAAGACCCTTCGGGCGTGCCGGACCGCGGGCGAGTCGATCGGCGCCGCGCGGCCCTCGCTTTCCAGAAGCCGCTCGAAGAGCGCGCGCCCCATCGACTCCATGAACCGGCGCCGGTCGGGGAGCGAGGCGGACTCCTCCATGTTCGGCGTCACCATCCCGCCCAGAGCGCCGGAGAAGAACAACGCGGTGCCGCCGGTATGTTGTTCGACGAGGCCGCAAAGCACACCCGGATAGTCCGCGCTCAGAAGCGTATTCCGGCTCCAGAGCGCCTCGGGATGGCAGGCGAAATTCAACACGTGGGCCTTGGGCGAGCCGTCCGGTCCGTCGAAGCGCAGCCACTCGAGCGCGTCGTCCTTGTGCCCCGGCCGCCGCACGTTCTCGGCGAGGGCCGGCGGTGCGACCGCCCGGCCGCGGAACGCGGCGACGGGCAAGGCGTCGGCCTTGGCCGCGCGAACCACTTGGGCGATCTTTGCGCCCAGTTCCTCCATGTAGGCGGGGTCTGCGCCCGAGCGGATTGGGATTGCGTCAAAAAGCGAACGGCCCCAGTAGCCCATCGTGTCGGGCCCGTCGTGGTTGTGCGTGCAGCAGACGAGCACGCGCGAGGCGTCGCCCAGATCGTCGCGCAGCCGTGTGCGGACGCCCTCGACGAACCCGCGGAAAAGGCCTATGAGGTCCGCCGAGACGAGGACGACCCATTCCCCGCCATGCGAAATATGGATGGCCCGTGCGAACAGCGGGTCGAGCACGCCGGTGGACCTGCGGCCGAACCCGAACCCCGCGAGATTCACGGTCCGCCCGTGGGGCGTGATGTCGATCTTTGCAGCGCCGACCCGAAGGGTCTTGTCCGTCCGGTCCTCCATGCGCCTCCCGCGCCTCGACTCCGCGCCCCGATCGTTACACCAACGCACCCTTCCTGCGCAAGGAACAAAGGCGGTTCCCGGCGTTCGGAGCACGCCCACCGCGGGGCTCTGTGTGCCGGTTCAGAGCGTACTCCAAATCACGGGAAGAAAAGGCGCGTTACTTGGCAGTTCCGGTCCCCGCCGCCGCCTCGCGGCAGAAACCGGACCGGCCAGCCGCCGATTGCGTACCGTCCAATCACGCCGTCGGCGTGCATCCGGCCCACGGTTTCCAGGACTTCCTTGATCTTCATCCCCGGCGCTCCTGACCACACGGTAGTACGCTTGCGGCGTTCGGTCAAATGGACCGAAAAGAAAATTTTCTTCACCGCCTCACCCTTTCCATGGGGCGCCCGCGCGTGCCTACGGCACTTTCCAGAAATGCGCCTTGGCGTTTGCGTCAAGGGGCTGGTGGCCCGAGAGGTGGCAATTGTAGCAAGCGGCGTTGGAGCGCGCCCTGGCGGTGTCGCCCTCGTCGTGGCAGTACGCGCACGCGGTCATCTGCGGGCGTTTCGGGTCGATCTGGTCGATCAGCGTCGAAATCCGATCGACGTGCTCCTTGTGCGGCTCGCTTTCGACGCCGCCGAATCTGTGACACGCCGTGCACGCGGGGACCTCGCCGTGTTTTTCGGACTGGGCGTGATGACAGCCGCCGCAGCCGGGACTCAACGCGCCGATCTTCTGCCACGGGCTCGTCGACCGAAAACCGCGTTGCCAAATCGTCCTGTGCGCTGTGGAGACCGCAAGGAGGGCGTCGGGCCTGCCGGACCCCCGGTGCTCAGGAGTCGCGCCCTGCGCATCCTCGAACCCCGAAGCGACTATCGAATCCCGGAGCCACGCGTGGCACGCCCCGGCGCAGTTGACGCCGCCTTCGAACGGAGAGCCGCGATATGCGGCCGGATACGTCTTGGTGCCGTGCCCCAGCCCGTCATCGCGGATCGGGTGGCAGCCCGAGCACGCCGCGGCATCTGCCGTTCGCAGGGCGTTCGGGGACGCCCCACCCCGGCACGCCCCTTCACCCTGTCTCGCGGAGGCTCCGCCGGGCGTTTCGACGTTTTTGGCGTCTGTCATGGGCGAGACAGGGCTCCAGGGCACGCCGGGGCGTGGCGCCGTCTCCCGGCTCAGAGCGTATTCCAGCTCAGAAGGGGCATGCCGCCCGCGTTTTTTCCACGGTGCGTCGAGCATGACTGAAGCCGACGGCATGGCGGGTTCGAACCGGACGAGGCCCGGGCCGTTCTGCGAGGCCCACGCCCGCGCCCCGGCGCTCTCGTCGGAATCGGCGGCGCCCAACGCTGTCAGATCGTGGCAGTCCGCGCACCTCGTCGAAAACGCGGGGATGCCCGTGACCTCGCATTTTTCGCCGGCATCGACCCCGCCCGTGTCACCTGTGCCGCCGTCCGGCGGCGCCGCGGAACACTGCCCGCACGCCGCCCAGCGGCTCTTTCCGTCGGCGAACACGCATGGCTGAATGCCGGCCGCCCCGCCCCCGCAGTCGCACGCGCGCGTCTCGCCGCGCCGGCATTCCGCCCCGAACTCCGGCGCGACGCCGACCTTCCCGCACCCGATCACCGCGGCGAGGATGACCACAACAAAAATGCAACCGCCCCGGGTGCTGGATGCCGGATGCTGGATGCTGGACTCGGAGCACGGGATTCGTTGCCAGGGTTTTGGAAGTGCGGTTCTCAAGACATCCACCCCGTCGTCGTCAGTTCTTTGCAGACAGCCCGGCGGAACGATGCCTCGGGGATGTGGCGGTAGCCCAGGTTCGGCCCGGGATAACCAAGGTACGTGAGCCCGACGCCGTTGTATGCCCCGCCGTAGAATGCCGACCGGATCGCGCGGTAGACCATTCTCAGGATGGGCAGGGACTCCTGCGCCGCAACGAGGACGCCCAGACGCTGTTTGTAGGCGAGGTCGGCAAACGGTTTTCCGAAGTCGCCCTGTGCCTGCACGTTTATGATGCTCGCGAGGCCCTCGGCGTACGCCCTGAACGGATAGTAGTCGTCGGCGAGCAGATTGAGGGCGCAAGACTCCACCCCGCCGGGGGCGCCGTCGGGGTCGGTTTCGGGACCGGGGACGACGGTTTCGACCAAAAGCGCGAGCGTTCGCTCGGTCTCGGTCGTCGCCTGAATGCACGCGTTGGGAAGGACCGGGCGCGTGAACCCGGGCGACGAGAACCCGCACTCGTCGCCCGAAAGGCGCGTCGCAAACCCCGCCATCACCGCCCCCGCCGACCAGATGCAGGCATTGTACAGGAACGCCCGCCGATCGATCGCGGGCCTTTCGCCTTTCACCTGTTTTGCGTGATCCATTCCGCTATCCTCTCGGCGTTTGCCGCAATCGTGTGCGCCGGGTTGACCCCCGTACCGCCCGGTATGCACGCCCCGTCGGTGACAAAGATGTTCCTGTGGCTTCTGATCTCGCCGTTGGGGTCGCACGGCGCCCGGTCGGCATCGTCGCCCATCCGGACAGTTGCAAGCGGGTGTGCGTCGCCGTGCTCGAAGCTCTCGTCGGAGGTGCGCAGAAGCTCGGCCCCGGTCTCTTGGGCAATACGCCGCCCGACGCCCGCCACGCGGTCGATGTATGCCTTCAAGGTCTCGTTCATCGGCACGTCGAATTCCACAAGACCCTGGGAGTTCACCGACACCTCGCCGTCGCCGTCCACGAGCCCGATGGCAAGCGATGAGATCAAGCGGTCCGGGTAATTCTGCTTTAGGAAGTGCTTGAACTCTAGCCCCAGCGGCACGTCAGGTTTTCTCCCCCCCTCGCGCACGACGTCGAGCGCGGCAAAGAGCGCCGGCGGCCCGGCGCCGGCATGGATGGTGATCCTGTGCTCGTCCCAGAAGGCGTACGTGATCACCCCGGCGTTGTTGCGGCCCAGGTACCCGTACGCCTTGGGAAAACCCTCGGGGAGGAGGAAGACGAGCGCGACGTCGCCGTTCTGGTTGAAGTTCTTTCCCACCTGCGGGTGGAGGCCCGAGAGATACGGTTTCGAACGCAAGAAGATCGCCGGGCTTTCGAGCGCGCTTGCGGCGAGGATCAGAAGATCCGATCGCACGGATTGCGCGACGTTGTGCACGTCGGCGTAGTGGACTGCGTAGCCCTCGCCGTCTTTTTCCAGGTGGTGCACCTTGCACCCGGTGCGGAACTCGGCGCCGAGCGTTTCGGCCTGCGGGATGTAGTTGTGTCCCAGGTGCTTTTTCTTGCCAAACGGGCACCCGGTCATGCAAAACCCGCACTGGAGGCAGTCCACGATCGGGTACATCGTCCGGTCGCAGGTGAGTCCCATCTTGTCAAGCAGCATCGCGAAACACCCCCCCGCCTTGGGCACATCCGCCCACGACGCGCGGGAGATATGCATCATCGCCTCGACCTTGGCGTAGTACGGGTCCAGGACCTGGCGCGTCACCGACGTGGGCCAGACGCGGTAGCCGGTCTTGTCGCGGAACTCGAACGCCTCGGACGGCGAGCGGAGCATCGCCGCGGCGTAGATGAGCGACCCGCCGCCCAGGCCCTTCCCGTAACGCATGAAGACGCGGTAGTCCTTTGACGTGTAGGCATTGAAGAGGCGGGTCTGCGCCCGAAAACCCCAGTCCTGCGGAAAGTCCTTTGTCGTCAGGCGCTCGCCCTGCTCGAGCACAAGGACCCTGCGGCCCTGCCCGGCGAGCCGGAGCGCCGGGATCGAACCCCCGAACCCCGACCCGACTATGACGACGTCGAATGCCTCCACGCGCGCCCCGGTCTTTGAGCGTTTTCACCGAACGCGCAAAGACTACCCGACGCCCGCGGCTGGTGTCAACGCCGGCTCGTCGCTTGGGTGCATCTCCGATTTTGGGGAACACGAAACTGACTCCCGAATTGGCCGGGCCGGGTGATCATTCAGTTTTGGGTGGGGGACGGGTTTCCCGGAGCGGCATGTTTACGGCAACCGCCGGGCGAAGTTAAATGATGACGCATCGGAAACTGACGCGCAGGGGGTCCGGGGGAGAAGTCCGCGCAGCGATCCCCCGGAAAAACCGTCGCGCGCGCCGGACAGGCAGAACGTGTGCCGGGCAGGCGTCGCCCCGGCCTTCGCGTCACCCCAGTTGCGGGGATGCACCCTCGTCGCTTGCCAACCCCACTTTTTTTCGGGACCGGCGCCTCTTTCCGGCGGTGGTCGCCCCGTCGCAGTCAGCCCGGGTGTGATCGTAGAAGTGTTCCTTGCCTACATGAAGATCGGGGGTCGAAACGGCCGCGACCATAGCCGCTTCGCTCCGCGCAGAGATGTCGAAGAATATGGTTTTTTTCTCAGCGGTCTCAGCGGTTGGAAGAGTTTTGCAAGTGGAAACACAAGACAAGCCGCTGGTCTCACTTCACCGGCGTGACGAAGCAGGGGCCTTTTTCCTTTTTCAGGTAATCCTCGCGGAAGGCGTCGGCCTCCTCCTTGGTCTTGAACCGTCCGATGCGCACGCGGTACATCGTGCCCTTGCCGGCGACTTGCGTCGTCGAGATGTGCGTCTTGTAGCCCTTCTTTTCCATCTGGGCTGCCAGGGCCACGGCCTGGTTCCGGTCGGGGAGAGCGGCGATCTGGATCGTGTGCTCGCCCGAAGCGGCGGCGCCGGAGCCTTCCGAAGGCTCCTTCGGCTCTTTCACCGGCGGTCCCGAGGCGGCCTTCTCGGGCTCCTTTTCCTTTTCTTTGGCCGCGGGTTTTGGCGCTTGGCCGGCCTCGGCTTTTTCCGGCGGCTCCTTGGCGGCCTTCTCGGTCTTGTCCGGCTTCCCGGGCGTATCCGGTTTCTCGGGCGCCTGCGCCGCCGCCTTTGGCTCGGGGCCTTCTTTGGCCGCCAGGGGGACCTGCGCGGGCGCCGGGGCCGGGGCCGCGTCTTTCTTGACGGCCTTTTCGATCTCCGCCGCCTTGCCGGCCGTCGAGATCCCGCCCTTTTCGGTGCCGCCTCCCGCCAGTGCATCAAGCCTCTTCCCGGTCATGACGCCCACCGAAAACGTCAGCGCCGCTACCAGCAGGCCGACCAAAAAAAGCAAAAAGAGCTGGCGGCGTTCGACCCTTATCTCTACCCTCTGTCTGGCCCTGCCTTGAAGCATGTCAGTCTTCTTCCTTGGCCTCGTCCCTGGCCTCTTCGCCGGCATCATCGCCGGGCATACTGTCCATCCGTTCGGGCGCCTCGACCCCCAGAACCCCCATCGCATTGGCGAGAACCGTGCGCACCGCGCCGCAGAGCATCAGCCGCGCGGCCGTGAGTTGCGTATCCTCCGATATTACGCGCGCGGTGTTCTTGTACTTGGTATAGTAGCCGTGGAACTCTCCGATCGTCTCGTTGATGTAGAACACGAGGTGATGCGGCTCCAGCGTCCTGGCGCACAAGAGCAGCGCCTCGGGGTAAAACATCAACCGCTTTATTATCTCGCGCTCCTCGGGGAGCGCAAGTTTTGGGACCAGCCCCGAATCGTACGCGGGGGGCGTGAGCCCCATCGCCGCGGCCTTTCGCAGGATGGAGCAGATCCGGGCGTGACCGTACTGCATGTAGAACACGGGGTTGTCGAGCGTCCTGCGCTTGACGATCTCGAGGTCGAAGTCGAGCTGTGCGTCGGGCCTGCGCATGCAGAACACCACGCGGGCGGCGTCGCGCCCGACCTCGGAGAGGACCTCGCGGAGCGTCACGAACGACCCCGAGCGCTTGGACATCGCCACGGGCTTCCCATGGCGCAGGACGTTGACCATCTGGACGAGGATCACGTCGAGGACGGCGGGGTCCCGCCCCGTGGTTTTGATGCCGGCCCGGACGCGCGGGATATAGCCGTGATGGTCGGCCCCCCAGACGTTTATCAGGCGCGAGAACCCCCTTTTGAGCTTGTCCTCGTGGTATGCGACGTCCGAGGCGAAATACGTGGCGTCGCCGTTTGACTTGACCAGCACCCGATCTTTGTCGTCTCCGAATTCGCGCCCGGCCTCGGCCCCAAGCATCACGGCGCCCGTCGGGTCGTCAAACGCGAGCCCGCGCGACTTGAGGCCCTCCACGAGGACCTTGATGGCACCGCGAGAATGGAGTTCGGACTCCCGGAACCACACATCGAACTTGATCCCGAACGACTCGAGGTCGCGCCCGATCGCCTCAAGGAGCCTCGCCGACCCCCACCCGCTCAGCTCTTCGACGGCCATGGCGCCCGCCGCGCCGCCCTTTTGGGCGACGAGCTCGGCGGCGAGCTCGCGCACGTACTCCCCGTGGTACCCGTCCGCCGGAATCTCGAAGGGTTCGCCCGCCGCCTCCTTGATGCGTTCTTTGAGCGACGCCCCGAGGTTGCGGATCTGCGCCCCCTGGTCGTTGACGTAGTACTCGCGGCTGACCGTGTACCCGCAAGCCGAAAGGACCGACGCGACCACGTCGCCGACCACCGCGCCGCGCCCGTGCCCCACGTGAAGCGGCCCCGTGGGGTTGGCCGAGACGAACTCAACGTTGGCGCGGGCGCCCCTGCCTTCGTCCGTGCGGCCAAACCCGCTGCCGCGCGCGAAGATCTCGCGCAGGCCGTCCGAACGGAACTGTTCGGAGAAAACGAAATTGACGAAACCGGGCCGGGCGACGGTGACCGACTCGATATGGCCGTCCATTCCGGCCTCGTCCAAGGCGAGCGCGCGCAGCTTCTCGGCCGCCTCCATCGGGTTCTGCCCCAGGAGTTTCGCGAGCGGGAACGCGGCGTTTGTGGCCAGGTCGCCGTGTTCGGCCTTCTTGGGAAGATCGACGCCGAAACCGACCGTCGCCGCCGCCGCCGGGAAGGCGCCGCGTTCGATGCCGCGCGCAACGGCCTTCCTGACGATCTCCTCGACGATCTGCCTCGGCGCCTTCATGGGCAGCAACTCTACGCGGTTGCGTCCGAGTGTCAAGATGCCGGGTTGAATCGGGTGCGTTTCATGGACCCGGACTCCCACTGGAAGTCCTAGAGATGGTGATGCGGGAGGCCGCCCGGCTTGCTCCCCGGCCGCGCCTTTGCGTCGTTTTCGGATGCGTCGTTGTGTGGGGGCGCCTGTGCAGGCGCCCGGCGGTCGCCCGAAAACCCCGCTCCGGCGCAACCGGGTCGCGTCCGGGCGGCGCGCAACCCGGTTTTTGCAACGCACCGGGTTGAATCTGTTTGGACGTGAGAGCGGGGGGAACTCAGTCCAGAATGTACTTCATCGGATTGACCGGTATCCCGTTCACCTCGATCTCGTAGTGGAGGTGCGGGCCGGTGGACCTGCCGCTGTTGCCGACCGCGCCTATCTTCTGGCCGCGGGCGACCTTGTCGCCCTCGCGCACCGAGATCTCCGACAGGTGGGCGTAGCGCGTCACGACGGAGTTGCCGTGGTCTATGAGGATGACCTTCCCGTAGTACGAGTTGTACTCGGACGAGATCACCTGCCCGTCGCCGGGCGCGACGACCGTCGTGCCGGCCTGCGTGGCGATGTCAAGCCCGCGGTGCATCGAGCGGTCGCCCGTGTACGGGTCGTAGCGGAACCCGAAATCGCTGGTCACCCAGCCGCGGGACGGCCAGATGGACGGCGTCGAGGCCAGGATGGTCTTTTGCGCGTCAAAGAAGTCCTTGAGCTCGCGCAGGTGCTCCTCGGTGACCTCGGCCTCGGTGCGGATCGATTCGACGCGGCTTTTGAGCAGGGCGAGCCTCAGCATCTGCCCGGCCTTGGATTCCTTGATGCCGGGAAGGAGCTCGCCGAATATCGGGACCTCGCGCGGTTTGTCGCCTGCGGGGGTGGCGACCGGGCCGACTGCGAGGTTGCGCTCGGGGTCCGAGAGCTGGAGCATCATCCTGAGCTTGGTCTCGAATCGCTCGATGCGCGTCACCACGTTCAAGGCGTTGCGCATGCTCGTCTGGAACTCCTTGACCTGTCCCTTGAGCGCAAGGTTCTCCTCTTTGAGGCTGGCGTTCTCCATGGCCTGATCGACGAGGTGGCCGTAGTGGACCGCCATGAAGGCCACCGCCACAAAGACAAAGCATGCCGAAAACACGAGCCCGACGATGATTCGTTTTGACACCACGAACCGCTGGACCCGCGACGACCCGTCGGGAACGACCAGGAGCGTAAGCCTTTTGGGGCTATTGGCCAACAATCCTCCGCGAAGCTTCAAGTATGATTAACTCCGATCCGGCATCAAATCCTTCAGGTGCGCGTCCCGCGCTTCAAATCCCCGGACCTGCCGGACCGAGTCGTCAAGAGTATCTCTATTTCAAGCCTTACCAGAGCGCCGCACGGGTTGTCAACCTCAAATTGAAAAAGTGATCATTCAATCTTGGGTGGGGGGCGGGTTTCCCGGAGCGGCATGTTTGCGGCAGCCGCCGGGCGAAGTTACATGATGACGCATCGGAAACTGATGCGCAGGGGAAGCCGGCCCCCACCCGAGGCTGAATCCTTGCTTGAAAAACACCTTTCTGCTTGTGTCGCCGTTTGGTTGTGCTAACATGCGCGCCAAATTGGTCAGCAGCGGGGCCCGGCCCGCGGGGCAAAGGTGCGCGGAGGGGAGAGCAACTCAATGAGAGCATTGACGATACCAACGCTGCTCGCGGGCGCCGCGCTGTGCGGTCTGGGCTGTGCGGGACAGAAGGGCGCGCAGATCGAGGACGCGGGCGAGATCACCGTGGAGTACGACGGGCTTGACTTCGTCGAGCAGTCGTGCACCGGGCGGACCCTGAGTTTCAAGTTCGAGGTTGCAAACGGGACCAGGCTGGCGAAGGCCTTCGACAATGTCAAGTACACGTTTTCCTTCAACGGCAAGGACGTGGCCGACACGCAGTCCCCCGTGTCGCTGGATGTGGCCCCCGGCAAGAAGGGCACGTTCGAGATCCGGGTGAAGGTGGAGTACCCCGCGGACCCAAAGGAATACATGGACTTCATCAGGAAACGCTCGGCCCCGTACAGGCTCAACGGCGTGCTTTCGGGCGGCGGCGGCGAGGTGCCGGTCAAGGCCGAGCACGACATGGGGCTCCCGGAGCTTCCCGACGTCCACATCCCGGGCGCGGCGATCGCCAGCGGCGAGAAGGGGGAGGTCGGGTTCACGTTTGACATCTTCGTGAAGAATCGGAACGTGTTCCCTATGAAGGTCGACTACGTTTCGTACGATCTCCAGATCGAGGGCGTGCCGGTCGGGAACGGCCGCATTGCGGAGATGGAAAAGGTTCCGCCCACCTCCGATCTCGCCTATACGTTCCCGGCGACGATGGATCTCAAGACACACGGCGCCAGGTTCAAGGACATCCTCGGGAAGAAGTCGATGAACTGGACTCTTTCGGGCGTGCTGTCGGTCGAGGGGATCGCCCTGCCGGTGCAGAAGTCGGGCACCATAACATTCACGCGGTAGCCACCCGCAGGAGGGGCCGATGGATTCGAAGACCGGACTGCTCAAACAGGTGAGCCTGTTCTCCGACCTCAACGAAGCGGCCGTGAGGAAGATCGAGGGCCTCCTGGTCGAAAAACACTTCGCCAAGAACTCCATCATCCTGAGCCAGGAGGAACCGGGCGACGCCCTCTACATCGTCCTCTCGGGCAAGGTCAAGGCGGTGCTGCTCGGGAAATCCGGCCGGGAGATCATCCTGAGCTATTTCAAACCGGGCGAGTTCTTCGGCGAGATGGCCCTTCTGGACAACCGGCCCCGTTCGGCGAACGCCGTCGCGGTCGAGGACGTGAGGCTACTCATGCTCAACCGCGACGCCTTCAGGCAGCACATGATCGAGCACCCCGAAACCGGGATGCGCGTCATGTCGGAGCTCTGCAACCGCATACGCCGCGCCGACGAGATCATCGGCAACCTCACCCTGCTCGACGTCTACGGCCGGGTCGCCCGCTACCTCATCGACCTTGCCGAGCGCGAAGGGAAGCGCGTCGAGGACTCGTCGGTCATCGAGGGGCGGCCCACGCAGCAGGAGATCGCCGACACGATCGGCACGTCGCGCGAGACCGTGTCGCGGATCTTCTCCGAGTTCAAGAAGCGCGGCGTGCTCAAGATGAGCGGAAACCGGCTGTATCTCAAACACGCGTTCCTCCAGGAGATAGATCGCGAGCGATAACCCCGCCCCCGGCCGCCCCAGGGTCCCGGCATGAGAAGCCCCTTGAAAGGCGTCGCGGCGTATGTGACGCACAGCTTCGAGGAGGTGGGACGGTTTGTCGCCACCACGGTCGAGGTGTTCAAATGGACGCTCCGGCCCCCGTACCGGGCCGGCCTTCTCGTCCAGCAGATGGAGACCATCGGGGTCAAGTCGCTGTTCGTGGTCTTCCTCACCGCGGCGTTCACCGGGCTCGTGATGGTGCTCCAGACCACGAGCCTGCTCGCCAAGTTCCAGGCCGAAGGGCTCGTCGGCTCGTCGGTCGCCCTCGCCGTGACGCGCGAGCTGGGGCCGGTCTTCACCGCGCTCATGGTCACGGGCCGCGCGGGGAGCGCCATGGCGACCGAGCTCGGCACCATGCGGGTGACCGAGCAGATAGACGCGCTCTCGACGATGGCGGTAAACCCCGTGCAGTACCTGATCGTCCCGCGCGTGATCGCCAGCATGTTGATGATGCCGGTCCTGGCGGCCATTTTCGACGTTGTGAGCTTTTTCGGCTCGTACGTGATGGGCGTTTGGATGCTGGGGATAGACCAGGGGGTGTTCGTCGCCCGGACGAGGCACTACCTCGACCCGATAGACATCACGAGCGGCCTGTACAAGGCGGTGGTGTTCGGCGCAATCGTGGCGCTCATCTCGTGCGACAAGGGGTTTCGCGCGGAGGGCGGCGCAAAGGGCGTGGGGGAGGCGACCACCAAGGCCGTGGTCGTGTCGAGCGTCGCGATCCTCATCGCGGATTACTTCCTGAACGTCCTCATGACCAACTACCTGCCCGGGTACCTGCTTGGAGGGCCGCGGTGAACGGCGAGGGCGCGGCGATCGAGATCCGGGACCTCTGCAAGCGCTTCGGCGAAAACGAGGTGCTCAAGGGGATCTCGCTTCGTGTCGAGCACGGATCGACCACGGTCATCCTCGGCGCGAGCGGCTCCGGGAAGTCCGTGCTCATCAAACACGTGATCGGGCTTCTGCGGCCCGACAGCGGCGAGATCTGGATCGAGGGCGAGGCGATAGCGCAGGCCGGCGAGCGAAGGCTCAACGAGGTGCGCCGCAAGTTCGGGATGGTGTTCCAGGGGGCGGCGCTGTTCGACTCGATGACGGTGGGGGAAAACGTCGCGTTTCCGCTTCGCGAACACCTGTCGCTCTCCGAACGCGAGATTCGCGCAATCGTGACCGAAAAGCTCAACCTCTTCGGGCTTTTCGGCGTCGAGGACAAGTACCCGGCCGAGCTGTCGGGCGGGATGCGCAAGCGCGTCGGGCTCGCCCGCGCCATAGTGCTCAATCCGGGGATGATCCTCTATGACGAACCGACGACGGGCCTCGATCCGATTGCAACCGAGAACGTGAACGGTATGATAGTCGAGGCCCGCGAGAAGCTCCAGGTGACTTCGGTGGTCATAAGCCACGACATCGGCGCCGCGTTCGCCGTGGCCGACGCGATCGCGGTGCTTCACGACGGGCGGATTGTGGAGTATGGTGCTCCGGCGGCCGTGCGCGCCTCGGAGCACCCCCATGTGCGGCAGTTCCTGTCCACCTGGTTCAGCAGGGTGTGAAGGCGCAGGCGGCCGGCGGAGGTCGTGCGTTCGATGCATAAGGTTCTGACCCCTCTCAAGGTGGGCGTGGTCATCGTGGTCACCGCGGTGATCCTCGCCTACTTCATAGGCGGCGTTTCGAAGTCGAAGTTCTCGGCGTCGGATTCCTACAACGTCTTTGCGCTGTTCGACGACGTGACCGGGCTCGTGACCAAGTCCAGGGTGGTGGTCGCCGGTGTCGCGGTCGGCCAGATCGAGGGGATCTCGCTCAAGGGGAGGCGGGGGAAGGTCCTGCTCCGGATCGGGAACGACATCCCGCTTTTCGACGACGCGACGATAACCAAGCGTTCGAGCTCGATACTTGGAGACTACTACCTTGAGATCCAGCCCGGGACCGAGGGAAGGCCGCGGATCCGCGACGGCAGCGAGATCACAAACGTCCTCCCTTCACTCAAGGTCGAGGACATCTTCGGTTCGCTCAACCAGATCGCGGTGGACATCAAGGAGGTCACGGGGGCAATGTCCGATGTCTTCGGGAGCAAAGAAACATCGGGGTCGCTCAAGAAGATCGTCGCCGACACGTCACAGCTCTCCGAGGAGGTCACCCGGCTCCTCCAGAAGAACAGCGAACGCCTCGACCGGATCCTCTCGGACATCGAAACGGTCACATCGAACCTGCGCGGGATGTCCGAGGGATCGCAGGACGATCTGGGCGAGGCGATATCGAATCTGCGCGAAATCACAAAGACCACCAAGGAGATCGTCGCGAACATCCAGGGGATTGTGGGCCGCGGCGAGGGCGACCTCAAGGAGGGCGTGAGCGGGGTCAAGGAGATGGTCTCGCGCCTGAACCGAACGCTCGAGTCCGTCGAGAAGATCGCCGCGAGGATTGAAAAGGGAGAGGGGAACGTCGGGAAGCTTCTCAAGGACGAAAAGATCGCGGGGGCGCTCGAAGAAACGGCCGACGCGGTGTCGGAGATCGCGGGGAAGGTGTCGCGCCTCCGGACCATAGTCAGCATGCGGTCCGAATACAATTACTACCAGCGGGCCGCGAAATCCTACTTCTCGCTGGCGCTCCAGCCCAAGGAGGACAAGTATTACCTCATCGAGCTCATCGACGACCCCCGCGGGAACTACGCCAAAACGTACACACGCATTCTCGCCACCGGCGCGACCGGAAAGCTGACCGAGACGGGCCGGGAGGAATCGGTGTCGACGCCGCCCAACACGCTCAAGATCTCGGCCGAGTTCGCAAAGCGGTTCTATTTCGCCACGTTCAGGGTGGGGATTATCGAGAGCTCGGGCGGTGGCGGGCTGGACCTGGACGTTCTTAGATGGCACTTCACGCTCAGGACCGACGTTTTCGAGCTTGCGATTCCCGACAAGCTGCCGCGCATCCGCACGATGGGTCTCATAAACATCGGAGACCACATATACGTCGTCGGCGGCGCCGACGACCTGCTCAACTACGACAAGGACCGGGCCGACCTGTCGCGCGATTTCTTCTTCGGCGCCGGCGTCCGGTTCACCGACGACGACTTGAAGTCGCTGTTCACCGTCACCGGAAACCCGGTGAAATAGGGAGGGACGCGCATGAAGGACCTCCAGGCGCTTTCGCCGACGAACGCCGCGCAGCGCGTCCCGAAGGACGCCTCGTTTGCGGTGCTGAGCTCGAAAACGGCGCTCCTGGCGCTGCCCCCGCGTGCCGCAGTGCCGCTTGTCTATTGGAGGAACTCCGCTATCCTCGCGGGGGTCCTTCACGCAGCCGCCGAGAAGGACTCCGCCTTGGGGATCGGGCTCCGGTTGAGGGTGGGGGAAGAATACTCGCCGCGGCTGTCCGGGGCCTTCCGCGAGTTCTTCTCGTGCGTCGTCGAGGCCGCGACCGCCTCGGGGTTTTCGGGCCCGCTCTTCGTGCGCGCAGAGCTCCCGTATTTTTCGGGCGCCGGGGACGACGAGGTCGCAACGGCGCGGCGGACAGTGTTCGCGGCGTACGACGCCGGGTTCACATCGTTCTCGCTCAAACTCCCCGAGGACGCGCGCATGGTCCAGCGCCTGCCCGAGGTCCTTTCGGAGCCGCGTGAGATGGAGCTGGGGTTCGAGTTCCGGCATCGCGTCGCCGGGGTCGCCCCGTCGGTGCTCTCCCGCATCCTGGGCCTCCTCCGGAGCCTGGGCGTGGCCCCCGACGTGATGCGGCCTCTGGACGGGCCG
This sequence comes from Deltaproteobacteria bacterium, assembly GCA_016218965.1. Taxonomy (GTDB): domain Bacteria; phylum Myxococcota; class SpSt-1050; order SpSt-1050; family JACRCP01; genus JACRCP01. Next base: position 6,373 of record JACRCP010000185.1, on the reverse strand, counting down.
CAGGTCCCGGCGGAGTTCGTGGGCGGGGTGGTCGTGGGCGCCGAGTGGGACCCGCAAGCCCCCCGCCGCCAGGATGCGCGCGCCGCGCTCGTGACCATGGACGCGCTGATATCCTCGGTCCTGCGCTCGGTCCTGGACGATTCCGTGCGCGAGCGCCTCCGCACCTACCAGGAACGCGAAAAGACGGGTCTTGAGGACGCGTGGGACTGGGGGATCGCCCAGGGTATCGTGCCCAGGGAAAAGGACGAGGTGCTCGAAGCGCGCGTGTTCGGCGAGTTCTGCGACGCGCTCGACCGCATGGGGGCCGCGGGAACGGCCAGATACGTCAGGGGCGAGAGGTGAGGGTAATCGGCGGCACTGCAAGGGGGCGGCGGCTCTTCTGCACCGGGGGCCGGGACACCCGACCCACCCCGGACCGCGTCAGGGGGTCGCTGTTCGACATCCTGGGGCAGGCGTTCTCGGGTGAGACGGTGCTCGACCTTTTCGCGGGGACCGGGGCCCTCTCGATCGAGGCGCTCTCGCGCGGGGCGTCATGCGCGGTCCTTGTCGAGTCGGCGGCCGCCGCCGCGCGGGTCATCAGGAGAAACATCGAGGCAGCGGGTTTCGCCGACCGTGTGACGGTGTACGAGATGAACGTCGAGCGGGCGGTGCCGATCGTCGCCCGGGGCGGCGCGGGCTTCGACCTGGTGTTTGCAGGCCCGCCCTACGCATATGAGCGTGAGGCCCTGCTGATGGAGGACTTGTCGCGGCTCGGGCTGCTCGCACCCGGAGGGACGGCGGTCTTCCAGCACTCTTCGCGCCGCAGGCTCCCGGATGCCGCCGGGGGTTGGTGCCGCTTTGACAGGAGGACGTTCGGGGGCACGAGTCTGAGCTTCTACTCATCCGACACTCTGAGGAGGTGCCACTGATGAACGCCGTCGCGGTCTACCCGGGATCTTTTGACCCGCTCACGTTCGGGCACGTCGACATCGCCCGGCGCGCGCTCAAGATCTTCCCGAAGCTCGTCATCGGGGTCTCGATGAACGTCAAGAAATTCCCGCTCTTCGACCTCGAGGAGCGCGTGGCCATGTGGCAAGAGGTGATGGAGGGCGAAGCCGGGGTCGAGGTGGATTCGTACGTGGGCCTGCTGATAGACTACGTCAAGTCCAAGCGCGCCCGCGCGATCATCCGGGGCCTGCGCGCGGTCTCGGATTTCGAATACGAGTTCCAGATGGCGCACATGAACTACAAGCTCGACTCGAGCGTCGAGACGTTCTTCATGATGACGGGACAGGAGCACTTTTACGTTTCGTCGCAGACGGTCAAGGAGGTGGCAAGCCTCGGGGGCAGCGTCGATGCGTGGGTGCCTCCGCCTGTCGTGCGCCGGCTAAAGGAGAAGTACGGAAAGTGACGGGCGGCCAAGGTGCTTGTGTTCTTCCATGAGTCGTGTGTTGTGAGTCGCAAGTCGTGAGTCAAGAGGATGGCTACCGGCAAGTCATTCCAGAAGTGCCCGGTGTGCGGAACGGCAAACGACGTTTCGGTGTACGTGTCGGGCCAGAGGACGCGCTGCGCCAAGTGCAACATCGCGTTCACGGTCCAGCGGCCGGACACGCCCCAGGCGTCAAGGGCCCCCTCACAGGTTGCCCAGGGCTCGCGGCCGCCCGCGCCGCCGCCCCCGGCCCCCGGCGACGACACCATGGTCGTCCAGCCGTTCCCCCAGCTCCCCGGCTTTGAGATAATCGAGGTCATAGGCAAGGGCGGCATGGGGACCGTGTACAAGGCGCGGCAGGTCTCGCTAAACCGCGTCGTTGCCATCAAGATACTGGCCCACGAGCTGGCGGTGGACAAGGACTTCATCGACCGGTTCAACCGCGAGGCGTCGGCGCTCGCCAAGCTCTCGCACCCAAACATCGTGCCTATCATAGACAAGGGGTCGCACGAGGGGGTGTACTACTTCGTCATGGATTTCGTTCAGGGGAACACGCTGCGCGACATGCTCCGGGGGAACCGGCTCCCGCCCGAGGACGCCGTCAAGATATCGCTCCAGGTCTGCCGCGCAATCGCCCATGCGCACGCAAACGGCGTGGTGCACCGCGACATGAAGCCCGAAAACGTCCTCCTGGATCGCGAACAGAACGTCCGCATAGCCGACTTCGGGCTTGCCGACATCGTGGGTTTCCAGACGTGGGGGACGCTCACCGGGAGCGGGATGGCGATGGGGACGGCGCACTACATGGCCCCCGAACAGAGGCGCGACGCAAAGCGCGTGGACCGGCGCGCCGACATCTACTCGATGGGGATCATGGTCTACGAGATGCTGACCGGCGAGATACCGCAGGGCCACTTCAAGAAGCCCAGCGAGCACACCGCCGGGATCCCAACGTCCTTCGACAGGATCGTGATCAAGTGCCTCCAGACGTCTCCCGACGACCGTTACCAGTCGGCCGAGGACTTGGCCAAGGACATCCGTGCCGCGATCCCGGCGCCGGCGGTGGAACCGGCCGCACCGGCGCCCATCAAACCCGTCCCCGTCGAACCCAAGGCCGTCGAGCCCCAGCCCGCCAGGCCGTCTCCCGCGGCGCCGCAGGGGACGCCCGCTGACGGCGGGCCCAGGGTTTCCGAGCGGGCGGAGATCCGGCCGATATCGGTGAGGCGCCAGAAGCTGCGAAGGCTCAGGCTCGTCGCTTTTGCCGCGGGCGCACTGGTGCTCGCCGTCGCGGCGGTGTTTGTCGTCCGCGCCTGTATGGGCTGATTGGCGAGGGGCCATGACCTTGAGATCGACAGCCGCCATCGTCATCCTGTGCTTTGTCGCGGTCGAAGCGCGCGGCTCCGAGCTCGCGCCGCCGTCGTGGCGCTTCCCGAGGCCGTTCACGTTCGAGTCCGCCATGCCCGAACCGCTGTCCCTGGGTCTGGGAGCCGGAGTGGCGGCCGGGGCCTCAGGCTGGGGCGTGGCACTGCCGGTCTCGGTCGCCGCGACGCACGGGCAGACCGAGGAGTCCGACGACTACCTCGCCGCCGACTACTATTTCCCGATGCTTGTGCACAGGCCGGAAGGCGGCGACACGGCGTTTTACGCGGGCAACCTCAAGGTGGGATTCCGCGGCGTGTGGCGGCTGGTCTCCGGGGAGTTCCCCGGCGCCTGGAGCGCGGGCGCCGACGTGGGAATCCCCCTCGCCTCGATCTGGGGACACGCCGGCGACTTCGGGCCCCAACTCGGCCAGATGATGTTCCCGTACGACCCTTTGTCGTGGCTCTCCGGGTACGTCGGGCTCACACCCAAGGCGCTCTTTGGCATCGGAAAGCCGATCTGTTTCGTTCAGGTTTCGGCGGGTGTCCCCCTGCTTCTGGCGATCGCCGACAAGGAAATGACCCGCACAGAGGTGCTGGGGAACTGGGGTCTTGCCGTCGGGAGCCGCGTGCACGACCTGGTCACGGTGACGGCCGAGGGTGGGGGATTGCATTCCCTCCCGAACCGGGATTTCCACGGCGGGCTCTTCGCCGCGCACCAGTTCTGGGCCGGCGCAGGCGCAAAGGCGTTCGTGAACCACCTCGACCTGGGCCTTGCCGTGCGCGTGCCGATAAACGAGGTCCACGTGCTCGGAGGCTACCCGCGCTTCATCTTCCTTTTGACCCTCGGCACCGAGCGCCGCTGCTGCCCCGAGGAACCGCCGGCCGAGGGCGAGGACGGCGAGGGCGCGGGGCACGCAGAGGACAAACCAGCGGAGTAGTTCCCGCGCCGCGGGCGGGGAATCCCGGGCACCGGCATCGGAAAGGGTGCATCATGCCTGAAGTGGACTGGAAGAAGCTCGTGGCCGTCGTCGGGAAGGCGACGGTGCGGGGCGGCCGGTTTGTGGGCCGCAAGGCCGCCGAGGCGTACCGCTCAATCGACCCCGATGTCATGCGGCACCTCGCGCAGGTGCCGCTTTTGAGCTACTCGCTTCTGGTGTCGCGCGAAGAGAAAATCGAGGCCGGCGAGCCGGACGGACATCCACCGCTCGTGTTCGTGCACGGGTTGGGCGGGAACCGCGGGAATTTCCTTCTCATGGCGTGGTACCTGCGCCTCAAGGGGCGCAGGCGGAGCTACAAGATCCACTTCGACCCGGGCCAGTCGATCGCCGAGATGGCCGCGGCGCTCGCGCGTTTCATCCGGGCTGTCAAGAAGGCCACCGGGGAGTCGCAGGTCGAGATCGTCGCGCACAGTCTTGGCGGGATAGTCGCGCGGATGGCGATCGAGAAACACCGGCTCGCCTCGTCGGTTGCGACGCTCGTGACGCTGGGCACGCCGCACAAGGGGACGTATCCCGCGCGGTACGCCAACACCGTCAACACCCGCGAGATTAGGCCCGACAGCGCCCTCATATGCGAGCTCAACAAAAGGCCCTGGCCCGGGAGGGTCCGCGGGGTGACCTTCTGGAGCAGGGGAGACCTCTTCGTCCTCCCGGCCGAATCGGCGGCGGTCCCGGGGACGGAGACCGTCGACATGACCCCCTTCACGCACTACAGCTACCTCCTGGACCCGAAAAGCTTCGCCGCCGTCGCCGACGCGCTGAAAACCCGCCCCAAAAACGCGGCTGGGCGATAGGGGGGGCGAACCCGGCGAGGAGGTTTGCGATCTGGGCGCTCAATCGGAGCAGCGTCTTGAGTCAGCGCGAGGTAGGGAAGCTGCTTTCCGTATCATACGACCGGGTCACGGGGCTTCTGGGCCGACTCCGGAAGCATGGCACCACAGAGCCGATGAAAAGCTGGATGCGCGCCTGGCTGGACGCTGAAGCCGGCAAGGCGCAAGTGGTCGGGTAGGACGATGGCGCGGACCGGGCTTCGAATGATGCCGACGTTTCCATCGTCCTCCCTAAAATTCCGTACGGCGGGTTTTCCCCAGTATTATGTTGTGCGCCACATAATACTGGTTATGTGGCGAGCACGCTTATGTGGCGAGCACGCGCCAAGCGGCCGTAATCACAGAAGGTCGGCACGAAACTACGCCACATAATCCGGTCGGGCTACAGGCTCGTCAGGAAGGCCATCAGTTCGCTGTCGCGGCGCCAGAGCGGGGCGGGGGCCGCGACCGTCTTGGGCCCGTGGACGGCGCAGGACTTGAGCGCCTTGGCCTTCATCTCGAGGTCCACCTCCGCGTAGCGGTTCGTCGTCTCCAGGGAGACATGTCCGAGCCACGCGCGAATGGTGTTGATGTCGACTCCGGCGCGCAGCAGGTGGACGGCGGTGGTGTGGCGAATGGTGTGCGGGCTCACGGGCTTGCTCTGGAGGGAAGGCCTGGTTTTGGCGGCCTTCTCGGCAGCGCGGGCCACGAGCGTGTGGATGCCGAAGCGGGTGATCGGCTTGCCGCGGACGTTGAGAAAGACCGGAGCCTCCCGTGGGCCGTCGAGGCGAGCCTCCACGAGGTCGTGCAGCACGCCGGCGGTATGCGCCCACAGCGGGCACAGGCGGATCTTGCGTCCCTTGCCGACCAGACGCACCGAAGGCGCCACGCCGAGGGCGAGGTCGCCGATGGTCATTGTGGCCGCCTCGCTGGCCCGCGCGCCGGTGTTGTAGAGGAACAGCAACAGGGCGTAGTCGCGACGACCCTGCGACCGCTGACGGTTCGGCATGTCGAGTAGTGCGTCGATCTCGTCCTTGTCAAGGTAGGCCATGACGGGTGTCTGCGCACAACGCGGAGGAATGGCCTGGATCTGGGTGGCCTGCTCGACCAGTTCCGGTACCTGGCGGCCCACGAAGCGGAACAGGGAATGGATGGCGAACAGACGTTGGTTGCGCGTTGTGACTGAGTTTTTGCGGTTCCCCTCCAAATGGGCGAGGAAGGCCCGCAAGACCTCGGCCGTGACTTGCTCCACGGTCACGCGCGTGGGGTCAAGGGCGTGGTGCTCGGCGATGAAGCGCAAGAGCAGCCGAATGGCGTCGCGGTAGCTGCGCTGGGTATTGAGGCTGAGATTGCGGTCCGCTGCGACCTCCTCGAGGAGGAACCGACGGACGAAGGGACCAAACAGGTGGTGGTGGTCAGGCATGGGGCTTTTCCTCCTTGCCGGAGGCGGCGTAGCGCTCGAAGCGCTTCGAGGCCTCGGCGAGCAACTCGGCGGTCATGGTCAGGTAGGCCTGGGTACCCGAGACGTCGATGTGGCCCAGGTAGGTGGCCAGCAGCGGCAGACAGATATGCACATCGGCGCCCTGTCGGTACCAGGCGATGAGTCTGTGGAGGGCGAAGGCGTGGCGGTTATCCCGCGCGCGGGATAACCGCCATCAGGGGTATCTCCCTGACGCCAGTACCCACTCGGCAGCGAAATCCCTCCGGCCAACGCAAGGCGGCCAAGTATTTCCGGCACGCTTCCTTCGTGGAAAACCGTCTCTCCAACTCCATCACCGTCCTGGGGTAGTCTTCCAT
>JACRCP010000181.1 GCA_016218965.1 Deltaproteobacteria bacterium | reverse complement strand
TGACCCCGCCGCGTGCTCGTCGCATCGCACCGGTCTCCCGTGCCAGCTCGCGCCACCCCTTGGGAAGAAGAGTCGCAAGCAGGCCCCATTCTTCGTTCATCAGCGTCGTGTTCATAGCGCTGATGATATGCGAGAGAGACAAGCGTGTCAAGTATTAGGTTAGTGCTTATGGGGGTGAAGGGCAAGCAAAGGAGGTGCGTCGTGAATACAAACATCTACAGGCTCGAGACGATCTGCGATTCGATCCTCAACTACGCCGACGAAAAGAAAGGAGCGCTCGACGAGAAAGGCAAGACCGAAGTCAAAGCCTTCAAGGTCAAACTCGTCAACTTCGACAGCCGCCGGCACGCCACGCGCGAGAGCTTCGCGAACGCGAAGGCCAGCTACGCGATCGCGACGGCAGACCTCAAACGCGGCATCATGCAGGGCCGGAAGGCGATCGAGATCGTCACCCTCGGCCAGCGCAAGCTCCCGAACCTGCCGCTGCCGGTGAAGGGCAAGTGGCTCCCCTCGCGCATCTACAACGTGGCGTCCAAGTACTTCGACGCCCTGCAGAACGTCGGGGACGACCCCGTCGTTGTCAAGGCCGGGAAGAATCTCAAGACCTTGATGGACGTGTTCGCCAACGTCCAGTCCAACATGAACGCGCAGCAGAGCGTCTGGAAGAAGCTGTGCGACGAGATCGACGAGGAGACTTCGGTCATCGGCGGGAAGCTGGCGTCGTACAAGATGTACGTCACGTACAACGTGCCGCGCGTCGAGCGCCAGATCCTCCGGAACCGGATCAAGTCCGTGGTTCCGCCGAAAGGCAAGTTCAAGGCGGACGCGGCGGCGACCGACAACGCCGCAAGTGCGCCGGCCAAGACCGTTGTGGGCGCGCAGATACCAGCCCTGCCGGCGATCCCGGTGCCCCCGTCGAGCGAGCACCTCGTCATGAGCGCAAACGCATAACCGGGGCGCATGGCCCCCGCGCCACGCCGTTCGGCGCGGGGGCCGCCCCACCCAACAAACAAGAAGGACAAAGACGACAATGAAAAAGCAATGGAAAAAAGAACAGAGAATGTGCAGCAACTGTCACGACAAACCCGCCATATCGCACCGCCACGGATACGATCGCGAGGACAGGCAGTCGTTCGACGACATGTGTCCCCGCTGCGCCCGCGACTTCGAAAACCGTCTCATGGCGCAGAGCATCGCTCAGCAGGCGACGTTGTACGTGCTCGACGACTTCCGGCCGGTCCAGACGGTCGAGTTCGAAAACGTCGCTCTCGCGGCCACTGCGTAGGTGCGGCCATGAAGCAGGCCACTCACGCATGGATCGCCGTCAGGGCGATGGGCCTCATAGAAGAGGACGCGGAGACCGCGGGACTCTTTTCGATTCTGCGGCCCCACACCCGCAACGCAGCCCTCGGCGCTTGGATGCCCGATCTCGCGGACAGCAAGCTCGGCTCCGGGGATCTCGACAATCATGTTTTCAAAATGTCCCCGTTCTCGGGCGAGGTCGAGGAGCGATTCGTCACCGACAAGAAGGCGCTTCTGAAGGCGCTCGGGCCTTCGCGGGCAGTGGCGAAGTTCATCGCCGACGATGCGACGCTGGATGCTGGATGGTGGGGCACCCCCTACAAGGCCGAGCCGCAGCCTTGTCAGGACATCCCGACGCGGGCCAACGCAATCGCCACAACACTCACCGATCAGCTCATCCTGGGCGAGCGGCCGGTCACAAACCGCATTCCCCGCAAGTTCGCGCTCTCCTCTATGGTATCTCCCGACGAGCGGACGCGGGCCGAGCAACTGGCGCTGTTCTTCTTCATGCAGAGTCACTTCGTGGCCGACGCGTGCATGCCGTGTCACTGCGACAAACGGGCGATCTCGAGCTACGCCGGCAAGCTGCATCCTCAATGGGAGGGGTTCATCGAAAAGATCGTCGGCTCGGAGTTCGACGGCGACCGGGTCGAGCGGTGCCACGACCGGCCCCGCGAGCTTCTGGACGCCGCGCGGAAGGTGGACGGGCGGGCGGGGATCTCTTTCGCTCTCCCGATTCCCGAACCGAAGGGCGGTGATCTGTGGAAGGACGCCGTAGCGGTCTGCCGGGCGAGCTTCGCGGTGGCGAACATCGTCGCGCCGCCAGCGGAGTTCCCCTATGACGGGGACAAGACCGCGTCGCTCTCGGTCAAAGACCTGAAAGCCGACCCGGCGGCGTGGGAAAAGTTCGAGCGCGCGACGGCGGCGATCATGCACGATGCGGTGCTCAACGTCGCAATGTACTGGAAGAGAGTTTGGAAACGCCTGGACCGGAAGGACTGAGCGCATGTTTTGCCACAGAGACCACAGAGAGCACAGAGAGGTTTGACATGAAAACCATAGTACAGCGGAAAGCAATGTTGGGGCACGTTTCTATGGTGGTCGGATTCGCCGGGTTCGCGGTCCTCATGTTCCTCTTGCGCGGGGAGATCCGTCACGCGCTCGGCGTGCCGCCGGGGTTGATCCTTATGATCGTGTCCGCCAGCGTCGCCGCCGGGACGGCGATGGTCTTTATGAGGTATCTCGGGAACAGAAACGGTCATCCGGCATTTCTTGCCACAGAGACCACAGAGAACACAGAGGGGTCCGTCGCACACGGACAAACAAAGTTTGTCCGTGGCACCCCGTCGCTCGAACAAAGTTCTCTCTCTGCGGTCT
>JACRCP010000180.1 GCA_016218965.1 Deltaproteobacteria bacterium | reverse complement strand
GAGCCTGAATGAGCGTTGCAGCATGGTCCAGAGCATCCAGGAAATGCGCCAGGAGGTGAACGGCGGCAAGGACATCCTGGACCTGATCTATGGCCCATGGGGGCTTGTGCTATGGATGAAGCTGCTGGGCAACGAGGGGATCGTCTACGAAAAATGTGATCCCCGGCTACCAGGGCAATTCGAAAAGTTTCTCAGGATAGTCAATAAAGGCGTGGACAATAATCCCGAATGGAATAGTGCCCTGCCCATGGTACCCGTCTTGTACGACTGCTTGAATGGATACGCTCCTGCCGTTGATGCGCTAACTAATAGGCGGCCTGTCCAATTCTGTCACCCGCCATTCAGGTGGCCATGCCCGCCGGGAGCTACACCGTGAAGTGGGTGGACGACACCTCGACCACGGGTCAGGTGGTTGGCACAGCCACATTTACTTCAGCGGGAACGGATACGGTCACCCTGACGCCCCCGACCTTCCAAAGGCATCTCGCCTTCATCATCCAGCCATCAGCCCAGGGTGTGGATGAATGAGATCCGGGAAGACCAATGCGCTCTTGCTCGTTGCGCTGGCGCTGTTCGCCTGTTCGGGCGGCCCGGGGGCGGACGGGGATGGCGCCGGCGCCGGGGACGGAGGCGCGTCGGGCGACGCGCCGGATTCGGGACCCGGGACATCCGACGACGGCGGGGCATCGGACGCCGATACGGGCGGCGGCGGCGTGGATGGCGGGACCGTTGCCGACTGGAGAAAGCCAGCCTTCTGCACCGTCGACACCGTCCGTGTCGAGGCCATCCTGTCGGGCATGACGCTCGAGCGGAAGGCCGCGCAGGTCCTGCTCGTCGGCGGCGAGGGAAACGGACGGACCCCGAAGGAGGACACGGCGAGGAACGTCTCCGAGCTGGGGGTCGGGGGTCTTTTTCTGCCGCCGGTCACGGGTGTCCAGATGGATCCGTCCGACACGGCGGGGCTGATCAAGAACGTGCAGGAGCTTGCCGTGAACGGGTACGGCGTCCCGCTCTTCGTTTCGCTCGACCACGAGGGGGGCCACGCCGCGGCCCTAAATTCCCTCAACGGCGGGACCGACACGCCGGGCAACATGGCGCTCGGCCAGGCCCGCGCCCCCGCCTACACGTTCGACTGCTTCGACATCATGGGCGAGGAACTCAACGCCCTCGGCTTCAACATGGACTTCGCCCCGGTGCTCGACATCACGCCGAACCACTTGAACGGAGCGATAAACACCCGAGGGTTCTCCGGCGACCCGTCGCTCGTCTCCTCGCTCGCGCCCGCCGCCGTGTGGGGGCTTCAGAACCACAACGTGCTCGGGACCATCAAGCATTTTCCCGGCGTGGGTCTCACGGGCCTCGACTCGCACAAGGAGCTTCCGGTCAACGACATGGGCATCGATGAATTTCGCGCCACCACCTTCAGACCCTTCCGGGAAGCCATTGAGGCCGGCGCGGAAGCCATCATGACCGGGCACATCGTCTACTCCGGCGTGGACCCCGTCTACGGAACGAGCATGAGCTCGACGCTCCTCCGCGGCATCCTGAGGTCGGAACTGGGGTATCAGGGTCTGGTCGTCACCGACAGCATCACGATGGCGGGCGCCAAACTCGGGGCCGGGGGCGAGGAACCCACGGTCAGGGCGCTCGCGGCGGGCAACGACATGGTGCTCCTGGTGAGCAGCAAGTTCGATGAGGCCCGCGCGAGGGTGGACCTGATCGCCGCCGCCGTCAACGAGGGGCGGCTCGCCGAGGCGGACCTTGACGCCGCCATCCGGCGGATCCTGTCGCTGAAGATGAAGTACTGCGCGTTTGATCACCCGCTCCCCGACGCGGAATCGCTCGATTCGCATCTGGGCCTCGAAACCAACTTCCGGCGCGCGCGCGTCGCGGCCGAAAATTCCGTCGTGGCCTACAAGACGGAGAAGGGTGTCCTGCCGCTTCGCGCCGATCAGAAGATCCTTTTCGTCGGTCCGGGCATGGTCTATCAGGATGCCGGATCGGGATGGTCGAACATCGTTGACCGGTCGATGGGCGAGGAGCTTGAACATTTCTCGGCAAACGTCACGCGTTTCGAGGTGCCCCTTCCGCCCGCGCCGGGGAAGGAGCGGGAGTACCTGCCGCTGGTCGATGGCACGGACGTCGTCGCCGCCGCCAGCATCAACGCCCACTACTCCCAGGCGCAGCGCGACTTCCTCGCACCGCTGTTCGCCACAGGCAAGCCGGTCGTCCTTTTGACCCTCGGCGTCCCGTACGACGCCTGGGCTTTTCCGGATGCGCGGACAGTTCTCAACGTCACCGGCCAGCGGAGCGTGAGCATGATCGCGGCGGCAAAGGTCCTGTTCGGCGACATCGAGGCCCTGGGACAACCGGCGGTGGACATGAAGGAGGCGGAATGACGAGTACCGATACGTGGGCGGAAATGGACTTCAAGGCGGAAACGGGGGCCGGCTTGTCGCCATGATGAACGCATCCCGGCTCACAGCCTTTCTTTGCCTGGCCGCCGCGGCTTGTTACGGGGAACGCGCGGTGGACCTGAACGCCGGCACGAGCGCCCCGGACGCCGGGGACGGGCGGGACGCCGGAGCGGCTGACGGCGGCCCGGATGCAGGCGGGACGAAGGAGTTTCCGCGCGTCGAACAGGAGGGGGACGAAGTCCGGCTGGTAAACGGGATGTACACGGTCGTCGCGAACCTCAAGACCGGGTATTTCGATGTTTACCGGGATGCCGT
>JACRCP010000186.1 GCA_016218965.1 Deltaproteobacteria bacterium | reverse complement strand
CATCGAATCGGGGAGCGCAAACGTGCCGATCTCGGTCTGCAGCTTCGGCACGCGCACGAACTCGCAGAAACCGCCGGGGTCGAAGTTGGTCGAGCGGAGCGTGTTGCAGAGCGTGTGCTTTCCCCCGCGGCAGAGCGCGCAGGTCATGCACGGGACGTGGTGCGAGACTACGACGCGGTCGCCTGTCTTCCACGCCGTGACCCCGTGACCGGTCTCTTCGACGACACCAGCCACCTCGTGCCCGAGAACCAGGGGCGCTTTTTTGATGCGGTACCACTCCATCACGTCCGAGCCGCAGATCCCCGAGGCCTCGATCTTCACCAGGATCTCGCCCGGGCCGACCAGCGGCACCGGGCGCTCTTCGATTCTGACGTCGCGGTTGTTGTAGTAGACGGCGCAGCGCATCAGACGTTTTTGACGCCGCGGTAGATCTCGTAGGCCTGATCGACCGTCGCCCCGTCGTGCACGATGGCCCGGACGGCCTTGATCATGCCCACCGGGCAGTCGGACTGGAAGATGTTGCGGCCCATATCCACGCCGCTCGCACCGTCGCGTATTGCGTTGAACGTGAGATCGAGAGCGGTCCGCTCCTCGAGCTTTTTTCCGCCGGCGATGACGACCGGCACCGGGCATGCCGCCACGACTTTCTCGAAACCGTCGCAGTGGTACGTCTTGACTATCGACGCCCCGTGTTCGGCGGCGATGCGGCTCGCAAGCCCCAGGTAGCGTGCGTCGCGGACCATCTCCTTTCCGACCGCGGTGACGGCGAGCACCGGAATCCCGTATTCGTTCCCCTCGTCAACGAGGTCCGAGAGGCTCTTGATGGTCTGGCGTTCGTGCGGGGCGCCCACGAAGATCGACAGGGCGACGCCCGCGACGTTGAGGCGGACGGCGTCCTTCATCGAAACGGTGACCTCCTCGTCCGAAAGATCCTCCTTCAGGACGGAAGTCCCGCCGGAGACGCGCAGGACCACCGGCACGTCGACCCCGGGGTCAACGCACGGGCGGAGCACCCCGCGTGTGAGCATGAGCGTGTCGGCGAGCGGGGCGAGCGGCTTGATTGTATCTTCGGGACGCGTGAGTCCTGTGGTCGGCCCCTGAAAGTACCCGTGATCGACCGCAAGCATCACGGTCCTGCCGTCCGACTTGAATATCCGCGACATTCTGTTTTTCATGCCCCAATCCATGGCCCTTGCCTCCTTCTTCACGCCTTATCGCGTGGCACGGCACGTTATCAGAGGGGTGGACGTTGCGCAACAGGCCGTGGTATTGGAGATGTCGCCGGGGGTTGAGGAGGCCGCGATGTTCAAGACCCGAATCACGGAGATGCTCGGCATCAAGTACCCCATCATCGGCGGGACCATGATGGACCTGTCAAAGGCGCCGTTCGTGGCGGCGATCTCTAACGCGGGGGCGTTGGGGATCATCGCCTCGGCAATCTTCAAGGAGACCGACAAGCTCCGCGACGAGATCAAAAAGACCAAGGACCTTACCGACAAACCGTTCGCGGTGAACATCAACCTGTTTCCCATGCTCGCCCCGCCGGACAACGCGGCGTTTGTCGAGACGCTCGCCGAAGAGGGCGTCAGGATCGTCGAGACCTCGGGGTTCTCGGCGCCCGCCGATCTCGTGGGTCTTTTCAAACAGCACGGGATGACCTGGATCCATAAATGCGTGGGCGTGCGGTACGCCAAGAAGGTCGCCGCCATGGGCGCGGACGCCGTGACCGTGGTTGGTTATGAAAACGGCGGGGCGACCGGGACGCTAAACGTCACTACGATGGTGCTCGTGCCCTCGACAGTCGACGCCGTGTCCTGCCCGGTCATCGGAGGTGGGGGCGTGGCCGACGGCCGCGGGTTGTACGCGGTGCTCTCTCTCGGCGCCGAGGCGGCGATCGTCGGGACACGGTTTATGCTCGCCGAGGAGTGCCCCATCCACCCGAATCTCAAGGCGGCCCTTTGCGCCGCGACCGAGCTCGACACCGACATCATCATGCGCGCCATCGGCTTCCCGCACCGCGCATGGCTCAACGAGGCGGCCAAAAAATCGATCGAGGTCGAGGCGAAGGGCGGCGGCCTCGAAGAGATCCTCCCCTATGTCTCCGGCGAGTCGGCGCGCAAGATGTACGAGACAGGCGACCTCGCCGCGGGCACCGTCTCATGCTCCCAATCCATCGGCCTCATCAAAAGCGTCATGCCGGCCAAAGAGATCGTTGCCGAGATGACGGCCCAGGCCGAGGCTGTACACGCGCGAGTCGAGAAGATGCGGGCGGGGTCGCGGTAGTGCACAGGGACGTGGCGTTTGGTGTTTGACTCAGCCCGATGTCACATGTCAAGCCGGCGGAAATCGATACCGCGGGATCGGCGCGCCGTTTGACAGCGCCGGGGGGCGTCCATTATTGTGCGGGCGTGGAACACCGCTTCATCGCATTACTGGCGGCGGCGGCCGTCCTGTTTGGCGCCATCACCGGCGCGCACGCCGGCGGGCGTGACGAGTTCAACCGCGCGATCGCGCTCGAGCGCGAAGGCAAGATGCGGGACGCGCTGGGTGTCCTAGGGGCACTGGCGGACACGAAGGCCGAGTTCTCCGACGACGCCCTACTCGAGGCCGGGAGGGTGCACGAGGAAGAAATGCTCGACGGCGAGCAGGCGGTCGCATCGTACGGGCGGCTCATCAAGGAGTTCCCCAACAGCAGGCTCGTGCGCAGGGCGGCGGCGCGCATCGAGGCGCTCCGGTCGGTTGAACCAAGGCACCTTCGGGCGGCGCTCGAGTTCCGCCGGGCCGTGCTCGACTTTCCGAAGGACAACAAGGCCTCGATGGAGCGCGTGCTGAACCTGCTTCAGAAGTCGCCCGACTTCCCCGGGGCCGACCACGCCTATTTCTGGCTCGGCGAGGTCACGCGCGGCAGGAAGGACTACGTCCAGGCCGAGGGCTACTATCACACGGTCATCGGAAGATACGCGCAGAGCCAGTGGGCGTGGAAGGCGCGCCGGTCGCTCGGCGACCTCGCCTACGACAAAAAGGACTACGCGGCCGCCGCCGACCGGTATCGCGAGGCCGCCGCGGCCCCGGACCAGTACCTGCACTCGGCCGCGCTCGCCGACGCCGAGCGGGCGGAAACACACCTGTTTCGTGGACGCGCCGCCAACCTGGCGATCCTTCTCCTGTTTCTGGGCTGGGCGTATGTGCTCGTGGCGCTCTCGCGGCTCCGACCCGGGATCAAGGCCGCGAAGCAGCCGGTGCCCGAGGCGTGGGTGGCCCTGGGACTTTCGATCATCGTAGTCGCCGCCGCCGCGGTGTTCCAGCGCCGCTATGTCCCGGGCATTGCCGTGGTGCTCGCAGCCTTTCTCATCTCGATCCAGCTCTCCGGCACGCTCCTGCGGTACCGCGTGTACAGCACGGGGGGAAAGATCGCCTATCTTCTCGCAACGCTTGGCATCGGCTTCGGCGTGCTCTACGGCGCGATCGTAAAGATGGGTCTTATGGGATCGGTCCTGCACACGTTCAGGTTTGGGGTGGACTGAGACAGAAGGCAAGAGGCACGAGGCGAGAGGCACGAGCCGGAATGAAAGAATGAGAATCGTCAGAATAAGGCAGGGATTCAACCCAAATTCGAGCTCGCTCTCGATCAACATGACGGCGCTTCTGGCCGCCACGGGGCTCGTTTCGCTGGGAACGTTCGTTGTCGCCACGGCCTTTCGTCTCTTCAGGCGCGAGAAACCCTCTGTTCCGGCGACCCCCGCACCCCCTGTCGATCCACCCCCTCAAACCGCAGCCGAATAGCGAATACTGAGCGCACCGCTCAATGCGACGTGTTTTTCGAAAAGAACGCTTCGGCCTCATCGTACAGCCGCCTCTGACCAAGAGCCTGGTTTTTGTCTCACGCGCCGGGGCACGCGTTTCGCGTCCGCTCTCGGCGCCGGTCGAGGCGCACTTGTCCATCACCACCGCCTGCCCGAACGACTGCCCGCACTGCTACGAGTCGTCAAAAAAACGCGGTGTAGATCTCGGCCCCGCCCACTGGAAGGGCGTCATCGAAACGCTCTCACGGATGGGCGTGTTCCACTGCGCAATCGGCGGAGGCGAACCTGCGATCGTCCCCTGGCTCTTTGACCTCGCGGCGCACGCCCGCACGCGCGGGATGGTCCCGAATCTTACGACCAGCGGCGCCGGGGTGACGCCGGAGTGGGCGCGGAGGAGCGCGGTTTTCGGACAGGTGAATGTCTCGATCGACGGCCCCGACGGGCTGCGTGGCGAAAAGGTCTTCCGTCAGGCCGTCGCCGCGGCCGGGATTCTCCGCCGGCACCGCGGCGACGTCGGAATCAACTGCGTCATGACGCGCCGGAACTTCGGGCGCTTGGATGAGGTCTGCGCGCTCGCCAAACGCCTGAAGCTCACGGAGGTCGAGCTGCTCCGTTTCAAACCGGCGGGAAGGGCAGGCTCGTTGTTCGGGTCGCTGGATCTCGCCCCCGATCAATACGCCTCGGTCATCCCGACGGTTAGGCGCCTGATGCTCCGCCACCGCCTGCGAATCAAGCTCGACTGCTCGATGGTTCCGGCAGTCGCCTCGGCAGGAATCAAACCCCGCCTCATGGAGTTCTTCGGCGCGTCGGGGTGCGAGGGCGGGAGCGAGCTCTGCTCGGTCGACGCCAAGGGAAACGTCCACGCCTGTTCCTTCGACGCCCGCCCCGAGTGCCGCGCCGACGAACTCGAATCCCGCTGGCCTTCGGGGGGTGCTTTCCGTCGTTTCCGCCGCTGGGAAGAAAAAGGCGCCAAGATCTGCCTTGACTGCGACTGGTTCGAAACCTGCCGCGGCGGCTGCCACGTGGTCGCAAGGCACCTCACCGGCTCCTGGTACGCCCCCGACCCGAGCTGCGCGCTTGCGAAAAGGTCCTGAACGTTGATTTACTTTCCTGCCCGGGGTGCCACGGACAAACCCGGTTTGTCCGTGTGCGGCGTTGTCTTGGAGTTCGGAGGCTTGCCGTCTTGGAGTGCGCGTTGACCCGCGGCCGTCCAAAGCGGTACTATCAGATTGGAGGGGCGAAGCGTGGCACAGCCGGATCAACCAAGCCAGTCGGAGAAACCGCCGGAAAAGAAGCGCCTGTCTAAACTTGCGGTGGCGGCGTGCGTCCTCGCCGCACTTCCGTTTCTTTGCTACAACGTGTACGTTTTCCTCTTGTTCCAACGGATTTGGGGCGATTGGTGTTTGACTCGGGAGGGCGACGAGTTGGTTCTCATCTTGGCCGGTGCACTATCTTTTTTGGCCGCGGGGGTCTCGGTGGTGGTCGCGTCGATCCGTTTGGGCGTTAAACGCCGCTCGTTGCGAGGCTGGGGCATTGTCGGCTTGGCTTCCGTCTTCTTGGTGGTCGATCTGTTCTGGCCGAGTTTCCTGAGAATCCCCCACGGATCATCAAAGCAATCCGAGGCGAGGAGCCACTTGAAGGCCGCGTTCACGGCGCTGAAACAGAATTCCGGCGACGGGAAGACATTTTCGGTCCATCTTGCCGACGCGGGGTT
>JACRCP010000184.1 GCA_016218965.1 Deltaproteobacteria bacterium | reverse complement strand
TCAGATAGCTGCCGTTGTAGCCGAGGCCGATGCCGTAGGGGGTGAGCGGCGGGAGCGACAACGTGAACTGCAGCTCGGCGTAGTCGGCCTCGGGGAGCGCACTCGCGTAAAAACGGATCGTCAGGGTCATCTGGTTCTGGTCGTGGAGCGCCTCGGTGAAGACTTCGCTGCTCCAAAACTCACGGATGTCGTCTGGCGCGAGGACGATACGCAGGTAGCCGTCGGCCGACTCGGCGTTGTCGGCGTAAAAGTAGCGTACGAGCGAGTCGTCGGGGCCGGTGCATTCCCCGAAATGCTTGACTGACGTGTCACTCAACCAGGCTGTACACTCGTCGCCGTACGTCTCAAGGTCGCATCCGCACACCCGCGCGGGTTCCTCCGGCGCGGGGCAGTCGGCCGGTTTCGGGCGGCACACGCCAAAGCCCATGTCGCAGACCCCGGTCCTCCTCTGACAGAACTCGCCCGCCCCGCAGGCGTCGTTGTTCCAACAGAGAACGTCGCCGTCGCATTCGCCCGCATGAGCTATCACGGTGCCTGCCGCCGCGGCCCAGCACTCGTTGCTGTACGTGTAGTCGTCGCAGCCGCACTGCGGCGCGACGGCGCGGGTCATGAAACAATCATCGGGGCGCCGGTCGCACTTCCCGGGCGTCGACTCGGAGCAGGCGCCCGCAGGCTTGGCGCAAAATTCCTCGGGCGCGCACTCGTCGTTTCTGGCGCAGGAGTTCATCGAGCCGCACTCGCCCTGGTGAAGGACCGACTGGGCGGCCATCTCGGCGTGACAGCGGCTTGCATAGGTCTTGTCGTCGCAGGCGCAGACCGGATAGTCCATGTCAGGGCATTCGAGCGGCACGAGCGTGCAGTACCCTCCTCCGCCGCAGGTTTCGTTGATCGTCCGGCAGAAACTGTCCTCGGGACAGCCGCCGTTTGGACCCTCGCCGCTGCAGGCGGTCGATGCGGGGCACTGCCCGGCCGACCGGATATTGACGCCGTAACTGTTGGCCCAGCAGGGGCTGCCGTAGTTTTCGCCGTCACAGCCGCAGACGGTCTCGTCAAGGCCGCCGCAATCGTCGGCGGGCCTCAAGTCGCATTCCCCAACGCCCGTGCATTCGCCGTCCGCCTTACGGCAGAACATCCCGGCGCCGCACTCGTCGATCGTCATGCAACCGGCACCACCGCCATCAGTCGCGCCCCCACCGTCGTCGCCTCCGCCGCCGTCCGCGACACTTCCGCCATCGGTTGTGCCGCCGCCGTCTGTGGGGCCGCCGCCGTCCGCGACACTTCCGCCGTCGGTTGTGCCGCCGCCGTCCTTGCCGGCGCAGTCAGCGCAGGCGTCAGCCCCCTCTCCCCCGCCAGGGCCTTTTTCACCGGAGGCGCAGCCCTGCATGGCGAAGACAAGGAACAGGACGACGAAAACAAACGATGCAGTGATGAAACGTTTCATGGAACCTCCTTGTCGAATAGGTTGCAGCGGCGCGCGTCGCTCCCTTACATCGTGACCGTCGTGCAGCCGCACCCTCCTTCGCCACCTTCGGTGGCTACGGAGGGCGAGCCCCGATCTCCGCCGGCATCGGCAGCCGCCTTCCCTGCATCCGAAGGCGGTGTTCCGCCGGTGTCTGTCGGAAGTGCTGCATCCTTTGCCGTCCCCGTGTCGCCGGCGGTCCCCGCGTCACCCGCGTCGAATGTCCCGCCCGCGTCGTCCGTGGACCCGGCGTCGGCTGTGCCGCCCGTGTCCTGCGCGACGCCGGTGTCGACGGTTTGGCCCGAGTCGGGCGTCCCGGCGTCATCGACGGGCGCCGTCCCCTGGATCACCTCGAGATACGGCTTCATCTCGCCCGACTCTTTTGTGAAGTACCCCGACCCGTCCTCGACGTTGCTGACCATGGCGAAACTGCGCACGCCATTCCCGGAGACGGCCGCTGTGACGTCGAAGATGACCATCTGGTCCACGCTCACCATCCCGATCGACGAGAGCACCGCAAGTTCGTGCACGGGCTTGTTGTTCCAGTTGAGCGTTAGCTCGCCCCACGTGTTGTCCGAAACCTTGCGAATCCCGCCGCCGCCGCCGTTGTTCATGACTTGGAGATGGACCTTTGCGCTCATGACGGTTCCGGTGAGGCCCGCCACGTTGAAGCGCAGGTAACTGATCCGCGACGGGTCCCCGTTCGCCTCAGCCCCAACGCGTATGTCGGCGTCGCCGCCGAAGTTCGTGCCTGGCTCGCCTCGGTTGGCGTACGTGTCGGCGACGACGGTGAACTGTTTCGTCGGCCCCGTGCCGCCGTCCTCGGCCGTTCCCGCGTCCGTTCCGCCGCCGTCCGGGAACCCGCCGTCGGGCAGCGTCGCCGGGCAGTCGCACGCGCTTCGCTTCACCACCGAAAGACGTGAGTAGACGGCGTCCCCGATGAAGCTGCCGCCGCCGCTGTGATCCTTACCGAGGAAGACGTACCTGATGTGCGGCTGCGGGTCCGTGTGGCCGGCGTGCCATGCGTATGTGCCGGAGGCCGTCCACGTGTGCGTCCCGTCGGTCACCGCATAGGAGACGCCCGCGCAGTCCCAGTCCGCCGAGACCGTGTAGTTGAGGGCGAGCGTGTTTTTCCAGTCGATGCTGTACTCGCCCATGTCGGGGACGTAGGCGGGGGCCGTCGTTGGGCACTCCGGGTAGTCCCACGAGCACGCGAACGCCCCGAACTTGAACCGGTTCTCCTTCGGGAATGCGCCGGGCTCCACCCCGGGGCACTTGCTTTCGGTCTTGCCCTTGATCTGGATCCACGACTGGTCGGCGGTGGCCGCGGCCCAGTGGTCCCCGTGGTCGGCCTCGTAGGCCCCGAGGACGATCACGTAGCACTCGCCCAGCACGTTGAAGTTGGTCACCGGATCGAAGTTCGTGACCGTGAACTCCGCGTGTCCGCAGGGAATCCCCTGTGGCGCCGCCTGGCTCATGTCAAAGACAAGCCGTGATATCGCGCCCGGATCGCTCTTCCATCCGCTGCCTTCGAAGCTCCCGCCGTTCACCTGGCATTTGACGTCAGGATCGGCGGGGTTGCATGCGCCGTCGTCGAGGCGTTCGTCGACAAGGACGGTGTCAGCCGCGGCCGCACACGTCCACAGGGCCAAAACGGCAATGCTCAAACCCGCCATCCATTGCCTTGTTCTCATGGTGCGACCCCTTTCGACGGTTGCCGTTCGTCTTTCGTTACCCGACGTTCGACACTGATCATTCCTTGGCGGCCTCCAGTTCCACGCGGACGTACCTGGGACCGACAAAGTACCCCTGCCAGTCCATCCCCGGCCGGTTGACGTAGAGATACCTGAGCTCCGGCGTCTTGGGCCTGCACGTGAACGCGCACGACTGGTCCGGATAGACGGGGTAGGGGTAGTAGGTCTGTTCGGCGCCGTCAACATAAAGGCTCAGGCCCTGGGGTGTCCAGCGGAGCTCGAACACATAATGGGTCTTGCCCTCCTGCATGCAGTCGTTGCAATACCGGCCGGAGTCCCAGTCGCAAGCCGTGAGCAGGCCGGAGTTGGGCTTTATCCTCGAGTGATTCGGCTCCATGCAGCCGTCCACGCAGTGTGACGGGCAGTTGGCCTGGTCCGTGCAACATTCGCAATTGGGGAAGTTGGGGTCGGCGGCGCAACGAAAGCAATGCGGGGGATAGACGACGTCGATCTGGGAGTAATCCGAGTAGTGGTTGAACCTGTCGTCCGGGTTGTCCTCCAGGCCGTCGAAGAGCGATATGAACTCCGTGTATGGTTCGGCTACGTCGCGGGGCTGGAACTGGTCATGCGGTTTGAAGTTGTCGACCTCCACGACAAGGCGGCCGCAGTCAACATGCCGCCCGAAGTCGTAGACCAGACGGCTGTCCCCGTCCTGCGGGGTCCAGCCCCCGTTCTCCAGCAGGCCGCCCTGCACGTCGCGGCTGCAGCCGCCCGAACACGGGCTGGATCCGTCAAAGACGTCCAGGATGATCCTCTCCGTCGCGCACGGCGAGGGGCACGGACCGCCGCAATCAACCCCGCACTCCTGCCCGTTCCTGACCCCGTCGTTGCAGGACGGGGCCTGGCACTCGCCGCCCTTGCACGACTTGCTTGCGCAGTCGTTGCCGCTGATGCAAGTCTTGCCGTCTGGGCACGGGCAGCAGGGGCCTCCGCAATCCAGGTCCGTTTCATCGCCGTTCTTCTTCCCGTCGGCGCAGAGCTCGACACCGGCATCCGGCCCGGCGTCGAAACCGGCGTCGCCGCCCGCGTCGAGTGTCCCGGTATCAATACCCGCATCGAGCATCCCAGTGTCGCCCGGTCCGGCGTCATGTGTCTCCGCGTCCTTGTCGCCGCCGTCTCCGACTCCGCCGTCTTCAAGGAGCGGGAGGCACTTCAGACCCTCGGCGTAATAACCCTTGTCGCAGGCGCAGATCGGCTCACCGTCCATCAGGGCGCACGAGCCGCGGCCGGAGCAGGAAATTCCGGAACACTTGTCGGCCGCCCCGCCGTCCACATCCGCGTCCGAGAGAGCGGCGTCCTTTGCCTCTTCCGCCCCGCCGCCGCAGCCGGCGGGCAGGCAGGCAAGGCACAGGACGGCAGGAATGGAGAAAAATGCTTTCATTGGCAGATCCCGCTGACCTTCCGGTGGTAGAACCAGTCGAGGTTGCACAACCCGTTCTCAAAAACGAAGCGGAGGGTGTGCCGGCCGGCCGCGACGGCCTTCATGCCGAGATCGAACACGCCGTATGCGTCCCACCCTCCCGTTGAAGGGATCTCGACCGTGCCGAGCGAACTCCCATCCACTTCCAGCCGGACCTTGGCGCCGCCGGTATCCGAGGAGATCCGCGCCAGGAACCGGTACGTGCCGCAGGAGAGTTGCACATCCTTGAACTCGACCCACTCGCCCGCCCCGGTCCACCCAACGAACCAGCCGGTCCCCTCGGGGAGCCTGCCGACGTCCAAATCGCCCTTGAGCCGGTACTGCCCGCCGGCGTTCCCCGGCGTGGTGTCGTGGTAAGCGTCCGCGGCCTCGGCCTCGTACCTGAGCGTCTCGGTCTCGAAGTCCGCCGCCTCGCGCAAGAGTCCGAGATACCGGTTGGGGATCGCCCACTGGTCGCTCCGGTAGAAACCCGCGCTCTCGGCGATGTTGGTGAAGCCCTCGAGCAGGAGCACGGCGCTCTGCCGGTTGGCATCGAGGCCCCTCTGAAGCGCGCCGCCGTCCTCGCGCGGAATCTCGCGGCAGGGTGCGCCGCAGCCCGGGAAGGTGTTGACGTTCCGGTATCCCGGGACGAGGCACCCCCACTTCTTCCCGCCCCAGTTGCGCACCGTGTAGCTTTGGGCCGGCGGCCCGAACCAGTCGTTCACCCCCTGTGCGACGGCCGGGGTGATAGTGGTGTCTTCGCTCGCCCACGTCGTGTCCACGTTGAATATGGGATCAAGGCCGAACGTGTCGATCATGTTCTGCCTGAGCCATTTGAGGAGCTCGGACGCGTTCCCCTGCTGATTGGAGAAAAAAGCATCGGCAAGCGACCAGAACGCGACGACCGGGCGGCCGTCAACGAGAAGGATCAGCTCCTTCGGGATCGTCTCGAACCAGGGCTTCATGTTGTGGTCCCAGAAGAAGCGCCAGGCGTTCCGGTCGGCGAGGTCGAACGGCGTCCCGTCCGGCAATCCCTCGACATGGCTGCGCGCGAACGGATACGCGCCGGTGTCGTCGAACATGCCAACGCGGATCACCCCCTGAAGGCCCTTGTCGTACACCGCCTTTACGAAATGGCGGAGGAGCCGCGGGCACATGTTTCCGCTTCCTTCGTCCCCAGAGGATGGGTCCCAGCACCCGCGGCCGTGGAGAAGGGTGAGCTGGACGCGCGAGAAGGCCAGCTCCTCGACGAGGTTGTACCACCATTCGATTGTGTCCCGGTTGTACGGGTCGAAAAGCGGCAGCTCGCACTTGCCCTCGTCGTCGGCTTCCTGGCAGTGGTTGGTCATCTCGTAGCCGGTGATGGCCGCGAGGATCACGCGTCCGTCGGTTCGCGGAGGAACGAGGCTCGTGTCGATCCCGGCGTCCGCCGCGGGGCCGGCGTCATGACCTGCGTCCAACCCGGAATCGGCCCCCGCGTCCGCCGGTTGTGCCGCATCGTTTTGGGTCCCCGCGTCGCTCCCCGTCCCCGTGTCACCCGCGTCGGATGTACCGCCGGCGTCGTGCGCGCCTGTGTCGTCCGGCCCGGAGTCCTGTGCGCCCGCATCCCCGCCCGCGTCGTCGCGCCCGGCATCGTCCGTCGTCCCCTCGTCCCTCGTCCCTCGGTCCTCCGGCCCCCCCGCGTCCCTCGTGCCGCCCCCCGTATCCGGAACGCCCGCGTCGTCCGCCCCCGTTTCCGCGCCGTTGCAGGCAAGGGCCAATGCCAGAACGAACGGAACGAGAAGACGGACATCAAGGATTCGAGATCCGGCGTTTGACACGGGGTGCCGCCTCCCTCCCTGGCCTTGTGTCTTGTCCCTCCGCCGACGCAACTGCCAAACGGTACCACGCGCCCCGGCCCGAATCAACAAGCGGCGCAGCCACGGGAGCGTTGCATGGAACGGGGTTCGGATCCGAAATCGACGGTCTGATGACGCCGGAAGGCCCGGCCGCCGAGGTCGACCAACGGGGGTTCGTCCGGCAAACACTTGTTCAGTCGGCATTTTCAGCTTCGACCTCCCCCGCGCCGCCGTCGGATAGCCTGCACAGGATCAACAGGATCGTCTGGTCGCGTGCGGTGGGGCCACACCACCGTCCGCTAAGTCCCCCATCGAATGCCGTCGGCTCCAAGACATCGACGAAAGACGACTGCCCGTTCACGTTTGCGGCGGGGAGAATTTCTTGATGACGAGATCTGAAATCATCTTGTAGTGACGGGCGTTGGCGGTCAGCAGCGTTGCGTCGTGGACCACTGCCGTCGCCGCTACCAGCGCATCCGCCAGGCGAAGTCCGCCCGAGTGAAAGTGCTCTTCACAGTAAAAGACCGCCTTGGCGCAGACGGCCTCGTCGATGGGCACAACGCGTGAACCCCATCTGTGAAGCGTCGAGCGAAGCACGCGGAGTTCATCCTTGCTTCTCATGCCTTGAACGAGTTCCATGTAGGTGACCGCGGAGGTCGAAAACTCGCCGGCATGCGTGAGCGCCTGCGCAGCGGAATGGTTTCCCCGCAGGTACCAGATGAACACGTCGGTATCGACCAGCGTCACGTCCGACTCCGCCGCACGCGGTCGACGTAGGCTTCGACA
Source organism: Deltaproteobacteria bacterium (assembly GCA_016218965.1). Classification (GTDB taxonomy): domain Bacteria; phylum Myxococcota; class SpSt-1050; order SpSt-1050; family JACRCP01; genus JACRCP01. Next base: position 34,364 of record JACRCP010000184.1, on the reverse strand, counting down.
TCGACGACACCGGTGTGGTCCCGCCACAGGCCGAAGGCGGGATCGCTCTCCAGATCACGACGTCGGGGGGCGTCCAGCGGGACCAGTATCGCGCGAGGCCTGCCTCGGAACGTGATGGTCACCCTCTCGCCGCGATCGACGGCGTCCAGTAATTCCCTCCCCCTGACCCTGAGATCCTTCGCGGTTGCTTTCAAGGCCCGCCTCCTTCAAGAGCACACTTCATAGTATACACTACGTTCGAAGGAAGGCAACTCCGGTTCTGTTCGGCAAATGCCGCTCGTCGGTGGATTGGCCACCTCGTCGGTGGCCGCCGCCGCACGCATGCTCGTACCTGGGAAGGGCAACGGTGGTGGGTACGGAATCGGGCCGAACAGATCTCGGTCCCCGCGGCATGTTTCTCGTCTGCCCCAACCCCACTACCCCAGTCAAGCACGCTCTGCACCAACGTCCCCTAAGTTCCACTAGAACGATGGATCGACAATCCGCCGCCCTTGGGGGGGGCGGGTTTTTGGCCGGTCTTGCCGGGCGGGCCGAGTTCGGGTATTAAGTCTGCGTGAGAACCGGCATCGATCTCGTTTTCGCGCTTTTGGCGGCCGCGTTTGGACCCCTGCTCGCGACCTGCGGCACCGAAGGCGGCCACCAGCCCGTGGCGCGTTTCTCGGTGTCTCCAAAATACGTCTGCGCGGGCGACAATCATCTGACAGTCGTGACAATGGATGCCACGCTCTCCAGCGACCCCGTGGACGACCCGCCGGGGAAAGCGCTCGCCTGTTCGTCCGATTCCGACTGTCCGTCGGGCCGCTTGTGCACCGGCACGGGCGCCCCGCCGGACCCGGTCACGCAGGAGGTCCCGAGGCTGTGCCTGTTTCCGCTGAAGTACGCGTGGGAGATCGGGGACGAGACGTTCGTGAAGACCGACGGTGACTTCGCGGGCCTGAAACTGTCGGGGACATTTGCCGGCGACCGGCCGTACGACGTGACGCTTAGAGTCACCGACCGCAACGGCGACTCGATCTCGAGCACGTCCACGGTGGGGATCACCGCGGTTCACGCGCCGCCGTGCGACGCCGATCTCGACTGCCCGCAAGGGTATCTCTGCGCCGATCCTCTCGGAGAAGGAAAGGCGTGCTACGCCGACTGCGAGCTCGAAGAGGGCATCTGCAATTTCTGTCCGGAAGAGGGCGCCGCGTGCGCCCGCTGCTACCTGTGCGAGGATTCCGACAGCCGCCACCTGTGCCTCCCGGCGCAAGGGAGAAGGTAGGGGACGCGACCTGGTTCCGCTCCCTCCCGCAATCGGTCGCCGGTCCTCGCCCGGAGACGTTGACAGGCGGGAACGCAGTCTGTAGCCTATCGTGAGGAAACTGGAGATTTCCACTTGCAGTTCGAGTGGGACAGAAAAAAGGCCCTGACGAACGAGTTGAAGCACGGAGTGTCCTTCGACGAAGCGGTGGCGGTTTTTTTTGACGCGCTTGCGGCGACGTTCGAGGATCCTGATCATTCTGGAGGAGAACAGAGGTTCGTCACACTGGGGTACTCATCGAAAAACCGTTTGCTTGTTGTGTCTCATACGGAGCGCGGAGAAGTGATTCGCCTGAGCAGCGCGCGTCGAGCCACTGTTCGAGAAAGGAAGCGTCATGAAGAAAGCTAGGCAGATCGCCGAGCGGGACGACCTCCGCGCGGAGTACGAGTTCGACTATTCCAATGCCGTGCGCGGAAAGTATTATCGTCGCCTATTCAAAGAAGGCGCCAACGTGGTGGTGCTCGATCCCGATGTGGCACGGGCTTTCCGCACTTCGGCGGCCGTCAACGACGCCCTGCGGGTGCTTTTAAAGGCATCCGAGACGGCAAGGCGGGTGACGGGCAAGTCAAGATGAAGGCCGCCATGACAGCGGCGGGGTTGGGCGAGCCGACCTTTTCCGCCGACGAATTCTTCCGTCCGACCTTCCACCGATCGCCCGAGTTCGCTATTTATGAAGGACCACCCGGCCGAGGCAGAGGGGCCCGAGGTGAAGACTGCCCAGAAAACTGTCCAGACGATCGCGGCCCTGGTTGCCCGGCAACCCGACATTACTCGTCAACAGTTGGCGCAGGCAATCGGGCTTACTGAAAGCGGCGTGAAGTGCCAACTCAAGAAGATGCAGGAGAAAGGTCTTATCCGTCGTGTCGGCCCAGACAAAGGCGGGCATTGGCAGGTGCTCAAGTGACACGTTCGAGCGGAGGCAGCGGTGATTCTACCAGCCGCCAGGGGAGACTGTTGCTTCCGGCGACCGCTGGATTCGCGTCACAGCACACAACCATCGGAAAAGGGGAGGAAACTCGTGAAAGCTGAAGTCAGGCGTATCGCTCTCCGTGTCAGTCTTGTCGTCGCTGGCTTGTTGGTTCTTGTCGGGGCCGGGATTGCAGTGAAGCTTCTGAAGTCGGGTAATTACCTTTTGTGGGCCACAGGTTCCAACGACAAAGCATTTCTTGACACGACATGGATGATGTCCCCAAACGAAGTTGAACGAGCGACACGATCACCGCTGGCTGTTCAGGAAGACCTTCCACAATTGGTGCCCGATCTCGCCCGAAAGAAGAGATTCACAGCTGCTGCGCAGCGGGGCACACACCAGTTGTTCGGAGTTCCTATTGACGTCACCTATGTGTTTTTCGATCGCCTGCTCTACGCGTACTCGCTAGATTTTCGAGTTTCCGACATCGACAAGGTACCCGAAATCCGGAACGCACTTCAATCACGTTTTGGAACACCGGGGCTCCGCCAAAAAGGTTCACGCGGCCGACTCGGATTGCGACACAAAGGACCTGAATTCTGAAATTGACGAGATTCTTTGTATTCGCAGGAAACTGCAAGGCCCACTGATAGAAAACATCGAATGGTCTGCCGGCAAGCAAACTGTTTCGTTTCGGGTCTGGGGCCCGGGCGAAGATCGCTGGCTCCGATACAGCATCCTCGTCTCGGCCAAATACTCGCCGCTGCAGTCGGAGATTGAGGCCATTGTCACAAAAGAGAAGACCCGTTACTTTTGAGAACTCTCTGAATGCGAATCGATATTCGGCAGCCCACATCCAAAACATCCAACGGCATTCGGATGAAAGGTCCTTGGTGAACGAATCTCAAAAAACACAGCTAACGGGCGGCAAAATGGTCTCGGAACAGCTCTTTGAAGCCTACTTGGCTGAGAATGGGTATTCGGAGTTCGATTTCGAACCTCAGCCAAATGGCACCCAAAAACGACCTGACTATCGTGCCACGGTGAACGGACAACCAGCGTACTTTGAGGTTAAGGAATTCGCAACTCCGTTGCGAACCGAGAACCCCTACCTGGATGTGTACCGCCCACTTAGAGAGAAGATCAATGACGCTTCAAGGCAGTTCAAAGGACTTCAGGGACAGGTATGCGTGGTCGTCATCGCCAATCCGCACGGGGCACCGGTGTATCTGGATGAGATTGCCGTGATTGGGGCGATGTTTGGCGATCTGGGCTGGACTTTTGATCTGGACGTAAAGAACAAGAGGCTCTCGGAGGGTCGTCCGGCGTTTCTGAAAGGCGGGAAGCTGATACGGCACAGTGGCGGGAGAAACATCGAGGTCCAAAACACTAGGATTGGCGCCATCGCCATCCTCGAAGAATTTCCACTTGGCTCGCGGCGTTTCGATGTGAAACGATTCATCGAGGAGCGGAAAAATGGAAAGAAGAAACGACCGGAAGAGCTTCTCGAAGCGTTCGAAGCGAGCCGAGGTACACGAGAGGACCTTTCCCTTCATCGCCGACGCCTTTTGATATATGAGAATCCATACGCCCAAAAGCGTTTGCCATCGGAGTTCGGCCGTGGCCCGTTCGATGAACGGATTGGAATGGGAAACTGTCGTTTCAAACGGTTGTTTGCAGGGAAGCTCATTTCTGAACTCGATGCAGAGGAGAGGGAAGCAGGTATCGTAACGAAGGATCCCCTTGGGCTTCGTTTTCGAGCCTGATTCAGTGGGTGTAAGGATCAAAAGATGCCGGATCAAAGTCGACCCGAAAGTTCCATGATGCTCGGAGGGAGGAAACTCGATGAGCGCACGTTGTGGCAAGTATCTTGAAATCGCTCTTCTGTTCTGCTGCGTTTCCGCGCTCTTCGCCGCGTGCGGCGATGGCCGAGAAACAACGCCCGATGCCGGATTGGGTGACGTGGCGATCGTTGACACGGGCGCGCCTGATTCGGGAATAACCGACGCGGGCGTGCCCGACGCGGGGACGGACGCGGGGCAGTTGGAGAAGCTCACCTCGTACGTCGATCCGTTCATCGGCACCGGTGGTGTCGGGTTCGGAGTGGGACAGTTGATCCCCGGGGCGACGATGCCGTTCGGGATGGTCAAGGTGAGCCCCGACACGACCGAGAGGACCGGTGCCGTCGAGTTCTATCACTGCGCGGGATATTATTACTACGACCCTTACGTCCTGGGGTTTTCGCACAACCACCTGCCCGGGGTCGGCACCGCGGACCTGGGGAACGTCCTTTTCATGCCCATGGTCGCCATGGACGAAAAGATGACGCGTCCCTCGGAGTACCGCGCGCCGCTCGACCACGCGACCGAGCTCGCCGTGCCCGGGTACTACTCGGTGAAGCTCCCCGACCGCGATGTCACGGCGGAGCTGACGGCCACCACACATGCGGCGCTTCACCGCTACACCTTCGCGTCCGGCTCCGAACGTTTCGTGCTCATCGACCTCGACCACATGGCAAGCTCAAACACGCAGGCATTCGACGAACACATCACGATCGACACCGCGTCCGGGAGCGTGAGCGGGGACGTACTCGGGAAGGGATCGTTTTCGGGCGGCTACGGAGGCCTCAGAGTCTATTTCCACGCCGTCTTCAGCGCGCCAATTTTTGCGTACGGGACGTGGACCGAAACCGGCTATGTCCCGGGGACGGCCCAGGCTGCGGGCGATGCGATCGGCGCGTTCGTGGGCTTCGGGCCGTCGGACGGGGCGCCCATCATGGCACGCGTGGGCATGTCGTACATCAGCGCGGAGCAGGCGAAGGCCAACCTGGAGGTCGAGATCCCCTCGTTCGACTTCGACGCCGTCCGCGCCGCCGCCGACGCAGCGTGGGAGGCGGAGCTCTCGGTCGCGCGCGTCGAGGGGGGGACCGCGGCCGAGCGGACGATGTTCTATACCGCGCTCTATCACGTCTTCCAGCTGCCGACTGTCTTCGGCGACGCCAACGGCAAATACCTGGGCTTCGATGGCCAGGTCCACGACGCGCCGGATTTCACGTACTACACCGACTTCTCGCTCTGGGACACCTACCGGACCCTTCACCCGTTGCTCACGCTCATCGCCCCCGACCGGACGCGCGAGATGATCGTCTCGCTCATCAAGATGTACGAGCAGGGCGGGGCGTTTCCGCGCTGGCCCATGGGGACGGGCGAGTCGGGGTCGATGGTGGGGGACTCTTTCTCCATCGTCATCGCCGACGCGTTTGTCAAGGGCGTCACCGACTTCGACGTCGATACGGCGTGGGAGGGGATGCTCCCGCCCGCCGACGGTCCGATGCCGCCGGGGACGACCTACGGCGGGCGCGGGGGGATCGAGGATTACCTCGCCCTCGGGTACGTCGCGGCCGACCACGACAGCGGGTCGGTTTCGGAAACGCAGGAGTACGCCTACAACGACTTTGCGATCGCGCAGCTCGCGGCGGCGCTCGGCAAGACCGCCGACCAGGAGCGGTTCACGCAACGCGCGGGAAACTACAAAAACGTGTTCCACCCCGAGTCAAAGTTTTTCAGGGGGAGGAACGCCGACGGTACCTGGGTCGAGGATTTCTCAGAGACAGGATGGAAGGACTATTACGTCGAGGGGAACGCGTGGCAGTACCGGTTCTTCGTTCCCCACGATGTCCCGGGCCTGGCCGCGCTCTTCGGCGGTCCCGCCGCGCTGGTCGCCGAGCTCGACCGTCTCTTCGCGCTCTCGAAGGCCGCCTACCCGGACGAAAAGGGATCCCCGCTCTTCCCGAAATACTACTGGCAGGGCAACGAGATCGACATTCACACGGCGTACGTCTACGCCGAGGCCGGGCGCCCCGACCTCACGGCCGAGTGGGCGCGCTGGGTCATGCGATCGTGGTACGGCGCCGACCCGGACGGGATCCCCGGAAACGACGACGGCGGGACGATGTCGGCTTGGCTGATGTTCGCGATGATGGGGTTTTACCCCGTCCCGGCCCGCGACATCTATGTTGTCGGGAGCCCCGTGTTCACCAAAGTGACGCTCAACCTCAAGGGCGGCACGTTCGTCATCGAGGCCCCTGGGGCGTCGCGGAACGGCAAATACGTCCAGGAAGCAACGCTTGACGGCGCGGCCTTGGACCGGCCGTGGTTTTCACACACCGCCGTCGCAAGCGGTGCCAGACTCAGGCTTGAGATGGGGGCCACCCCGTCCGATTGGGGCAAGTTCTAGAAAAACCGCAGAAGCCAATGTTGAAAAAAATGTGTGAGGGCGGTCACATACACGTTGACTGAAAATTCATACGATGAAGTTGAAAAATGGTTCAGTACCTGATAGAAGGCCCTCGGGGCGGGATGAAAAAAGACGGAGACGCGATGAAGAAGTTTAGACCAGTCGAGCCGGGCGAGTCGCAACTCGAAAAGATCCTCGAGGCCGGGATCGAAGAGTTTGCCGACCGCGGCCTCGACGGCGCGCGGATCGAGGCGATCTCGAAACGCGCCGGTGTCGCGCCCAGCCTGCTGTACTACTATTTCGACGACAAGGAGGAACTCTACTCGGCGGTCCTCGAAAGCGCCCTGAAATCGTTCATCATGGGTCTCGGCGAGAGACTCAAGGAACAAGGCGACTTCATGAGCTCTTTCGGACCGGGCATGCTCTCGGCATTCGAGATGATGCGCGAACGGCCGGTGCTTTCGCGCCTGCTGCTGCGTGAGTGCCTCGACGGCGCCAAGTACCTGGAAATCCTCAAGGCGCGCCACCCCGAGTGGGTCGGATCGAATTTCCGCCTGATGGTGGAGCGGCTCAAGGAGGCGATGGCGGCCGGCGTTGCGCGGCAGGTCGACGCCGACCGCACGGTCGCCATCTTCGCGTCGGGCCTGTTCCTCATCCTCGGCGCGCTGCCGGTGCTCAAATTGATGGCGCCGTCCGTGGATCAGTCGGACGACCCGATGGTCTGGTTCGGCGTGCTTGTGGACATCGTGGCGAACACGTTGAAACCGTAGCGCGTTTTCGCGGCGAGGCCGCGGATAAGGAGGAGCGTCATGAACAGAGCGCGCGTGATCGGAGGGGCGGCGGCGTGGACGGCCGCCGCGTTGCTGCTGGTTTTGCTGGGGGCCGGTCTCGGCGCATGCGGAGGGGATGAACCGTCCGAGGACGCGGCGATGGACGGGAGCGCCGCGGCGGACGGCGGTGCGGGTGACGCGGGCGGGGGCGGCATGGACGACGCCGGCAGCGGCGGCGACGCCACCCAGGAGTACGTGGTGAGCGAGGGGTCCGTGGATTCCGTCGCGACCGATTCGTGGGGCGAGGAAGTGGACGGGGTCGAGGCGATCGCGGTGTCGGCGGCGGCCGCCGATGCAACGGACTCCGACGAGCTTCTGGCGGCGATGGAGGCGAACCCGCCGCCGCTGCCCGCGCCCGACGATTGCCGCCAGCGGACGCTTGACGGTCTCGAGATGACCGTGGACTACAACGGGTGCTCGTCCCAGGGCTCCGCGGGGGCCGTCGTCGTTCGAAGGCTCGTTGGCGGGAACTGGCTGGTGGTCTTTGAGGACGACTTCGTGTTCAGGGGCGTGGACATTGATGGCTTTGCGGTGCTGCAGCGTAAGGGCGCCGGCCTATTCGACCTCGGTTCGAGCGACGACAAGGGGCTCCAGACCGGGCTGGTGGCCATCAAGTTGACGCGCCAGGGGCCGGTCCGCACAGTGACCCGTCACGTGTTCATCCGAGGCGACCTGGGCGTCGTCGATCAACCGTTCTCGTCGTTTTCCTACAGGGCCGAAGGGTCGGTCAAGGACGACAAGGGCGGCAACGCGTTGGAGTTGGGCCTCGGGGGACGCAAGGGCGAGTCCAAGAGCGACCCCGGGATCTTCGGCCGCCCGTCCACGGGCCGCTGCCCCGAGCACGGGAAGCTCTTCCTTGACGGCAAGTTCACCGTGGCGCTCAAGATCGTCTACAAGGCCGTGGTCAACGGAAACGGGCACAAGTTTGACGTGGACCTTGGCCCCAAGACCTTTGATGGGCGGCTGGTGCTCGACTTCGACATAGGGCAGAGCGACGGGCTGGGGCCGATAGATTTGCGGCCGCTGACGCCCCTTCGGGCCGACCGCGACCCGATCCTTTCTGCAGCCGAGAAACTCAACGAAAAGGACTTGGTCCGGAAGGCCATCAAGGAGTATGTGACCAAAAACGACCTCCCGGTGATACCAGACGATTCGTTTGCGGCGGGCGCCGCGGCGGCGCTAAAAGACCTCTTTGGATCGAACGGTTTGTGCAAGTAGTGGAGACGGGGGGGGAGTAGTCGGTGGTTCCGGAAGAGTTCGGCAGGAATGGGCGTGGAAACAGTCAAAGAAGGAGGGCGACGATGAAACGGACCGGATCGAAAAACCTGTTGATGGCGTGGCCGGTGATGGCGCTTTTGTGCGCGCTTGCCGGAGCGTGCGGCGACGACGAGGAGGCGGCTTCCGATACCGGAGGTGGAGGCGTCCCGGACACGGGCGGCGTGCCCGATGCGGCCGGCGTGCCCGACACCGGCGGTGCACCGGATACTGGGATGCCCGACACGGGTGTGCCCGATACGGGTGTGCCGGACACAGGCGTGCCGGACGCCGGGGAGGACGGGGGAGAGGATGCGGGCTGGACTCCGACGATCGACGAGCTCAATGGCGCGCTTGACGCAACGGAAATAGACGGAATGGCGCTCATGATGGTGAACTTCGCGGCGGCGTTCGGCGAGGCCGCGGCGCAGCTTGAAGAGATTGAAACCCTCAACCCGCCCCCGCGCCCGGCGCCCGGACTGCCAGAATGCCCGGTCACGAAGAGAGATCTCGGGCTCGACCCGAAGATCACGCTCAAGTACGTCACCATCGGCAAGGACGACAACGGGAATGAGACGGAGGAACCCGGGTGCGTGGGCCAGAACGGCGTGTTCGCCATTGGGAGCATCGAGATCACAAGGGTGGGCAAGCTCGCAAACAAGTACACGAGGATCCAGTTCGTCGACCACAAGCGAGGGAAACGAAACCGGGCGCCGGTCTTCAATGGGTGCATCAAGATCAGCAAGGTCGCGCCCAGCGTCTACGACGTCGAATCCGACCCAGAGGGGACGTGCGCCCTCACGGTCACGCTTGGCAAGGAGATCGACGGAACCGACATCGTGTACGACACGACGATCTGCGCGGCCCTAAGGGTCAACATCGATCTGGTCAGGAACAGGATCCGTCTGTCCGACGTGGACATCCGTTTCAAGCGGGGGGCGACGGCGTGCGACCAGACGAGCCGGTCGGTCACGATCAGCACCGCCGACGGAGAGGCCTCGACGCTCGAGTACCCGTTCCCGCTCGAAGGGAAGACCACGTGCCCGCTGAGCGGGTCCTTGCGGATAGCCGGCAGATACTTCAAGACCGACAATGAGTTTGCCGCCCTGACCTACGCTGAACAGGACGGCCAGGGCCGGCTGTACGAGCTCGCCTACCTCGTTGACGGGAAAGAACGGATCGTAAGTCCGTCGAACCCGGAGAACGGCCTGACGGATCTCAAGGGGATCGAGGCGATGTGCCTGCCTGACACCGGCCGTCTCTACAAGTGTCTCGTTCCGGACGACTCCGGAGACTGCGCCGCGCTCAAGGGGTACTACAGCACGTCGGCAGGCGAGCCCGGGCTGGTGTTCAGGGACAAGGATGCGAAGATCGTCACAACGGGGCCGGTGAGTCCCGGGCTTCCTCACGACATGTGTTCCGCCGCCGCCGCCGCCGAAGGGGCGCAGGTCCAGGATTTCTCGATGTTGATGCAGGTGCGCGGGAATTGCGCCGTGACCTTCGTGGCGGGAAACCCGGGCTACAGGACGAAACCGCTCGCCGGGTGCGGGGAGCTGAAGTTCACCAACCCGGGGAAAACGGCGTTCGACATCGAGAACACCGACGGGGACTACAACATCCAGAAGCTCTTCGGGGCGAAATCCGTATCGGGGACGGTCGAGCAGGACAAGCTCGTAGTTACGCTCGCCTATGACGTGCCCGACAACGCCGGGGCACGGTACTGCTACTCGAGCTCGTATCTCAAGGGCGCGTATGATGCGGTGACCAGCGGGATCGCACGCGAGCGGTGCCTCGATCACCCGCTTCCACCCGCCGCGATATGGGACGGCAACCCCCAAAACCCGAATCCCAAGGTGCTGTGGCAGACGCTCGACACATGGGGGAAGGTCTCGGAACTCGGCCAGGTCTGCAGCGTCTACACCGACGAGTTCGCCCAGGAGGTCAGTTACTTCGACGACATTCTCGTGCACAACCAGGACGGGACGTTCACGGTCCAGACCAAAGGCACCGACATCGACTGGAAGGACCAGAACGGCAACTTCCTGCCGATCACGGAGGCGTACGGCCGAGACCTGGCGAGTGTGATGGCCGACCCGGTGAGCCATGACGGAACGACCGATTTCTGGAGCCCCGCGCCCAAGGCGGCGCCGGCGCTCGACGCCACGACGCGTGAGGTCACGCTCTCGCTCAAGAAGGTCCAGCCGGACGCGTGCACGGACACCAATTCATGCTACAAAGCCCTCCCGGACGACAAGACGGCGGACTGGAACTTGAAGCCGGGCCAGTTCTTCGGGAATACGAGTGTGTCCAAGGGGCTCGGCGGGAAACAGTTCTTCTTCGTGGTCGGGCGGATGAAGGTCAACCTCCCCGACTATCAGGACTTCATCGACGCGTGCAAGGCATACGTCAGCGGCTGCGAGAAGCTCAAGCCGTTTTCGACCCTGTGCCAGACCATCGCCGATCCGTCATGCCTGGAGGAGACGCAGGATGTCTGCGACGCCCTCACGGCGCTCTGCGACAAGTTCGACCCGACCAAGGGAGGTTTGGCCGATCCTACCGCCAACCTGACGGGCCTGATAGACGACCTGCCGAGCGGGTGGGAGCAGCTCCTGCCTCTCCCCGGAGGCACCCCCGGCGACCACCTTAACATCGATCAGGCCGACCTCAAGGCGATCGGAGAGACGCTCCGCGGGATCGCCAAGCAGAAGGCGGCGCTTCTGGGTACCGATGTGTACCGCGATTTCGCATTTGCCTTCGTGGATCTGCCGCGGGGCACCGCGAACACACCCTATGTGACGGTGAAGTGGAACGACGGCAGCGGCACGAAATCCGCCGAGCTCGAGCCGACCGACGGCATCAACGACATCCAGGCCGCAGTCACGCCGCAGATACCGGGCAAGACCATTCCGACCTCGAAGCGTTTCTACGCGGCGAGCAGCAAACCGGGATTGAACAAGGTTGAGTACGTCGAGAACGCGAAATACCAGTTCGTGCTCGGCGACAACTTCACGGTGGATGCGCCGGCCAGCCTCGCGGGCAGCGACACGCTTGCCGAGATCAGGGCGGTGCCTGAGCTGAACATGTGCCTCCCGCCCCCGATCATCCTGGACAACATCTACTTCCCGACGATGCGCTGGGAGCCGTTGATCCCGCTTACCGGCGATCTCCTTCAGTCGGTGCTTAACGGCAACAAGGACGCGATAGACTGGTCCAAACTCACGCCGGCCGAGGACCCTTCCGGGAAGAACGTCCTCCAACGGGCGGGCGAGGCCGCGCGCAAGCTGGTCACGATCTACGTGGGCGCATACGACCGCAAGGACTACCGGCTCGACTGGCCGCAGGCGCGGCCGCTGCCGCAGATCTACTACCACGAGGAGTTGCGCGACAGCATCCGGGTCTTCCCGGACGTCGGATTCTTCGTGATGTCGCCGAAGAACTGGTGGGACGTGGCGCCGAGCGGACGGGACTACATGCATGGGCGTTCACAGGAGCTGATCGACTACCTGCTCGACATCGTGCTCGTGCGCGCGGACCACAAGGTGCTTACAGCGAAGGATATCTACGGCGAGGGGTATCCCGACACGGCGGCCAATGACGTCGCGATTGTCACTACGGTGGACATCGAGTGGCAGCCGACCATCGTCATCAACAGCGACAAGCTGCCCGGAGGCAACACCACGCACTTCTGGCGCAGGGATCTCGTCGGAATGCTCGTTCCGAGCTACCAGGCTTGCCCTTCGCCGTGACTTCGGTGAGAAGGCGGTAGCATCGCGGGGCCCGGTTTTTCCGGGCCCCGTTTTTTTCCCGGGGGACCGCTACGGGCGAGCGCCCGGGCCGGGCCGCTCCTTGAAGCGATCATAGAAGACCTTGGTCTCGTCGTACTGCGTGCGCGGCGGCTTTTTTTCGGCGGGGACGCCGACGGGAATGACCGCGTAGCACCAGTATCTGTCGGGAAGACCGACGAGAGGGTTGACGAGCTTCTGGCGCTCTTCGTTCATCCCGCACCACGTCGCCCCGAGGCCGATGTTGGCCGCGCAAAGCAGAAGGTTTTGGGTCGCGGCGCCGAGGTCCGAGAAAAGGTGGTTGTTCCCCTCGCGCCCGCCGAACACAACGAACACCGCCCCCGCATCCACGCCGAACTTCGCGTGCGGGTGGGCAAGGCAGACCTCTCGGATGAGCTCCGGGTCCGTGACCACGATGAACCGCCACGGCTGTTTGTTGTTGGCCGACGGCGCGCACATGGCGGCTTCAAGGAGCGTCCTCACCTGCGCCTTCGAAAGGGTCTTTCCCGAGAACTTCCGAATCGACCGCCGCTTCATCAGCATTGAAAGAACTGCCGGCTTCATCTGTCACCTCCGGGTAGATTGCGTGGTGCCGGGGTCGCGTTCGTGCGGCTCGATACCCGGGCTGATACAAAGTGCCAACCACCTCCTGAAAGCAGACGGATCATACCGAAATGTTGTAGAATCGGCCAGCATGGAAACCCCGAGCCACCTGGTCTTTCTGATCCCCGTCGCCGCGTTTCTGGTGTTCGGGCCGGCAATCTGGATCTTTGTCTGCGTCGTGCTGTCGGTTCTCGGGGGTTGGCGGGCGCTCGCACAGGTCTACCGCTCGACGCTGCCCCCGTCATTCCCGCCACCGCGAAACCTCTGGAAGTTTCAGAGCGCAAGGTTCCGGTGGGGCACCAACTACAACGGGATACTCACCGTCGGCGCCGACGACGCCGGGCTGCACCTGTCGGTCTTTTTTCTGTTCAAGGCCGGGCACCCGCCCCTTCTCATCCCGTGGCGCGACATCACCGCCGTCGCGTACCGCGGTCTGTTGTTTTCGGGGCGCACGCTCTCTTTCGCCCGCGCCCCCGGCGTGACGATCACGGTGCGCGAGCCGCTCGCGCGCTCGATTGCGGCGGCCGCCGGCGCCGCGTGGCCCGGAAGGGGCTAGGGGTCCTTCGTTCTGGGGTCCTTCGTTCTTGATCGATCTCTGCATTCGTGTACACTCGGCACGGAACACGGTTTGGAGGGCGTCATGAAGCATTTCTCGGCGTTCGCTCTTTCGGTGGCGGCCTGCATCCTTTCGCAGGGCTGCACGGCGCGTTTCCAGGAGTCGGGGCTCGCGCGGGTCTCGGCCCGCTTCAACGAGGACGCGCAGGACGTCTACATCCACGACCCCGCGCGCCTCAAGGGCATCAAAAAGGTCATCGTCCCCGATTTCAGGGTCATCTTCCCGTCGGATATGGGCGGGGCCATAAAGGCGTTTGAGGGGACCGCCCTCCAGGGGACCACGTTCATGGGCGGCCAGGGGCTGGGCGTCATACTCGCGGAACACTTCGAAGAGGAGATCTTGAGGACCCGCCGGCTTGAGGTCCTCGAGCGCAACCAGCTCCAGAGGATCTTAAATGAGATGAACCTTCAGATGAACGGGTTCATAGACAACCCGAACTTCCAGCCCGGGAAGCTCGCCGGCGCCGACACGGCCATCCTGGGCACCGTGACCACGAGCATGTACTACATGCCCAACGACCCCGCCCTGCTCACGATGCACGTGCTGTCGTTCCGCGTCCGAGTCATCGATCTCAAGACGGGCGCAATCATCCTGCTCTACCGCGACAAGCAGATGTCGGTCGGGAGAACGCTTGAACAGGAGGCGATATACCGCCGTCTGGCGTTGCGTTTCGTCGAGGCGCTCACAAAAGAGGGCGGCGCCAACTGACCGTGCCGTGGAACTTCGGCGTCCGGAATTTCGGGTGTGGTTTTGCGGGTGGGGACCGGATTCCCTTCCACGCCACACCGCACCAAGTTCTCTCTGGTGCTCCGTCCGACGACGAAGCGGCGTGGCGTTCCAGGAAACCCGGTCCCCACCCGCCGGTTGCCTGCGTCTTTGAGACTCCGGTCCGGTGTTTCGGCTTTTGGCTTTTGGCTTCTTCAGTACGGCGGATCAAGGAGCACATACCCGGTCCCCGTCGGCCTGTACGAGTACGGGAGCTCCCACGGGTATCGGATGTCGCGTTTCGAAAGCAGCCCCTCGTCGGCAAGGGTCTCGAGCGAAGGGGGGTAAGAACCGCGCGTGAGCCTCCACGCCTCGATCACGCGGGCGATCTTCTTTTTTTGCGCGGTCGAGAGCGCCTCGCCCAGCGCCCAGCGCTTGATGCTGTCTTCGCTGCGGCCGCGCAAAAAGTCGACCGCCGTGCCGTACGCGATTCGGCCAAACAGCAGCGTCGAGACTACGAAGGTGACCGCCAGAAGCGCAACCAGGATTGCCCGGACCGGCTTGAATCGCTTCTCCTCGGCGAGCGACCCCCCACTCATGTCGCCGAGTTTTTTCTGCCGCCTGGGCTGCACCGGGTCGAGCAGTCCCGCCTGTGCCAGGTTGAAGAGCGTCTTGCACGACTCGAACTCGCCCAGGCGCGCGAGGTCGATGATCTTCTGTACGTCCCGCCCGGGGTCCTCGAGGAGGAGCCGGAAGACCTTTCGCTCGCTTCCGCCAAACTCCTTTTCCCTGGCCATGGCCTCGAACTGGTCGCCGGTCCCCATGACGCCAAACGTCATGTTGTATGACGTGATGACCTGGCGGACCGAGGGCCACTCGTCCACGATCCGGAAGGCCTCCATGAGGATGGCTTCGGCCCCGACCGGCGTTTCGAGCGACGGGTCGTAGGTGACGTCGGTCTGCTCGAACTCGTAGAGGCCGTCCTTCCAGCCGAACAGGCGCGAGATGGTCTCCATGTTGCGAAGCTTGATGAACTCGCGGAGGTTTTCCTTCGAGACGATCCCTTCCTCCATGAGGATGTCCTCGAGGCGCTTGAGCGTCTTCTGCCTGATGTCCATGGCGAAGGCGAGCTCGTTTTCCTTGCAGACCTCGCCGCGGACCAGCATCTGGCCGAGGATGTCGCGCTCCTTGTCCTTTTCGGCAAGCTCCGCGCGCACGAGGCTCCCGCGCGAGAAAAACACGCGCACGACCGTGTTCGCGTTGGAGACGACCAGGACGCCGTTCTTCTGCTGCTGGGCGATCAGCTGGAAGATGTCGGCGGCCGAGAAGTCGCGGAGTGTTCCTTTCAGGGCCATCAGTGAAACCTCACCCCGTCCGCCTAAACACCGCGCGCACGGACAGCCCGTAGACGCCAAGCGCCGCAGCGCCGGCCGCGCCCCGAACCCACGTCGCGGCCGAGTTCAGGTCGGCAAACCCGCCGGGCACGGGACCGCCCCGCGTGAGCAGGTAGACCGCGGCGACCGCGCAGAGCCCCATGACGCAAAGCCCCGCGACGGTCGATCCCAGAAGGACCTGCCCGCTCCCCGGCAGCAGAAGAGCCGCGGCGCGCGTGGTGAGCGCGGCGGCCGACGCATGGCGTCGGACCTCGAACTCCTTGACGTTCCGGAGCCGGGGGTCGGGCACGTCCTTGCGGACGTAGACGTGGAAGCACTGGCCGCACGTCTCGGGGCTGGTCACCTCGGGGGTGCAGCGCAGGCACGACGGCCTGCCGCACTTCCCGCACCGCACGCTGGGGCTGAACCGCCTGCACGCAAGACCCAACCCGACGATGGCGGCGACGGCGGCGGCGACCATGTACGGGATGTCGCCGGCCCTGAAATCGCCCAGAGTCCAGCGCTCGAGGAGACCGGTGATGAGAACGCGGCGCGGAGACCCCCGCTCGAGGAAACGCTCGAGGAGCAGGGAGCTTGCGGGCTCGGCGTCGGCGACAAACCGGTTGATGGAGGGTGAGTTGTGCGCGCCGATGGCCTCGACCGCGCGGGCGTCGAGCCTTTTGGCCTCCTGGTCCTCGCGGTGTCCCTTGTCGAGATCGCCTTTCCTGAAGAACAACTTGGAGAGGTTGTAGTGCGCCAGCGCGCTCTGGGGGTCCGCCGAGAGCGCATTGTTGTACGCGGCGAGCGCCTCGTTGAAACGGTCCTGCACCAGGTAGAGGTTCCCGAGGTCTATGTGGCCCGCCACGTCGCGGGGACTCACCGAGAGGACCTTCTGGTAGAGCGCCTCGGACTCGGCGTACTCGCCGGCCCGCTTGAGCCACAGCGCGCCCGCCATGAGCTTGAGGTAGTCGCGCGACCCGCCTTTGGCCTCGGCGATCACCTGTTCGACGTCCTTGCGGGCGTCGGCGTCGCGCCAAGCCCTGTAGAGCACCGCGGCGTCGCTTTCGCCCTGGTCCAGGAGCACCGCCGCCGACGGATACAGGAACGGAATCCCCGCCAGCACAACAAGCGCCGCGCCGGCGACCATCCGTTCCCTCTTGGCGGCGTATATCCACGCCGCGGCGATCCAGAAGAAGATGGTCGGTATCAGCCCGGCACCAAGGATGACCGGGAGGAAAAGCGCCAGCCCCATGATTCCACCGGTGAAAAACGGCGGCGCGCCGGGCGGGAAGAGGTGCGAGAGGTCGTGGACGATCAGTCTGGCGTACCGGAGGAGCAGGACCACGACGAACAGCGCCAGAGCCATTGCCAGCCCGCCGGCCAAAACCAACGCGCCGTTTGCAACGAGCGCAACGAACGTCACCGGGTCGTCGAGTGCGGCGTGCCCTGCCTCGGCGACGTGCTTGAACGCCGGGACCAGGTCCGAGCGGTTCTGGGACCAGACCACCCACCCCATGTTGAGGTGCGCCGCGGGACAGCCCGGGGCGAGGTCGGTGGCGGCCTTGGCAAGCGACGTCGCGAGGCCCCAATCCCTGGCCTTGAGATGGAACCGGGATTCCTGGACGAGTGCGGCGGCCATCATGAACAGGTTGGGGGCCCCGATGTCCAGGCGGATGCCGGTGATGGTCTTGAGCTCGGCCGCGGCGGCCGCGAAGTCCCGCGCATCGAGCGCCTTGCGGCGCTTTTCCCAGTGCGCGTAGATGTCGGCGAGCGTCTCCGACGGTTTGACGAGCATCTCGGCCTTGAGATCGGCCTCGACCGCCGGCTGCGCCGCCTGGGGTTCCTCCTTGGTCCCGCCGTCCCGCTCCGCCCCCTTGGTCCCGGCGTCCTTTGCGCCCGCGTCTTTTGCCTTTTCGGCCTCGGGCGCCGCCTTGACCGCTTTCGGCTTCGCGGCCGGTTCCTCGTCCCCCGCCTCCGGGGTTACGATGTCG
This sequence comes from Deltaproteobacteria bacterium, assembly GCA_016218965.1. GTDB lineage: Bacteria > Myxococcota > SpSt-1050 > SpSt-1050 > JACRCP01 > JACRCP01. The sequence goes on along the minus strand of JACRCP010000184.1, from coordinate 16,764 downwards.
ATCTCGTCGTCGGAGGGGACCTTCTTCCTCGCCGGTTGCCTGTCGGGCTTCTCCTGCGCCTCCTCGGGCATCTCGATCTCGTCGGGGTCCTCGGCCTTTTTCTTCCCCGGGTCCCAGACGTCCCCCTCAATTTTGATCTCGAAGGGCCTGCTCTGGGCATGCGCGTGTCCCCAACCGAACACGGCCGCACAGACGAGCAAAAGAGCGGTTGTCAAAAGCCGCCGCATGCGCGGGGAAAATATCACATTCCCGCAAGACAAGGCAAAAAGAGAGAGCGGAGGCAGGGCAACGGCAAAGTCGGCTCTACCACCCGCGCTCGCCTTCCCGTTTGCCATCTCCGGACGCCAGGCTCCGGCTCCCCTCGGTGATCTCCGTGCCCTCTGTGGTTGAAAAACCCGTGTTTTCCTCTGCGCTCTCTGCGCCCTCTGCGGTTTTGTTCGCGTTTTCCTCCCGAATCCTCTTGCATTCCGGGCGCGGTGGGGCAAGATCGCGGCGACGGCAAGGAGGTTTCGGCATGGACATGATCGTCACGTTCCCCGGCGGGAAGAGAGTGGACGTGGGTTTCGGCGACCTCGTCATAAAGACCGACCAACTCAAGTCGGACGGCGGGGACGGTTCGGCGCCCACGCCGTTCCAGACGTTTTTGGCCTCGCTCGGCGCGTGCGCCGGGATATTCGTTTTGGGCTTCTGCGAAAGCCGGCAGATTCCGACGGCGGGGATCCGCATCGTACAGAAGAACACCTTTGACCCGGCCACGCACAAGCTTCTCGACGTTTCGCTCACCGTCGAGGTGCCGCCGGATTTCCCCGAGCGCTACCATGACGCCGTAGCCCGCGCCGCCGACCAGTGCGCCGTCAAGCGAGTCATCGCAAACCCGCCGAACATTTCGGTCAGGACCGAGGTCAAGTAGGCAACCGCCCCCCCCCTGCCATTCGGAATACGTCATTGTGGCGGCAGGCGGCCTTCGTTCGTTCCCGGTCGGTCCCTCTCCCGCGCGCGGGAGAGGGTCAGGGTGAGGGTAGAAACGATGTAAGTTGTGTCCGCCCGCGTGATTCGGCTACAATGCAGTCAGCTCAAACGTCCGGGCCGGAACTTGGAGGGTCAAGGGTGAAGATCCCCGTCGGCATAGAGAAGGTTTTGTACTTCGCCGCGGTGGACCCGGCGTTCCGGGAGGCGCTCTTCGCCGATCGATCGGAAGCCCTCTCGCGCCCGGGGGTGAACCTGCTCCCCGATGAAACCGCGGTCCTAAAGTGCATCCCCGACGATCGCCTCGAGATGATGATCGCCCAGATCGACCCCGCCGCCCACGGCAGGCGTTTCATGCAAAAAGTCGCCGCCTGCGCCGTGGCGCTGGCGGCCACGACGGCGGGGGCGGGGTGCAAGCCAGGCCAGGCTTCTCCGTCGACAAAGGACGTTGGTCTGAGCGTTGGTTCCGCGCCGGTGCTGACGTACAAGCCCAAGGTCTGCGAAACCGAAAACGCCGCCGCTCGTTTCGTCGAGGCCGCGGATTTCGGAGACCAGCGTTGGAGTTGGGGCACCGGGGGGATCAGGTCCGACAGGCCAAGTGTTGATGGGATAGAAGTGAACGTGTACGGCGAATCCGGAGAAGGTGAAATAGACCAGCGCCAACTCTCGGCGGTCGTTGATTCATGCCAGACCGAGTTGAACAAGTGCCTGAAGTCGCCGCTGTTCAAAGACAAAGACCTTTTCGGTAAAATAGATGTTGCAGTGCGTATGAGAAAGAACGGCCTGCCCGTCGAAGTTCTTGTCGAAGAAGATTCCATCTGCGAGCCGTCGCTCACAAAGTGCGTGGTCGATGTTTTCAAGAAGAAACGCTACCCGAAGCCCCGGAGCAAGGCGGCCCAAATCCACGTCAGTCTGTCGGTCAACAAGGCTCTGCATTTCGACAAGAACATCGAAATCCGGGCGTACGCGTCCGCTCTTGAAACGGAGGGCCTGCCCCGGAACGGGGCGCAGATGAAGATCGACTGGCACCGAGAGATTCTTGCCGCATGCTATCGAAACGCATTGCGGACCATCAAGGATTTGCGGGGTGAGGCGAAGTTCCGACTGACGCTGAACGAAGACGGCACCGTGACCGAGGTTTCCACGGTCACGGTTCCCCAGGGAGGAGAACATCTGGCCAAACAGCTCATGCCGTGGTTGGGCCGAGAAAAATTCGAAAAACCGGACAGGATGCCTGCCTCGGTGACGGTGACTTTCGCGTTCGACCACATTCCCAGGGAATCTATCGATGTCGCGTTGGGAGCGAGTGGGGTCGCCGGCAATGTCGATCCGGGCAAGGTTGACGAAGTTCTCCGCTCAAGAATCCGCTCCATCAAGGACTGTTACTTGGAAGAACGTTGGAGTTCACGAAATCTCGCCGGCGAGATCGCCATTGACCTTCTGATTGACCAAGACGGCAGGGTCACTGCCGCAAACGCCACGAAAGACCTCGATGGGAATGCCGTGGTTTCGAGATGCCTTCTTGCCCGAATGAAGGACTGGAGGTTCCCGAAACCCGACAGCGGCGTTGCCACGATTTCGTTCACGTTGAAGTCGTCGAAGAAGAAGTGAAACTGCCCGGAGTCGATCCGGCGAAGAAAGTGTTTCCAATGAGCGCCAAAAAAACCGACATCGAATTCGGCGAGGAGGTCGCGGGGCGCACGATCGTCGGCGGGAGGGGGACAGCGGCCAAGAGCGGGAAGGTGTCTGTCCCCGTCGGAATTGAAAAGGTCCTGTACCTCGCGGCGACTGACCCGGCATTTCGTGAGCGGCTGCGTGCGGATCGCGACGCCGTGATTTCGGACGCCGGGATTCAGCTGAGGCGGGATGAGGCGGCGATCCTTCGCGGCGTACCGGACGAGCAGCTTTCCCTGATGATCGAAAACATCGACCCGGCGGCGGATGGCCGGCGGCGGTTCCTGAAATCCGTCGCGGCTTGCGTGGCCGCCACGTCGGTTGTCGTCGGGGGGGCGATACTAAGCTGTGAGGAAGATGACACGGTGGATGCGGGAGGGACGCAGCCAGACCTTCCCGACCGCGAGGATTTCGAGGCAGTCGAGGGCAACGCCGACGCTTCGGTCACCGTTCGCGGGACGCGTTCGGACCTCCCGGAGGATGAAGGCAGGTGAAGATCCCCGTCGGCATAGAAAAGGTTTTGTACCTCGCCGCGGTGGATAAGGCGTTCCGGGAGGCGCTCTTCGCTGATCGATCGGAGGCTCTCTCGCGCCCGGGCGTGAACCTGCTCCCCGACGAGGCGGCGGTCCTAAAGTGCATCCCCGACGACCGGCTCCAAGCGATGATCGCCCAGATCGACCCCGCCGCCCACGGCCGGCGCTTCATGCAAAAAGTCGCCGCCTGCGCCGTGGCGCTCGCGGCAACGACAGCGGGGGCATCTGATTCCCGAGGAGGGAACCGTCGGGTTTCCGAAACGCCCAAGGTCGGTTCGTCCGTGGTTTCAGCGCGACCAGCCATTGATTCCTCGCAACAACCCCGACCACCGAGTCAGGCGGCCGATCTGGACAATTCCATAGACGTGCAACTGCACGAAGCGCGCGCCGTTGGGACCATGGGCATCATGGCCAGGCAGCCGAAGCCCGAGGATGGCACGACGGTGACGTGTTCGGACAGCGGCAAAAAAATGAAGGGCGTTGGATCTCAGGGGGTGGTCACACTCGACCCGCCGTTCATTGTCGAATTCGTCGAGGCGATGAGGGTGATCACCATCCTGAAGTCGAAAATCCCTTCGTTTTGCGACTGCTACACAAGGGAGCTGAAACGCTCGCTAGAACTCGAGGGAGCGATCAAACTGCATCTCGAAGTCGGTATCGACGGGGCCGTAACGAACTCAACAACCGTCAACGATACGCTTGGCAATTCGGAAATCGCGGAATGCGTCCTCGCCGGGCTGAAGAAGGCCAAGTTCCCGCAACCTACCAAGCGGGGCGGCCGCATCACTGTCCCGCTCAGGTTTTCAAGAGGGAAAGACGCAGAGACGGAAAAAGCGGTGGCGGTGGATCCGTCAGACCCGGGCGGTGCCACCGTTTTGGGCACAAGCGGGGATGGACCACAGCGCGAACCCCGGATTGAGGGGAAAATCTCATTAGGCGCGTGTTCGGTCGTGGGAAGCATAGAGCCTGACAAGATCACTGGCGTGGTGCGCTCGAGAATCCGCTCGGTTCTGGATTGCTACGAGAAGGAGCTGACGCGTTCACCGAACCTTGAGGGCGAGATCAAGATCGGTTTTGTCGTGGACGAGAGCGGCAAGATAAAAAAGGCCGAGGCAACTTCGGACTCGCTGGGGAGTCCTCCCGTGGCCGACTGCATTCTTTCCCGAATGCGTCACTGGAGATTTCCCAAACCGGAGTCGGGAACGGTGACCGCGACGGTCCCTTTCAGGTTTTGGAGGAGACACAGCGCCGACGCGGGAACACAGGTGGAGGTGGATCCATCGGACCTGGGCGGCGCCACGGTTTTGGGCGCACGCGGGGATGGGTCGGCAGGAACAGGAGGAGCAAGTGTCGCGGTTGTGAAGCTGGGTGTTCCGGATGTTGAGGGGTACACCGATCCGGCCGAGGTCACGAAAACCATGGAAGCCCGGGTGGGTCGGGTCAAGGACTGCTACGAGAACGAGATGAAGGAGTACGGGACCTTCGAGGGATACGTCGAGCTCCGGTTCACTATCGGGAATGACGGGCGAGTCTCGGAAGCAAGGGTGTCGGAGGAGACCATCGGAAATGCGGTCGTCGCAAAATGCGCACTCTCGGAGCTGAAACGCATGCGGTTCCCCAAGCCGGATCTACGATCAGCCACCGTGACGATCTGCCTTGGGTTTTCCCGGGGGCGCTGAGCCGAGCGTCTCCCGATCGGAATGAAGCAGGAGGTTTGGGTGTGAGGGACAAAAAGACGGATGTTGAATTGGTCGGGGAAACCGCCGGCAAGCATCCGCGGTCCGAGATGGTTCTCTACCGGACCGAGGACGGACGGACAGCGCTCGACGTCCGGTTCGACGCTCAGACGCTGTGGCTCTCGCTTGCGCAACTCGTCGAGCTGTTTCAAACGACCAAGCAAAACATCAATCTTCACGTCCAGAACATCCATCGGGAGGGCGAGCTGTCGAAGGAGGCAACTGTCAAGGAATACTTGACAGTTCAGAAGGAGGGGAACAGGCAGGTCCGCAGGCGAATCGAGCATTTCAACCTTCCCATGATCTTGGCGATCGGGTACCGCGTGCGTTCCCGTCGCGGGACGCAGTTCCGCCAATGGGCGACCGAAAAACTTGAAGAGTACCTCCGCAAGGGTTTCGTGCTCGATGACGGGCGTCTCAAGAACCCGCCGGGACCCGGGGTGCCGGACTACTTCGACGAGATGCTTGAACGCATCCGCGACATCCGTGCCAGCGAGCGCCGGATGTATCTGCGGGTGCGGGAGATTCTCGGGCTCGCGGCCGACTACGATCCGAAAGACGAGGAAACGCTCGTCTTCTTCCAGACCGTCCAGAACAAACTTCACTTCGCCGTGACCGGGATGACAGCGCCGGAGATCATCGCCGGACGGGCCGATTCATCAAGGCCCAACATGGGTTTAACGTCGTGGAGGGGGTCGGTCGTCCGAAGGGGCGACATTCACGTGGCAAAGAACTACCTCCACGAGGATGAAATCACCGAGCTCAACCGGATTGTGACAATGTTCCTGGACTATGCCGAGGACCAGGCGAGACGGCGCAAGCAAATTTTCATGCGGAACTGGCGCGAGAAGCTCGACGAGTTCCTCAGGTTCAACGAGCGTCGTGTTCTTGGCGACGCGGGCAGGGTTTCACGCAAGGAGGCTCAACGCCGTACAATCGAGGAGTACGCGAAGTTCGAGAGCCTGCGGCGTGAGGACGCCGAGAGGCGCGGCGAAGTTGAGATGCTCGGGCACCTGGAAGCTCGGATCAAAAGTCTGTCCCGGAAAAAGAAGAGATGAAAAGGCAGGGATGCAATGGCCAACAGTAAGATCGACGTAATGTCCGGCGAGGAAGTCGCGACGTGTATGATCGTCGACGGGCGAGCGGTGGCGCAGAAGGACGGAGAAAGGTGAAGATCGCCGTCGGCATAGAGAAGGTCCTGTACCTCGCCGCGAAAGAGATCGCACGGAAGTTCGGGCGTTGTGTCGCTTCGGATGTCCGAATGTCCGTCGCCCGGAAGGGGGCAAGACTCTTGAGCCTGGGGCAACGCCCCAGGTTCGGAGACGTTTTTCAATCCAAGCCCTGAAAGGGCGCTACGCGTAGGGAAACGCATGCCCCAGTCATTGTCCAGAATCCTCGTCCACCTGATCTTCAGCACCAAGAACCGCCAGCCCCTGATCGCCCCCGATGTTCAGGGGCGGCTTCACGGTTACATCCCCGGGATCCTTCACAACCTCGGCTGCGTTCCCATCCAGACCGGCGGAACCGCCGACCACGCGCATGTCCTCTTCGCGTTGGCCAGGACCGTCACGGTGAGCAAGGTCGTTGAAGAGACCAAGACAGGCTCTTCGAAATGGATGAAGACGCAGGGCGTGGCGTCATTCGCGTGGCAGACGGGATATGGAGCGTTTTCGATTGGGGAGTCGCAGTTGGAAACGGTGGTCCGGTACATCCAGCGGCAAAACGAACACCATCGGCGGCGGTCGTTTCAAGAGGAGTTGCGGTTGCTTCTGGAGAAATATAATGTTCCGTATGACGAAAAATACGTGTGGGATTGATCGTCGCGTCCCGCCCCTTCAGGGCTTTGCGCATTTGGTCACGTGTTCCCGGGGCGCCGCCGTGCGCCGTGGCCAGCGCACGGCTTGCCCCGGGCTCAAGAGTCCCCGCGCCCTCGGCGCTCCCAGAGACACGGCCGAACCGGCGACGACTCGCGCGGTTTTTCACGAAGCCCAAACGACTGCCAACCATGCACACGTCGAGGCCGAGACTCCGGAGGGTCGCAGGTGAAGATCCCCGTCGGCATAGAAAAGGTTTTGTACCGAGCCCGCCGTGGACCGGCAGGACACAAAGTGACGGGTTGGCGGGCAAGGAAAGGGTGAAAGGAGCGCGGCGGCACCATGAAAGAAGACAAAAAAGTCGGCGTTGAATTCGGCGAGGAAGTCGCCGGCAAAACCATCGTCGGCGGGCGGGGGACGGTGCGGAAGGCCGGGAAGGTTTCCGTCCCCGTCGGCATCGAAAAGGTCTTGTACCTCGCAGCCACGGACACGGCGTTCAAAGGACGCCTTTTTGGGAACAGGAGTGCCGTGCTCGCCGATCCGATCCTCAAGCTCGACGAATCCGAACGCGCCATTCTGGGTGGCGTGCCGGACGAGCAACTGCTCGTCATGGTAGAGAACATCGATCCTCAAAAGCACGGCCGGCGAAAGTTCATCCGTTCGGTCGCGGCGTGCGCGGCATCGCTCGCCGCGGGATCGGTGATCGTTCAGTGCGGGGACGAAGTCGAGACCGTCACCAAAGGCGCCACGGTAGGCGCCGGCGGGGTTCGCGCGGACGTTCCGGACGACGACCCCGACGCGGCCGACACCGAAATGGACGTCTCGCACGGGATCCTGCCCGATGCCTCCGAGGAGTTGGACGCCGCCAATGGCGGGGAGTTCGACGGCGGTTCGCCTGACCAAGTGGAGGTCGACGTCGACAGCGGGCAGTCCTTCGGAATCCTCCCGGACGCCGGAGAGGAGCAGTAATGACCACCGCCGACATCACGCTCGTCAACCTCAACATGCTCATCATCCGCTACAAGGACGGGCTCGAGCGCGAGCCGCACGTGACGCTGGGGCCGCTTTATCTTGCGGCGGCGCTCGAGAAGGCGGGGTTTTCGGTCGACTTCCGCGACTACCAGCTCTGTGCCTCCGACGAGCCTTTTTCGGTCGAGAGCATCCTTGAGTTCTGCGCCGACCCGGCGCCGATCATCGGTCTTTCGTGCATGGCGAACCTTCTGCCGTTTACCGTCCTCGCGGCCCGGGCACTCAAGGAAAAGTACCCGGACCGGACGATCGTCCTGGGCGGCGTCGGGCCGTGCGGGGTCGAGGAGAAGCTGCTTGAGCGTTTCCCGTGGATTGACCTCATCGCGTACGGCGAAGGGGATCTCTCGGCCCCGCGCCTCCTTGGCGCAATCAAGAACAAAAAAGACCTCTCGGGTGTGCCGGGGCTGCTTTTCAGAAAAGACGGCGCGATCGTACGGACGCCGCTGCCGCCGCGGATCTCGGACCTCGACGGCCTCCTCTCCCCGGCCTACGACAAGATCGAGTATCCCAAGTACGCCGGGTACAACATGGTGACCTCGCGCGGGTGCCCTTACCTCTGCTCTTTCTGCTCCGTCGCGCCCGTGTGGGGGCGCGCGCCGCACTTCCGAAGCCCGGCCTCGATTGTTTCCGAAATGTCGCACCTGCACGACGCCTACGGGGTCGAACTCTTCCTGTTCCAGGACGAGTTCTTCGTGAACTCCAAGGAGCGGGTGGTCGAGTTCTGCCGCCTGCTCAGGAAAAGCGGGATGAAAAAGGTGATGTGGAAGGCGTTCGCGCGTGTGAACCTGACCGACGACGACGTGCTGCGCGCCATGTCGTCTTCGGGGTGCGTCGAGATCCGCTACGGCATCGAGTCGGGCTCGGACGCCGTACTCAAGCGGACGAACAAGGGCTTTGACATCGCGACCGCCACGCGCGTCGTGGCCGAGGCCGTGAAGCACTTCCCTCGCGTCGACACGTTCTTCATATGGGGTTTCCCGTTCGAGACCATGGACGACTTTCACAAGACCATCTTCCAGATGATTTCCTTCAGGCTCATCGGGGCGCGCATCCTGCCGTCGCTTCTGTGCTGGCTTCCGCAGACCGACCTGTATCGCGAGTACCGCGAAAAGCTCCGCTTCGAGCTGTACGCCGATCTCCTCCCCGAGTACATGCTCACCGGCCACGAGGTCTGCGAGGGCGGGAGACTTCGAGTGGCCGACCGCCACCGGCACCTCTTTGACTTCATCGGCGAGCACCCGGACGTCTTCACGGGGTTCTTCCAGCCGGATGTAGAGACGAACATCCTCCCGAAGTTCGAAACCCTCCAGCGCCACGGGTTCTACTATTCCGAAGTCTCGCACGTGAAGGAGACCGACTCGTGCGGCGCCTGCTCGCCGCGCATGGACGACGCAGGCAGGCGGAAACCCGCTCTCGCGCAGTTCTCACCCATAGGTGCGAGGAACCCGGAATGAAACCGCGGAGGGCGCAGAGACAGAACCAGTCTTTTTCAACCACAGAGATCACTGAGGTCACAGAGCGGCACAGCCACAACCAGGCATTCCTGCCGCAGAGGACACTGAGGACACAGAGAAGACAGTCGTGCCGCAGGAAAACTGTCGGCGGTGTGCTGAACCCCGCACCCCGCCCCTCTGTGCCCTCTGCGGTTGAATGTTCTGATTTCTTATCTGCGCGAGCCGAGGAAGACGCCGGGGACCCAGTCGGTCCAGTAGCCGACGAGGCTGGCGTGGTCCTCGTCCACGTAGCCGAAATACGTGTTGGGGCCCACGCGTTCGGCGTGCTCGACGTCCATCCCCTTCAAGAGGAACGTCCGCGAGCCGGGGTTGAACTCGCCCTTGACGTGCTCGGTGCCGTGCTGGCCGCGCGACCCGTACCAGTGGAAAGTTCCTTTGAGCTTTGTCTTGTCGTGCTCGAGCGTCAGTTTCCATGTCCACGTCGTGCCCTCTCGGTCGCACCCGCTCCCGTGCCACGAACCGCTCAATGAAACCGTCAAGGCCTCGTCACCCTGCTTCCTGCCGGCATGAATCGCGCTCATACTGCCTGTGCTCCTCCGCGTGGGGCTTTGGAACGCCGGGCGGAGGATACCCGCGCCGCCGCTCAAAGGCAAATCCGGCCGAGCTTGGTCGCCCCTCATTTGTCAAACGGCTGCCTTACTGAGCCATTCGCGCCGTAGCGCTTGTTGACCTGTCGTGAGGCGGGCCGGGAGCGCCATCGCCAACATCACAACCAGTGCCAGCATACCTGCCTCTTGTCAATCGCCCACTGCCCATAGACCTTGCACCGGTCGGTGGTGAGTATCCCGGCGAAATTATTGAGGAGCGCCCGCGCGGCACACCGAGGGGCAGCGTCGCGGTCGTGCAATGCCCGCACGCGCACTCGAGGGTGAATCACCGTTGCTCGGTGACGTGCGCTTCGACCTTCGGGATCTCGGACACCTGATGGCGCACCGGCTCCCCCACCTGCCTGTCCTTCGCCGGGTCGAGTTGCCGGGCGCAGTTCTCGCATGCGTCCGGGTGGCAGTTCTCGACCTTGTCGACCCGCTCGGGAGGGACCAGCTTCCGGTAGTGCCCCTCGTGCCCGGGCTGACCGCCCTGCTTCCGGCCCGTCGGCTCCTTCTTGGGAGGGCGCTTGATCCACGGAGGGTCGCTGGAAGGGGGTTTGGAGGAGTTGTTGGAATTCTTGGCGAGCCTGGTCTTGGCTTCTTCGAGGGTCTTGGGGTCCGTTCTCCGTGTTACTACGAAGGATGAATCGGTGTTGATCCTGTGCATGGTCGATTCACGTCACACCCTGACGATCCGTCAGGTTTTCTGCTTGACGCGCCAGGCGCCCGGGTGGCATCATGTGGGTGGCTGAACGTTTACAGAAGAGATTGTGTGTCCTGCCCTATTCCGTGGTCAGGCGCGCCGGAGGTCGGTAGGTGAGCACCTTCGACTGTCCTCGAGAATTTTGCCAGGCAGCAGTTGGCAAGCACGTGGTCCGGCGGAACCCGGCAACGCGGAGGTGGGCGATGTACAGGTTGGCATTCCGGGTGGTCGTGGTGGCGGTCGCGGTGTCGGTTGGCGGTTGCGCGCTCCCGGAGGAGCGTGGCGGGCCGGGCGAGCGGTGTCTTCCGAACGGGACGTGCAACCCGGGGCTTGTCTGCGACAAGACGAACACGTGCGTGGAGGCCGGCGCGGAAGACGGCGGTGAGCCGGGCGGGGACACGGGCTCATCGCACGACGCCACGTCGGAACCGGATGGCCACACACTGCCGGACACCGGGCCGGGCAGGGACACAGGGGTCCTCGATGCCGGTGAAGAGGATTGGTGCAGGGGCGAAACTACGGGCTACCCTTGCCCCGGGGGTGTTTGCGTGGAGGAGGGCGGGGGTGGAACCGGGTGCTGGCCTGTGTGCACTGTTCCGGGTGACGCCTGCGAATATGGGTCTTGCTACAGCCTCGGCATCCCCGGCGAGTTCGCCTGCCTTCCCACGGGGACAAGGGCAACTGGCGAGCCGTGCGTCGCCGTAAACGACTGCGTCGCCGGGGCGACGTGCCTCGACGCCGACGGGTTGACAGTCTGCTGGCGGTTCTGCGACGAAACCAACCCGTGCCCCGGCAACGAGTTTTGCACCGGCACCGGGCTCGGGTTCATGGTGTGCGTGGTGTGCGAGGACTGTTGCGCCGAAGAGGGCCAGGACTGCACCGCGGTGGAGTGCTGCCCCGGCCTGACGTGCGGTCGAAACGGCAGGTGCCGTGCGCTCGAAACGCTGTCGATCTCAGGAACCGTCACCGACTTTCAGACGAAGCAGCCGGTTGCGGACGCCTTCGTCGAGCTCCTGGATGACGATTCCGGAATTCCTCTTGGGATCGGCGGCGTCAGCGACTACGAGGGATCGATAGTGCTTCGCGGCATAGAGGCGGGCGTTGCCAGGGTGGGCGTCAGGGTCGGCAAGTCCGACAACATGGACACAGTCCAGTACCACTTCGCAGCGGGCGCGCAGGGCGAGGCTTTTTACATCGTCTCCGAGACCACGGCCAGCCTGATCGGGGGGATCCTAGGCATCACGCTCGATCCGTCCAAGGGCTTTGCTGTCGGCGGGGTCTACTGGGGTGACCGCTTCGATGAAACACCCGTCGGATGCGCGATAGTGACGAACAGCCCGGCAGGCGGCGAGGAACATTACATGGACAACAGCGGCATCCCCACCAAATCACGCGATGCTAGGGGGACGAACCCGACGAACGGCTTCTTCATGATCCTCAACATGAACCCCGGGAGGATTGTGATTACGGCCGACGCAAACGGCAAGCGGGAAAGCGTTGTGCTGCCGGACCTGCCGGCCGACAGTGTGGCGGTCTCGCACATCTATTTCGACAGGTCCAAGTACCCGTCCAATCCGCAACCGCCAGGGTGCCAATGAGCAGTGCTGAGTCGAATTCCATTTTTCTGCCGCCGGGGCAAAAGGTCGTAGAGTCGTGAAGAACAGCAGGGTTTCGTTTTTCCTTTTTGCGCTCGCGGTTTCCCTGTCGGCGTGCCATGAAGGTGGGCCTCCGGCGGACACGCCGACGGACACGGGGCCTTCGGCGGACGTCGGTGGGATCGGAGATACCGGAGTCCCGGCGGATGCCGTCAGCATCGCCGACTCGGGGAAAGAAGACACAGGCGCCGAGTCGGAGGAGGACGCGGGTCGGGATGCGGGCGCCGACGTCTCCTGGCCGCCAAGGGCGCCGGAGCCGCCGGTCGGGCGCGAGCTTCTGGGGATCGCGTTTGGCGACGGCTGGACGGACCCGCGGGAGCTTCCCTCTCCGGTGAGCACCGGCGGATGGGAGGATTCCGCATACATTTCTGCGGACGGGACGACGCTGTATTTCGGCTACTCGCGGTACAACGCCGAGGAGCTGATGCAGGGCAACCCCGTCATCGACGGTCCCGACCGGCCGGGGCAAAAGGGGCCGGCGTTCGACATCTATGATGCCACTTTTCCCGGCGGACAGTGGACGGTCACAAACTCAGCGGTCAACCACCCGAACCCGGATCTGCACGAGGCCGCCATTGGAGTGAACAGGGACCAGAGCGTCATGGCGTTCATCAGATTCGACGGGAGCGGCGACATCTACCTGAGCAGGAAGGACGCCGGCGAGTGGGGCGCGCCGGAGAAGCTCCCCTCGCCGGTCAATACATCGTGCGCGGAGGACAACGCGCACCTGTCGCCCGACGGCCTCACGGTCTACTTCGATTCGAGCAGGGCCGACGCCCAGGGTTCGTTGTGCCTTGACGAGAAAACAAACGGCCTGAAGAGGACTATCTATCGATCACGGTTCGCCGGCGGGGCGTGGTCGGCGCCGGATTCCCTGAAGGGATCGCCCAACGCGACGCAGATCCGCTGGCAGGTCTTCGTCACCGAAGATGAGGCCGAGGCGTACTGGACGGGGATTGATCCCGATTGTCCCCAGTCGTGCATCTTCCGGGCGAAGAAACAGGCGGACGGGCGCTACGCGGGCCGCGACGTGATCGCAAAGGCGGGAGGATCGGGCGCCCCGGCCGGACAGGTCGCGGGGCTGGGCGAGGTCTCGTTCACCGCCGACGGGAGGTTCATGTACTTCGTCTTCGCCGAGAAAACCTCCGAGGGCAAACTGCAGATCTCGGTCGGCGTCGCGCGGAAGTGACTCGGGCGAAAGGGACGGAGCTGCCGCCTCTCAGCCCTCACGGCGACTCGACGAAGACCGGGCTGCGCGTCAGGACGACCAGTGAGGCGCTTTTGGTCTCCACGTTGCCCAGGTAGTCCGTGACCTTTACCGTTCCCTGAATCTCCGAGTGCAGGGGGCAGGATCCCGAATCGCACCAGAGGACGCAGACGGGTCCTTTGTCCGTTTTGGTCCCGTCCATGCGCAGCACTCCAATCGATTCAAAAATGTCGGCCTCCCCCGCGACGAAATCGTCTGCCGCGTTGGAATCTTGCGCGCTTTTTTGGTACAAAGGCAGACGGGAGCACGCCGGGAGATGAAAGCCGTTTTCGTCGCGTTTGCGTTTGCGTCCGTTGTTGTCATGGCGGCGGCACCGGCATGGGCGCAAAAGGCGAAAAAAAAAGGAAAGCCGCCCGCGGCCGGACAGCCGTCGTCCGGCGCGTCGTTTGACGATCTCATGCAGGACCTGCAGGAAACCGAGCCGGGCGCCGCGCCGGCGATGACGCCCGCGCCTTCGACGGCGCCGGCCCCGGTGCCGCAGGCTCCGTCCGCGCCGCCTCCGGCCTACGACGATCTCCCACCTCTCCCGGCTACCTCGTCTCCTCCGGCGTTGCGCCCGCCGCCCGCGCCGCCCCCGCCGCTCCGGGAGGTGACAACGACGCTTCCCCCGGCGGTCCTCGACGCCAAGACGGCCGGACCGACCAAGGTGCTGGTGATGGACCTCGGCGCCGAGGGCGGGGTGTACGGGCAGGCCGCCGCCTCGATGACGCTTGCCGTTATCGATTCCATTCGCCGGCTGAACGCGTACAAGGTCATGGGCTTAAAGGACCTTTACAGCCTGCCGCCGTCCGCAAGGAAACCGGGCTGTATGGGGTCTTCGTGCCTCATAGACGCCTCGGGCGCCGAGTACCTCGTGGAGGGGTCCGTGGACGTCCGCGACGCCCAATACGTGCTCTTCCTCCGCCTGACCGACCGCAAGATCCCAATACAGGTTTCGAGCGTGGTCCGGTCGCTCCCCGTCGACGCCGCCGGAAGGTCCGGCGTGGCGGCCGCGGCCGTGCGCGAACTTTTCGAACCGCTTGTGACGACCGGAACGCCCGCGCCCCCGCTCCTCCCCTCCCCCCGTGCCGACTCGGCGCAGCCTGCCACGTCAAGTCCGCCCGCCGTCCGGACGAGCGCGCCGGAACCCCCGGCCTCACGGCCCTACCGGCTGTGGTGGATCCTCTCGTTTGCCGGCAGCGGGGCTTTCATCGGGGGGGGCTTCGTGACCCACAGCCTGGCCGTCACCGAGGCCTCGGAGTACGGGAAAGGGTACTATCTCACGGTCGACGAACAGAACTCGGCGGCCGATCGGTTCTCGTCGTACCGCGCGCTCACCATCACGGGATACACCGTGGGCGGTGTGCTTCTGGCGGCCGGCGCGGTGCTTCTGGGCCTCGATCTCACGTCCCCGGCGGACACGGGCGCGGTATCGGCCGTGTCGGCGGGCGACAGGTTTGCGCTCAAGTGGAGTTGGTGAATCGAATGAGGCGCAAGCCCCAAATCCCAGACTGTGTCATCTTGTGCCTTCTCGTCGGCCTCTCGCTCTCGTCGTGTCTTGAGTTGCCCGCCAAGGGGGGCGACGGCGAACCGTGTTTCGAAAACGGCGGGTGTACCGAAGGGCTTCAATGCCTCGAAGGGACCTGCCGGGGCACCACCGAGGACGCGGGCGGGAAGCCGGGTGACGGCGGGTCCGACCGCGAAACCAACGTGGTCTATCCGGACGCGGGGGATGGAAAAGACGCCGGGCGGAAGGACGCCGGCGGCGGGAAAGACACGGGACCGTCGGACCGAGGGACGACGGATGATGGGACGATGGACGACGGGGGACCAGCCGACGCAGAGACGCCGGACGACGGAACGGTGGACGCCGGGGAACCATCCGACCGAGGGACGACGGACGATGGGACGACGGACGACGGAGGGCTGTCCGACGGAGGGGCGGCGGACGCGGGCGCCGAGGACGTCGGAACCGCCGACGCGGGCGATCCGTGCGCCGAGTACATATGTCTTTGCGATTCATACTGCACGGTTTCGGGGGGCATACCCAAGTGCGTCGCCGGTTGCGCCACGGCCGCGGACTGTTGCTCCGCAAAGTCCTGCTCCGGCGGCAAGTGCAACTGATCGGCCCGCGACATATCCGCCATACCCGTGGCCGGCGCCTGTCTCCTTGCGTTGAAGCGGCGTGCAAAACCACTTAGAATTCAGGTGCGTCAAACCTCCTCCGGAGTCCGGGCGATGAGACACGCCGCGCCCGCCCTGCTCGCGCTCGCACTGCTCCCCGTCCTCGCGGGCTGCTGGATTGCCGATTTCGGCGAGCTTTTCAACCCCGACCGCTGCGCGGACGAGGGCGACGAGTGCGGCGACGGCGTCCCGTGCTGCGAGGGAGAAGGTTCCTGCAACTACTACGCCAGTCCTCCGAAGTGCCGCCGCGGGATCCAGTATCCGTACGACAACTACGACGGCTACTGCGGAGCCACGGGCGACAGATGCTCGATAGATGGAAATGAAGGTGTGTGCTTTGACCTCAAGGGAGGCGGCGTTACGGAGTGTTTCGCCACCTGTGCCAATCCAGGCTTTGAGTGCAAGATTTCCGGAACGTGCTACTACACGGGGTTCGTGGAGCCTTTTCTATGTCTCCCACCGGGCTACAAGGTGCCGGGCGAATGGTGCGGCGCGGCGAACGAATGCGTTGCCGGAGCGACGTGCCTCAGCTACGACGGGGCGGTTATCTGTTTCGAGGTTTGCAACGACGCAAACCCGTGCGAAGAGGGGTCGGAATGCACCGACACCGGGCTCGGGTTTCTCGTGTGCGTCGGTCTGTGGGACGACCGAAACGGGTGCGTGTCTCTGGGGGGAAACTGCCTCTTTGAAACGTGCTGCGAGGGATTCGTCTGCGACTACGACACGGACCTATGTGTCAGCTTGAAAACACAACTTGGGGACGAATGCCGCGGTGACAGTTGGTGCGCAAGCGGCCAGACCTGTTTCCAGCCTAAGGGGGTGTCTGTGCCGGGGTATTGCACTTTGGCGTGCTCGTCGGACCGGCAGTGCGATTCCGAGACCGACGTGGCGTGCTGCAACGACGGCCTCTGCCAATTCGTGGCGGGGGATACCTGCGGCGGACGATCGGGCGCAATTGGATCGGCCTGCACTTCTGGTGGGAACAGCGACTGCTCGCCCGGGTTGTTCTGTGACGGGACAAGGTTCGTCGATGGCCGGTTCGCCGAGGGGGCCTACTGCACAGCCTACTGCGCCGACCGCAACGACTGCGGTCCCGCCGACCATCCGGTCAGCGGTTGTATGG
>JACRCP010000179.1 GCA_016218965.1 Deltaproteobacteria bacterium | reverse complement strand
GTCGCCCGAGCAGCACTTCTTGCCGTTGCACTCGTCGTCGGTGCTGCACGACGGGCAGACGCACTCGCCGTTGGGCATGCAGACCTCGTCCTTGCCGCTGCAGACGCCCGCGGCGCAGTCCGAGTCCTTTTCGCATATCGGGGCGCAGGCGCCCTTGCTGGTGCACATGAGCGGGGAGCCTTCGCCGGTCGGTGGGCAGCAGTCATAGTCAGAGGTGCATGCGCCGGTCTTGTTCGAGCATGCCGTGCACTTGCCCTCTTCGTTGCACCAGGCGCCCTTGGTCGTGTCGGAGCCCTGGCAGCAGTCCTCGTCCCACTCACACTCGTTGCCGACGGCTGTGCAAGCCCCCTTTGTACACTTGTCTTGTTCGTTGCATTCGAAGCCGGGACAACACCGAATTGAAGAGCAGGTCTCAAGTTCGTTGGCGCAGATGCCGGCGTCCGCCCCGCCGTCGCTTTTCCCTCCTCCACCGTCTCGTTTGTCACCGTTGAGCCCGTCCTCGGAAGGCCTTCTGCAAATACCGGCGGCATTGCACATGAAACCTTCGTTGCATTGCCCTTCGGTAAAGCACTCTTGGCCTTCGCCGCCCATGTCTTTGATCTCGGCGCACGCGAACGCGATTGTCGCGGTCAGGGCCGCGCATAACGGCCATGTTTTGGTGTTCATGTCACCACCTGCCAGCGAGCGCAACTGATCCGCCGTGGAGCGGGCTCACACCGAGCGAAACGTTTACCGGGGCCGGAGCGCGGCTTTCCAATGCCCAAAGGACGATTCCCGTCACGATCAGACTCCCGCCCACAACGTAGCCAGTGATCGCAAAGGCGTTCTGCTGGGTCGCGGTCGACTCTGCCGACTCCTTTGTGATCTTTTGCGACTCGTAGTCTGCCTGAGTCTGGAGGCCGAGGTAGGTGTAGACGCCGCCGACCGCAAGGCAACCGGCGCCTGCGACAAGGGTGGCATAGCGCCAGAAGTGGCTTTTCTCCTCGTCCACCGCGGTCTCGGTCCGCGCCCCCACTTTCTCCGATGTGGGGGCCGTAGTCGGGAGCGGTGGTGGACGTGACGCCGGTCGTGGGTCGATTGGCTTGGTTTGTTGACCAGAAGGCGGCGGTGACTTCAAGGTCGCCGCCGGCGTGTGTGCAGAAGAGGGCGATGTCGGCTGGACCGGGGGGGCGGGCCGTGCCGGAGCAGAGGTTGCCGGCGGTTGTGTGATCCACGCGGGCGCCGAGATCGGGGTGCGGGTCACCGCCGGCTGGCCAGTCTCAGTGGGTGCGCCGAAGAGGTCCTTCACCATCCTTATGATGGTTTCGACGACGAGGTCCTCGCTTTTGCCTACCCTCTTTGTTTCACGTGCCAGGATCTCGACTTTCGACGCGTCGATAAGCTTGGTCGTTATGATGTACTGGGAGCCGTACAGGCCGATGGAACCTTCAATGTAGAACGTTGCGCCCATCGCGCCGGCAATTTCGGCCAGGCAGCTTCCCTCGGTGCACGACTTTAGTTTCTCCTTCTCCCAGGAGACCATCTTCTCGAGGTCTTTCTGGCCAATGACGTTGTACTTCTTGAGTTTGGTGACCTCGTCGATGACCAACTCGGTGAGCAAGGAAACCTCGTTGCGCTCGACCCCCTTCTCGCCGGTCATGTTGAACACGACGAGGGTAGGCCGAACCTTGGCCTGCGCGGGTTTGCTGGTGGGATACGTGCCCGGCCCGGCCGTTTGCGCCAAGGCCGTGCAGACGGGTGTTCCAAGTAGACACAACGCGAGTGCGGCCCAAAGTGCTTTTTTTCGAAGGTACATGAGCACGCGTCATATACCAGATGCTCGCGGGCGCTTCAAGCCAGGCCTCCTGACCATAGCTCCGCTTTAAGGATTCTTGACGGGGTGGGTTACGGGCGGTTTCGTGCGGGCAGGGGTCGGCGTGTTTTTTCATCGGCCAGCGCATGCCTCATCAGCCACAGGCGCTCCCGCGCCTTCGCCAGCTCCATGTACCGTTCGTCCCCCGCCGACACGGTCACCGTCAACTGCCCCTGCGGCCGTGCCAACCGGCCAGGGATCGCAAAAATCTCGAACCGCAGGCGCTTTGGGCGCGCGTTCCAGTATCGCTCCGGCAACGCCCGCCGTCGAAGCAGCGTCAGCAGGTTGTACGTGATCACGTTGCAGCGGAACCACGCCGCATTTGCCCCAAACTGCTGACACGGCAACACGCCGGCACCAAGCTCGTCCTTCATCACCCGATGCGTGTGCTCGATCGTTCCCGCCTTCCCCCAGTGCCATCGCGCAAGAGCCTTGGCTGACAACTCCCGCCGATTGCTCACCACTGCGAGGTACCTCACCCCCTCCCCATCACTGAACAGTTCGCCCTGCCGTGCCGTGAATCGCATCGCCACGTACCGCAGCGGTTCAGCGTTCTTCGGTCATTGGCCAGGGGCAAACTCCACTTCCGCCAAGTCAACCACCTCCCGCTCCCGCCGCTCAAACTCCTCCCACTCACCTCTTCGCACCTCCCTGCAACACCCCTGCAACTCCTTGCTCATGTCCGCGCTGATACTGAACCGTATCCCTTCCTTCACCAGATACTTCAGCAACGGCGTGTAGTAGTCCGCGGAATCCCCTCGGAAGTAACGCTCTGTAACCTGTGTTGGCAACGCCTCGAACGCCCGCTTCACAGAGGACAGTGG
>JACRCP010000011.1 GCA_016218965.1 Deltaproteobacteria bacterium | reverse complement strand
TTCATCCCTACACCTCCCGGCGGTACGTATCGTCTGCCGCAAAGCGTACGTGCCCCGGGCGGGTGCCCTTGCCAGATTTTCTGCATGCTCAATTCCTTGAAATCACACCCATACCACCCCCGCCGAAAAGAGCTGCACCCAAATGACTTCGCCGCCTCACTGCCCGAGCGAGAAAAACAGGTCCGTATCCGCGTTGAAACCGCCGCCCGGGTTCTCGATCCAGAGCACGCCCAGCATGCCGTCCTCCCGGGCCAGGCCCGCCCAGCCCACATATGAGTTGTTGTCACGTATTGCGGTCGGAGAGGAATAGGAGGAGCCGTCGTTGCTGAAGATGTACATGATCTTGCTCTGGGCGCCGCCGTTACCGCAGTAGTCCCTGTATATCACGTGGATTCCGCCCGCCGGATCGAACGCGACATCGGGTTCGTCGGCGTAGCAGCCGACCGAGGGGCCAGCGGCCTTGTGCCTGCCTCCGAACGTCTGCCCTTGGTCCGCCGAGTGGGCGCAATAGATCGAGTTGTTCTGCTCCGTGGCCCAGCAAGCGTGTACGGAGTTGCCAAGAGATCCGACTGCGGGCGAGTAGGGCAGATCGGCCGAGTCAATCGTCACAGCCAACGTGTGCATGTACAGGCCCGCGTTGATTTTCATCAGTTTCACTCCCTGCTGGGCCCGGACGACAAAGGAGTCCTCGCCGTCCGTGTACATGTCGTCCACGCATCCGGTCAGGTCGTGCAGCTCAAACGGGTTGTTCCATGTGGCGCCGCCGTCCTCTGACTTGTTGAAATTGACCTTGCCTTCGCCGGGATCGAAATAGACCACGTATATCTCGCCAATCGTCCCAATCGGGGAGAGCCGGACCTTGCACAATCCCTTACTGCCGTCAACCATGGTGGGTGTCGAGAACGTCGCCCCGCCGTCGGCGGATTTGACGAAAGACGTCCCCCCGTCTCGATAAAGGAAGATGTAGACGGCGCCGTCGGGGCCCGCAATGATCTGCGGCCTGTCCACGGTCGAGCCGCCGGGGCTGCCCCAGGCCTTCTTGTCCGTCCCGAACGCCTGCCCGTCGGCCGAGATGTCGAAATAGAGGGCGGGATAAATGTTCAATTCACCCGTCCTATGAGCCCATGCGGCGAGGACCGCCCCTTTTGAAAACGCGGCCGAATCCAGCGAAACGATCGGCTCCGGTGTGATTGGCGTGTCGTTCACCTTGACGGCGGGGCCGAAGATTTTTGGCACGGCAGGTCCGGCGTCCTTTCCCACCCCTGTGTCCGCCGCGCCCGCGTCCGCCTCCCCGGCATCCTCGAACCCGGCGTCAAACGGCCCCGAGTCCTGAACGTCGGCGGCATCCCCGCCCGCGATTGCGTCCTTTGATTCGCCGCCGTCCTGACCGCCCCCGTCGTCCTGACCTCCCCCCCCGCCTCCGTCACCGCCACCCGCCGCGTCCGCAGAGCCTTCGTCCCCGCCGCACGAAACGACGGCCAGCCCGACGAGCGCAGCAAGCGCGACCACCGACAACGACGCGATCTTCATGACAATCCTCCTTTTGCACCCCCGATAGATGGTCCCCAATCGAATCACCTCCCCGGCTGCCGTCAATCGGTCGAGGCGGTCACGTGGTAGCCCGTGGCGCCGGGGTTGACCACAGTCTCGGTGTCGATCTCCGCGGTACTCACGTCCCACACGCCTTCAAGATAACCCGCCGACTGCCGGTCTTCCCACCTGAACGCCTCGAAGACCTCCCAGAAAAACCGCGCCCAGTGTTGATCCTCGTTTCCCTGCACGACCAACAACGGACGCGAGTACGGAAAGGTCAGCCAGAACTCGCCGGCAATCGTCTCCATCCGGAGGCCGGGTATCGGCGGGATCGGCGGGAACGTGGCCGGGACCTCCGTCGTCGTCGAACCGGAAAACTGCGCGGTCCCTTCGCCTGCCGCGTAGGCGTGCCCTTCGTACGACACGTCCGAGTACGCCCTGAAGAACGTGAACTCGCCCGGCAGCGATTGCCCCGTGTAGTGGAGAGTGCCGGCCACCGTGTATCGGGCCCAATCGACTTTCACGCGCCCGTGCGTGTACGAGGCGGTGGGGATGGACTCTGTGGGGCAGACGCCCATCAGGTTGTCGCGCGACAGGTCCGCCGCTGCCGCGGCCTCGCCGTGGTCAAAACAGAACACCGGCGACGGATCGTCCATTGAGGTCTGAATGAAGTATTTGCTGAGCGCGATGACGTAGTCGGCAGGCGTCTGGCCCGAAAGCCCGTCCTCGAAAGTCCTGGGCGTGAAGTCACCGGTGAGATAGATCGAGATCGTGCCCGGCCCCGCATCCTCCACGCCCGCTCCGGAATCGAATCCCGCGTCGGTCCCGGCGTCGGCGGCAAATCCCGAGTCGGTCCGTGAGCCGGTGTCGTCGGCGGGACCTTCTTCGCCGCCCGGTCCGGAAATCCCGCCGGTGCTGCACGCCGCCGGACAGAGCGCGGCGGCAAGCACGGCTGCGACAAACCAAGCTGTTCCTCTCACACGCCTCCTCCGCGGCAGCCCACCCCGTCCGACTGGCTGCAATAATGACGCCCCGCGCCGGGAGAGTCAAACAACGCCGGGTCCGCTCCACGATTCGGAGTACGCCCGAAACCGCCGACGCCGCCCTGCCCGTGAATTCGAGAGCTGCTCCGAATTCGAGGGGTTCGCTTCACGACGGTCGCCGCCCGTGGTACAGTGCCGGCCGGCGTGCGAACAAAACGACTCATTTCGAGAATGTCCGTGACCGGCGCCGCCGCGGTGGCGTTGTTGAGTGCCGGCGGCGCGGCCGCAGGCGGAACGACGGACGCGGGGAACGCCGCGCGGCCCGAAAGTGCCTGCGCCGCCTGCCATGCGGCGCGCGACTCCGAGCACGTCGGTAAGTGGTCCCGTTCGGTACACGCCCGGGCAAAGGTCGGCTGTGCGGCGTGTCACGGCGGGGACGAATCGAAGGCGGACAAGTCCGGCGCGCACGGCGTCCCGCCGAGGCGCGTGACGCGGGCGGGCGGGGCCGCGTGCGCGGGCTGCCACGAGGCCGTGGTTTCCGTTTTCAAGACCAGCAGACATGCGGCCGCGGCCAGACGCGGGATGCCTGCTCCGGGGTGCGCGGACTGCCACGCGAGGGCGGGAAGCGACCTTCATGAGGGCGCGGAGCTCGAGAGGCGTTGCGCGACCTGTCACCGGACCGGCGGCGTCGCCGGAAGGACATGGGTCCCCAAAAAGGCCACCGTCGCGCTGGATCTTCTGATGCAGGTGTCGCTGGCGCGGGCCGTGCTTCTCGAACGGATCGACCAGAGCAACGTCGCGCAGAAGGAAGGCGCGGCGCTTCGCAAACGACTGTCCGCAATCGACTCCGGGTTCAAAGGCATCGCGGTCGAGTGGCACCGGTTCTCGCTGCACGACGTCGAGGCCCGGGCGATCAAGGCCCTCGACGCGCTGGAGGAGATGTACAGGGAGATGGAAAAGTGAGACGGGCGGGAGGCAATTTGGGATTTGTGGCGCTGACTTGTTCAGCGCTGGCCGCCTGCCATGGCGACCGTTCGAACGTGCCCGCGGGTGCGGCACCCGCAGCCGTCGCGTCTCCGACGGCGGTTGCCGGCGCCGGGGAACTGCGCTTTGCGGTGGCGGCCATGGTCAGCCCGGCGGTGACGTGGGAATCGTACGAGGGGATCTTGAGATACATCTCCGATTCGCTCGGAAAACCGTACAGGCTCATCCAGCGGCGGACGTACCGCGAGATAAACGATCTGCTCCTCGCGGGG
>JACRCP010000010.1 GCA_016218965.1 Deltaproteobacteria bacterium | reverse complement strand
GATGAAAGGCCGGACCGACATCCTGGAGACCCGCGGCGGGTTCTTCTCGCGCCTTGCCCTGCGACCGTTGCCAAAACTCTTTTCGGGATTCGGAGAGCGCTGGGTGACCGACACGCTCGCGTACAAGATCTACCCCGGCTGCGCATACATCGACACCGCCGTCGACGCCCTGCTCGAACTGACGGGCGGCAGGCCGATTCCCGAATGCGACATCGACATCCGTGCCACGGTCCTCACCTGGGGAATGGAGCGCGCCTGCGCCCCGTACCGCGACGCCGCGCCGCTTTCGCCGACGGCAGTGAATTTTTCGGTGAAGCTCTCCGCCGCGATCGCCGCGATGTCCGGCAGGCTCACCCCGGCCGATCTCGACCCGGCATTCCTTGCAAAAAACGAACCCGAGATCCGCGCCCGGGCCGCCCGCATCCGCCTTCATCACGACGCGGCGATGACCGCCCGGATGGTGCACAAGGTCGCCCCCGTGGCGTTCTCGGGCCGATGGGAGGATCTCACGATGCCGTTTGCGACCGAGGTCCGTGCGGGCGGTCTGCGGGTCTTACAGGAAATTCCCAAAGGCGCCCCCGGCCGGCCTTTCGACGAAACCGAACGGCTGGTGCTCGACAAACTCGCGCGCGAGACCCCGGCCGCTGCGCACATAGCGCAGATCCTCGCGGACCCGGAGGCCGGTGCCCGGAGCGTCACCGAGGCGACGGAGGGATGAAAGGTTCACCGCACTCCAAAGCAGCGAACCAGCACGCTCGGAATCTACAGCGACAGGGTCGCGCACATGCAGCCGTAGGGGTTTTTCATCCCTTCGGCCGCAGGTTCGCCGGCATCCTCTCCGCCGGGGGGCTGACCCCCTCCGGTGTCCTCGGGAGGAGTCCCTCCGTCTCCGTTTGGCGTTCCCCCGTCGGTCTGGGGCGTCCCGCCGTCGGTGGTTTTGCCGACACACGTGCCCGTGCTCGCGTCGCAGGTCTTGCCTCCCGTGCAGGTGTAACTCGTGACGCATTCGACGCACTTGTGGAGCGTGCTGTGGCAGTAAATCTGGCCGGGATGCCCAAGCACGCATGTGCTGTTTTCGAGGCACTCGACGCACTTCCCGTCCGCCACGTTGCAGACCGGCGTGGCGCCGCCGCACTGGGCGTTTGACGTGCACTTCGTCCCCGCGTCCTTTCCGGCGTCGGTCCCGGCGTCGGGCAGGTCCGGGTTGCACTTGCCGGCCGGCTCGTCGCACGACTTGCCCGCGCCGCAGTCCCTGTCCTCGATGCACTCGACGCAAAGGAAGTCGCTCTTGCGGCAGAAGGGCGTCTCCGGGTGGAACTCCTCGCAGTCCGGGTTGACCATGCATTCCACGCAGACCCACGTTTCCGGATTGCAGATGGTCCGCCCGCTCCCGTCCGCGCCGCAATGGTCGTTTTCGATGCATTCGACACAGGTGTTTTCCGGCCCGCATATTGGCCGGCCCGGGTCCCTGAGCCTGCACTCGGCGTCGGTCGAGCACTCCACCGCCCGCTCGCAGGTGAACGTCGAAAGGTTGCAGTTCTCGTCGGGTTTGCAATGGCTTTCGAGATAGCACTGGACACACGCGCCGGTCACGACCCGGCAATGCGGCTTGCCGGCATCGCCGCAGTCTGGATCGCCCTGGCACTTGGCGGTTTCGCATCGGTGCGTCGCCGGGTTGCACTTGTCGCCCGCGCCGCAGTGCCCGTCCGCCGTGCACTCGACGCACTGTCCGCCGCCCGCCACGTCGCAATGCGTCGCCCCCGGGATCGTGCAGTCGGCGTCGGAATCGCACTTGCACCCGGGGAGAGTCGGGTCGTACGTCCCGCCGGCGCATTGTCCAGTTGCGTCACATTTGGTTTCACTGGTGCAGGGGTCCTTGTCGTCGCACGAGCTGCCCGCTGTTCTGTTCGTCCACTTGTCTTGCCCCTTCCAAGTGTCGCAAAGCTGGCAGGAATTGTCGGGGTTCTCGGCGTTTCCCTGATAGCATTTCGCATCGATGAGGCACCAGTTCTGGTCGATCGGGTGCGCGCACGCGCCGTTTCCGTCACAGACATCCTTGGTGCAGTCGAAGGCATCGACTGCGCAAGGTGTACCCTGGTTCACGTTGCTCCACGAGGTCTTGTTCCTGGTCGAATCGCACACCTGGCACTCGTTTGCGGGATTCCTGGATCCCTCGCCAAGGCAGTCGCCGCCGATGAAACACCCGTCGTTTCCGGCGACGTGTTTTGAGCAGCCGCCGTTGCCGTCGCAGTAGTCGTCGGTGCACCACTTGTTGTCGGTGTCCGAGCATCGCTCGGTGTCGGGTTTGAAGCTCGGGAGAACGGGACAGAACTTGTTGGTGCCGTCACAGTAGACGTCGTTCTCGCACTCGTTCACGGGCGTCCGGCAGGCCTTCGTGCCGCCGGGTTCGACGGCGTCGACGCAAGTTCCCGAGGTGCCGCTGCAAAAGTCGTGGAGATCGCAAAGTTCTCCGGAAGAAGTGCCGCACCTGTAGGTTGGGTCCTGGAGACCCCTTTGCTGGTCGCAGCTCCCGTTCCCGTCGCACTGTGACACAAAGCAGTCGTTGACATTCGTGTCCGTGCAAGGCTCGCCGGCATTCCTGTTGGCCACGGTGCACCCGCCCGCGCCGTCGCACTGGCTGTCGGTCTGGCACTCGGTGGGCATGCAGGTGTAGGCCGTCCCGGCGCAGACGGCGATGCACCTGTAGGAGGAGGTGCATTCGGCGTCCTGCGTGCATGGCACCAGGTTGTTCTCACAGGCCTTGGCCGAGCACGTGTCGCTTTTGGTGCAGGGGTTCGAGTCGTCGCACTGCGTCGCGGGGGTCTTGTCCGTGATCGCGCACGTGCCCGTCGCGCACGAGGCCTCCATGCACTGCTGCTGCGTGGTGCAGCCCGTATTGCAGCACACCCCCTGCACGCAGTAAAAGCTCTGGCAGACGTTGGGGTCGGTGCCGCAGAAGCCGCCGTTTGAAAGAGACGTGAAGTCGAGGAGGAACCCGAAGATCTCGCTCGTTCCCTTTCCTTCGGACATGCTGTCCTTGCCGTTATCGTCGATGGTGTACGCGACCTCGATGTACCGGCCGAAGTTGGCGCCAAGGCTGACCGTACCCTGGAGCGACGTGAGGTCCGTCGGGGTGCCCCAGTTCCCGAATACTCCGCCCTGCGGCGCAATGCGATACTTGACGGTGATCTTGCTCCCCGGCCCGGCGAGCCGCCCGTTGACGTAAAGCGTGTTGAAGTCGGTGCCCACGCCCATGTCAAAGAGCGCCGAGCCGTGGCTTTTGAGTGAAGCCTGCTGGGTCGTGAGCCGCGCCGAGATCGCTTTGGCCGGGTTGGCGAGCCCGCCCGTGAGATAGACCGACCCGTTGTGCGCGGCGCCGGCAAGGCGTTGTTCGGCGCTGGCAAGCGAGCCAACCGGGTTCCATTCGCCCACCGAGCCATCGGTATTGAGCGGGGCCGACACGACGTCTGCCAGCGGGCCGGAAGATCCCGTGCCGCCAAACAGATAGACGAACCCGTTGTACAGCACGGACGCCATTGCGTACTTGGGCTTGTCGAGCTTGGTCGTCTGCGTCCAGGCGCCGATGGAACCGTCGGCATTGAGCCTGGCGTAGAGGACGTCGTCTCTGGGGTTGCTTCCGTTCTCGCCGCCTATCGCATAAAGGAATCCCCCGTGCGCCGCCGCTTCGAGATCCGACACCGAGGTCGGAAGGTCGGTTGCCTCGTTCCAGGCCGAGAGCGAGCCGTCCACGTTCGCCGTCGAGTAGTACACCTTGGCCGAGAATCCCCCTCCGAATCCGCCCAGTGCGTAGATGCGCCCGTTGTACGCGGCGGCGGCATGATACGCCAGCGGAACCGGAAGCTGCTGCGCCGGCGACCAGCCGCCGATCGAGCAGTCGGCCTCGTATATCGGGGCGTACTGGACGTCGCGAAGATACGACACGTTGTTGAACCCGCCAATCACATAAAGGTACCCGTTTAGCGCGATTGACTTGTGCCCGAAGCGGGCGTTCTGAAATGAAGGGCCCGGTGTCCACCCGGATATCGCGCCTTCCGGGAGGGCCTTCGCGAAGTATGTGGCGCTGGTCGCGTTGCCGTCGTACCCGCCGGTGACGTAGACGCACCCTTTCCACGCGGCCATGGCGTGCCAGAACCTCCCGACCGGCAGGTCCGGGAGCGCCTGCATCTCGCTGAACTCGCCGTTGGCGTTTACGGGGGCCGAAAGCGCATCGGCCAGCTTGGTGCCGCAGGCCACGTCGGCGCACCCGCCCGAGACGATGGCGTACCCATTGTGAATGCCGCCCGCCAGGAACTTCCTCGTTCCCGGCAGCGAGGTGGTGTAGCTCCAGCCGCCTGCGGGGATCGTCCCGTCGGGGTTGAAGTGTGCGCGCTGGACGAAGTTGATCGTCGCCGAATCGTTTCGGCCGCCGATCACGTAAAGGTCGCCGTTGAACACGGCGCTTGCGTGATTGCCCGAGATTTCGGGCATCGCCGTCGTAGTCGCCCAGCCGGTCGGATTGCCGCCCGCGTCGATGAGCGCCTTCCAGACCGTGTTTGTGTAGTTGCTCGCGGTGAATCCGCCCAGGACATAGAGGTAACCGTTGTATACGACGCTCGAGTGGTCCTGGCGGCCCACCGCAAGGGCGTCCCCGTTCTGCCATCCGCCGGCAGAGATGGTCCCGTCGGGGTTGGGTTGCGTGTATATTGTCGAGGACATTGGGAACTTCTGGAATTAGTGTGGGTCCCTCTCTGAAAAAAAGGGGTTCAATGCCGATCTAATCGTCGGATTCGAGTTTGCCGCACTTGCGGAGGATTTTCAGACGGAAGTACTGCCAGTCATGGAAACCGTATGCGTCCT
>JACRCP010000176.1 GCA_016218965.1 Deltaproteobacteria bacterium | reverse complement strand
CGTTGCCCCGAATCATGCACCCATACTCAGCCCCCGCGCAGTGAATCCGTGTCTTGAGGAGCCGTATGCGTCAATCGCGCATGTACGGATCTGTGGGAGCCCCGGGAGGGAAACCTCCCGGGGCCACCCGGCGGGAATCTGAAATTGAATTGACACTTCAAAAATAGCGGCTAAAATTGAAACGTGGTTTCCAGGCAGCTTACATCGTGGCTGGAGTCGGTTGCCGGCCGGCCGCAGGCGGTTCACCTTGTCGGGCTTCGGCAGACGGGCAAGACTACGCTCATGGAGGAGTTCAGCCGGCGGTTTGAAAACAAGCTTTGCTACCGGCTTCAGGACCTCGTGACTCTCAGAAGATACGAAAAAGAGCCGGAAAGATGGGTGCTCGAAATCGAGGGGGCACTCGAAAACGCCCGGTCCGAAAAGAAACCGCCCCTGCACGTTTTCGTGGACGAGATTCAGAAGATCCCGGTGCTGATGCAGGGAATCCAGGGCCTCTACGACGCCAACAAAGGACGGATCAAGTTCTGGGTTTGGGGTTCATCGGCCCGCCCGCTCAAGAAACAACGCGCCGAGACGCTGGCGGGACGGGTCCTCATGAAGACGCTCTGGCCGCTGTCGCAGGCCGAGATCCTTGGCACCGCGAGCGCCGTCCCGCGCCTTCTGTCGCCCAATGATCTGAAAAAGGCGGCGTCCGCGCCCGAGCCCCGCGCCTATTCGGAATCCTTAAAAAAGTGGCTCTCACACGGCCTGCTCCCGGAACCTTGCCTCCTGGCCGATTACCCGGAGGCGGCCGATCTGCTGCTCTCATTCCAGGCGACGTATCTCGAAAACGAGATCCGCCGGGAGAACCTCGTCCGGGACATCGGGGTGTTCGAGGATTTTTTGACGCTCGCGGCCGGCGACACGGCCGCCATTGTAGACTATTCCAAGATTGCGAGCGTCTTGGGCGTCAGCAGCAAGTCGGTGCAGTCGTACTACGAGATCCTGGCGGACACGTATGTATGCACGCTGTTGCCGGCGTATTCCGGATCGCTCCGGGTCCAGATCTCGAAATCGCCCAAGGCGTACTTTTCGGACGCCGGACTGGCGCGGTTCGTCTCGGGCGAGCGAGGCGGGATCGCGCGGCTCCATCCCTCGTTCGGAAAGGCATTCGAGAACTTCGTGATCGCCGAGATCGCCAAACAGACCGAATATCACGGCCTCGGGTGGAAGCTTTCGTACCTGCGGACGAAGGCGGGGCAGGAGGCCGATCTCGTGGTGAGCACGCCCGACGTGGCCGCAGCCATCGAGATCAAGGCCTCGTCAAGGGTTGGCGGCGCCGATCTGGCGGGGTTGAAGGTGCTGATGGGCCTGGAGCCGAAGCTGAAGTTCGGACTCGTCATCTCGACGATGTCTGGATTCGTCGAGATCGAAAAGGGGATATTCAACGTCCCGGTGTGGGTGCTCTGATCACGCCCCGACTTCTTTCGAGATCAGGGCCGCGATCTCGTCGGCGTACTTCTTGACCCTGGTCTCGTCCTGCCCTTCGACCATCACGCGGGCCTTCATCTCCGTGCCCGAGTAGCGCACGTTCACGCGGCCCATGCCTTTGAGGGCCTTCTCGACGTCCGCCATCCGCCGCTTCACCGCCGGCATTTTGTCCAAGGGGCGTTTTTCCCTGACCTTGAACGAGCAGAGGACCTGCGGGAACGTCTCCATGGTCGCCGCGAGCTCGGAGAGCTTCTTTCCCTTTTCTATCATGAGGGCCGCCGCCCGGAGCGCCGCGATCACGCCGTCTCCCGTCGTGGCGTAGTCCAGGAATATCAGATGCCCCGACTGCTCGCCGCCGAAATTGCAGCCGTGCCGGCGCATCTCGTCCACGACGTAGCGGTCGCCGACGCCGGTGCGCACGAGTCTCACGCCGCCCTTTTTGAGCGCAAGCTCGAGTCCCATGTTGCTCATGATTGTCGAAACGACCGTCTTCTTTTTGAGCTCGCCCTTCTCCTGCATGTCGAGGCCGCAGAACGCCATGACGTGGTCGCCGTCCACGGCGCACCCTTTCTCGTCCGAGAGGATCACGCGGTCGGCGTCGCCGTCGAGGGCAATTCCGAAATCGGCCCCGCGTTTTTTTACCTGCTCGCACGTGTGCCCCGGGTGCATGGCTCCGCGGGCGTCGTTGATGTTCAAGCCGTCCGGGTCGACCCCCTCGGCAAACACCGTCGCCCCCAGCTCCGAAAAGACCTCGGGCGCCACCTTGTACGCGGCGCCGTGCGCGCAGTCGATGACGACCTTGAGGCCGTCGAGCCGCCGGTCCTTCGGGAACGTCTCTTTCAGGTGCTGGACGTAACGGCCCAGCGCGTCGTCTATCCTGAACGCCTTGCCGATCTCCTTTGCGACCGGGAGAAGTCCCGCGACGTCCGGGCGGAGGATCGTCTCCTCGATCCGCTCCTCCTCCTCGTCGGGGAGCTTGAAGCCGTCGTGCGAGAAGACCTTGATGCCGTTGTCGTGAAACGGGTTGTGCGACGCCGAAATGACGATCCCGGCGTCGGCGCGCATGCTCTGCGTGATGAACGAGATCCCCGGCGTCGGCATGGGCCCCACGAGCATGACGTCAACGCCCATCGAGCAGATCCCCGAGGCTATGGCCTGCTCGAACATGTAGCCCGAGAGCCGCGTGTCCTTCCCGATGACCACGCGGTGCCGGTGCCCGCCGCGCTTGCAGATCTTGGCGACCGCCCGGCCGAGGTTCATGGCGACCTCGACGGTCATGGGATATTCGTTGGCGACGCCGCGGACTCCGTCAGTCCCAAAAAGCTTGCGCATCCTGTCACCTCAATCCGGCAACCTAACCGCAGAGAGCGCAGAGAGCGCAGAGAAGATCCCTGCTATTTTCCAAAACAACCTCTGCGGTCTCAGCGCCCTCTGCGGTTGAGTGCGACTCATTTGTCACGTACTGCCGCGGCGACGGCGGCCACCTCGCGCATCGCCGCCACGTCGTGAACTCGTATGACGTGTGCGCCGTTTGACACACATGCCGAAACGACCGCGGCCGTCCCCCAACCGCGCTCGCCCGCCGCCTTTCCGGTGACCGCGCCGATGAATGCCTTCTGCGACGGCCCCACGAGCACGGGCTGCCCCAGCGAACCGAGCTCGGGGAGGCGCGCGACGATCTCGAAGTTGTGCGCCGCGGTCTTCCCGAACCCGATCCCGGGGTCTATGATGACGAAGTGCCGGGGGAGGCCCGCCGTGACGGCCTTTTCGACCGACTCCATGAGGACCGAGGAGATCTCGCCCACCAGGTCGGCATATTCGATGCGTCCGGCCTGCATGGTCTTGGGCGTCCCGCGCATGTGCATGACGACGACCGGCGCCTTCCGCTCGGCTGCCAGGCCCGCCATGGCGTTGTCCGAACGCAATCCGGTGACGTCGTTGATGATCGACGCCCCGGCATCGAGCGCGGCGCGCGCCGTGCCCGCCCGGTAGGTGTCGATCGAGATCGGCACCTTGACCCGCCGCGCGAGGTCCTCGATCACGGGGATCACGCGGCGCTTCTCCCCGTCCTCGGACACGGGTTCCGAACCGGGCCTCGTGGACTCGCCTCCGACGTCGATCAATGCCGCGCCCGCCTCGGCCATCGCCACGCCGTTTTCGACCGCCCTTCCGGCGTCGAAGTTCTTCCCGCCGTCAGAGAAAGAGTCGGGGGTGATGTTAAGTATTCCCATGAGGAGCGGCGGCCCCGAAAAATCGAGCCGCCCCCCGGCCCATTCGATTGGCGGAGGAACGGTCCCCGCAAGCTGTGTTTTGATCCCCGCCGCAAGCTCGCTCAAGCCGAACGGCTGGCCCTCGAGTTTCGCGACGAGAATCTCCATCTGCTTGACGGTCCCGCCGACTATCGCGTCACTCGACTCGACCGAGCAGTTGACGGTCCCGCGCGCGACCGCCGCCTCGCCGCCCGCCGCGAGCATCTCCTGCTTGAGGATGTTGCACGCGGCCGGCCGAAGGCCCGTCGCGACGAAGGTCACGTAGAGGAACTTGCGCGCCATGATCTCGACGCCGCGCGGGTCCACGCCCGTGCGCGTCATGGCCTCGCGCGCCTCGGTCTCGCTGCCAAAGTCAATCCGGCGGATCATCAGCGGCAGATGATAGCCGGACGCGGCAAATATGCAAGGCTGCTTTTTGGTGCTTTTTGGTTGCCAGGCCGCCTGAGAAGGTGTAAGCATGTCAACGCAGTATCAATCCGACACCGGAGGTTGCGAATGGTGCGATGCAACGTGGCCTGTGTGATTGTTGTGGCATTCTGCGTGATGATCGCGCCGGCGGCGTTTGCCGCGGAAACCAAGCCGGTCGAGGAGCCGAAAAAGGAACCCGCCGCCAAAGAGGCGCCGGCGCTGATTCCCATCGCTCCCGCCGCAAAACCGGGCGACGAGCCGCCCAAGGTCAAGTTAAGCGGCCGCGAACTTGTGGTCGAGCGCGGCGCCGACAGAAAGAGCCTCATCCTCCCGTGCACGCCCGGAAAGCACGTTGTCCACAACGATGTCGTCTATGTCGCATGCGGTCCCGACGGCGTCGCGATGGTGTCGCTTTCGGGTCTCGGGGCGCCGCGCCTGCTCAAACACGCGGACCCCGGCGGGGACGTGCAAGGGTTCACCATTGTCGACGAGCAAGTCTGGGCCATCATCGTGCGCCAGGAGGCGCGGCCCGTGGACCTCTCGCCCATCCGCCTTGCGCCGCCCGCGCCGAAGGCGGCGTATTCCGAAACCGCAACCGCGCTCATGGGGGCAACACCGCTCCCGGCCAAGGTCGGCGACGTCATCGGCCAGAAGGGCGGGCGCGTCACGATAAGCCTCGGAAGCGCCGACGGGCTCAGGACCGATCAACGCGTCGAGATCTTCCGCGAGCACGAGGTGGTGCTGGGCGAAGGCCAGCGTGCCGTGCGCGAGGAGACTCTGGCTGTGGGCCGGGTGGCCGCGGTTTCGGAGAAGGCCGCACAGGTGGATCTGGGCACCGATGAGCTGGTGCGCGCGGGGTCCAAGGTGCGTGCGACGACGCGGGATCTCACGGCAAACAGGCTTTTCCCGCCCAGGATGGCCGAGGTGTGGGACTTCAACTTCATGCTCCGGCCGTTTCTGGCGCTGGGCACGGTGGGCGTCGGGATGGTCTCGGACGCCGCAGTGGGCTATCGCTTCAAGGAACCCGTCCACATCCAGCTTCTGCTCAAACCCTTTGGCGTGGGCCTTGCGGGGGACGGCAACATAGTCGCCGAGGCGGCCAACCTGGTCGGGTCATACGATACGTCGTATTTCGAGATCGGGCTGGGCCTCGGCTGGTCGGCCGTGAACAACCCCATCGAGGAGTCGGCGCTGAGTTCCGACGAGGCCGCCGGCATTGGCGCCTCGGTCCCGCGGTTCGAGAAGGTGCGCGACGGGCTTTCGATAGCGCAGATGGCGCGCCTCGGGTCGCTCGACGGCATGCACCTGCACGTCGACAACTTCTTCGTCCTGTACAAGGGCGAGTTCCAGTATGGCGGGACGATCGGCTCGATCCAGACCCCCATCGGCGACCGCTCGTGGCTTCTGCTTCGCGGCGGCGGCGGCGTGGCCGGATACGCATTCGGCGAGATTGGGCTCCGTGTGCTCGTGCGCGGGAACGGCGGTCCGGGCGCCCTGTTCCTGACACCGTCGCTGGGCGGCGCCGCGCTGATGGGCGAGAAGGAAGGCAAGTGCACCATTTACGACTACAACGGCCAGAAGACCTCCACGGTTGCGTGCGCCCAGGAACTCTCGTACGGCGGCCCCATGGTAGGGTTCGGGATGGAATGGAGATTTTGAGGGGTCGGGGGTGGGGCAGGGGGCATGAGCACTAACCTAACGGTGCAAGTGCTGTCCCGGCGCCTTCGAGCCACGAGACGCGCGAACGTTCCGGGTTCGCGAGCAGCGGGCCAAGTGCTGGGCCGAGGCGTAGAATTTGCGAGGGTAGAAGCGGGCGG
>JACRCP010000178.1 GCA_016218965.1 Deltaproteobacteria bacterium | reverse complement strand
ACGTTCCCCGGACGGCGGAAGCTCAGGCAACGGCGGAATCGGTGGAAGCTCGTTCATCTCGGATATCATCTATTCAGCCACCGAATGCCCAAGTCAAGAAATCTGCAAGCGCTTCGCCACCACTTTTTGAGAAGTTACCCGAAAAGGTCTTATCTTTCCGTAACCACGTCGAAACCAGGACATTTCGTCATCCGGCATGCGTTCCCGCCGGGCGACGGTTACCCGTCCAGCGCGAGGGACATTCAACTCTACACATCGGACGAGGTGCCTGCTCGACCGGTGTCTCCAGAGTCGACGGTGGTCCTTTTCAGAAAGGCGAACGGAGAGACCTTTGTTGGCCGTGACGTCCTTCGGATCGACGATGGCGGCGATCTTCTAACAGGGATTACGGCCGGATCCGCTTCTCTGGCGGTGTACAAGAGTGCAGGAGCCCTGCAAATGAACGTAGTACCGGGGCCGATGCCGGGAGACGGCTCAGGGTCTGGCTATCTCAACGCAGACATTGGTGTGGGTGATCATACGTTTTCGTACGCGAGAAACGGTGTTGCAGAATCGGGAATCAGGAACTTCCGTGTCGCACCGCGAATTGGCGGTAGTGAAATCACCGTGCTGGATATCGACGAATGGGCTCCGGCCAAACTGGGCCAGTCGTGGGCGTACCGTTTCAAGGGCAAAGTCGAAAAACGCTCGCTCTTGGGCGGGGCTTCTACAAACCCCGGGACGGTCGACGGAATTCGCGTGGAGGTGTTCACGTTGAATCCCGATACGGCGGAAAGACTCCGTTCCAACTACTCGGGAACGACCGATTCGAGCGGGGATTGGGGGCCCACGGAGCCCATTCGCGAGGGTTCGTACTTGGAGATGGTGACGACGACGTTTGCCGGCGGCGGAACGGCATTGAACTCGGTTCATTCGTTTTTCGATCTTCTTTCGAAGGACCCCGATTCCGGTCTGAATGCCTTGTCGCCCTCGGACGCCGTACTTCAGGCAAGCGACGAGGTATTCGATCCCAACGATCCGAAGAAACCCGTGTCAGGTGTGGTTCTTTTCCGCACCAATCTGGAATTCACTGACGTGGAAGACGACCTGAGGTTGGATCTTGATGGCGACGGGAGTCTGGAGACCGATGTGATAACAGGGCAGACAGTACCTCAAATCCCGTGGCCTATCGGCACGCGTGTGAATGCGATTTCTGTGTATCGGGCCAACACTGCGAACCCCTTGTCGTTTCAAGGGCACTTGGAAGCGACGGTACCTTACGGCATGCTAAAATACACTTGGGATTGGCAGGCATCTGCGAGCGAAAGGAACCTGACCGGAGTCAACAGTGCGCCGATCCATTTGGACCCGCCGATCGGCTCGGGTTACCGCGCCGCGCTGATACCGATGAACCACAAGGCGTGTTCATGGTTTGAATGGCTGTCGAACGACGGGGTCGAACACTGCATCACCGGCCCGGCAGGCATCTCGAACCAGCTGCTTAGAACGCTGTACCAATACCGGGAGGTACCGCAGACTGGTGACTCCGTCTTTTCCGCAGTGCCCGTTGATGACCGGTACTTGGTGCCCAACGTTCCGAGGAATCCAGTCGATCCCGAAGCCCCGTACACGGACGCTTGCACGTATCCCAGACCGTACCACTTCAGACCGGATCTGCACTTCGACGAGCATCATTCTTTGACGACGACGAGAACCACTTTTTCTTTTGCGGCGTGCCAAGACACTACGGACGCCGAAATGAACGACCCGTCTTTCCGCTGTGGCGACCACAAGACCCGGTGCATTTGCGGCCGAGGACGATCCGGACCGGTAGACTACCTGGATCTCGAAATCAACGGTGGTTTTGCAAAGATGGAGGTCAAGGCAGTTGCCGACATGCGCCTTTGGTTCCTGCTGCGCAGCCCTCTCAAGGGTGATGAAGTCGGGATATCCGAGGACCCGGCTGACTACATCATGGGGTTCGTCACGTCGGACGGGAAGTTCGTCGTTTTCACGCACATATACGATCCCTTGAGAGGAAAGATCCCTGACGTGAATGCCAGAATCGGAAAGGCGGGGATGGACTCGGTGTACTCGGGCAAGACCAAGGATGTCGCCTACCCCGACAAGATGTTCGCGCCGGACGTGGTGGTTTCCAACGGCACCGCGATAGGGACGGTCACCTGGTGCCACGGACTAGGTTGCCAAAACGGGTTGTACTTCCCAAACGACCCTTCGAACGGCAGGTTCAACTTCCGGGCGGGAGAGGCGATCGGAATAGCGAGGTTTTTGCCGTCGGAAGATCCTTCCAAACCCGATGAATGCCATACCGACTTCGACGCGAATCTCATGGATGTGGACAATTTCATGTTGTCGTTCTGGGAGGGCTATGACGAGACTGATTTCAACTCAAGAGCCAAGAAAGAGATGCTCATGAGTGCGTTCAGGTTCATCACGGATCCGACAAACGAGGCGCGGCACATGATAGACGAGGACTCGTTTCTGTACATGGCGGAAGGCGTGATGAACGGGGTGTCGAACTTCGAACGTTGCCAGTACTCGAGCGATCCGCGGTCTCGTCAGAACCCCGAGGCCACGCCGAGGAGCAGTTTCGACAACAAGACATACGTCATGACGAATGGCTACGAGGACCCGCTGAACGTCGACGACACCCTTCACCCCGGGATGTTCGCCGCGAGTGAGTACTCCGCGTGGAACTGCGTGGACACGAGATGGATCTGCGTGGGCACGTTCCCCAGTTGGTTCTGTTACCTTGGCTACTCGTATCAAATGCGGAGAGTGATCAACACCCTCGGCCTTCCGCAAAGCTATGTTCAGGACTACTTGATCGATCCCGCGTACATGGATTTAATGGAAGGCGCTTTGTATCGAAACGTGTTGTGGGCTGACCATCAAGCTGAGATCCCCGTTTGCGGTACTGGCGAGCTGAAGTATCAGGGCGTGTGCGAGACTGATTGCGACAACTTCGGCGGAAACGGAGACGAACTTCTGCTGACCGACCCTGGGACGGGAGAGACGGCTTGCTACTACAAGTACCTATGGGTGCGCATGACGTACGATCAAAACCGGATAAGGATGTGCGAAACCTCTTCCGAAACACCCCCTACACCCGGAAATGCGTGTTGGAGATGGTTCACTGGCCGGGGCACGCTTGCCTGGGCGCCGGCGTTTTTTGGATTCCTCAACTGGCGGTGACCGTTTGTCGGCGCGTGCTCGCGAACCAGACGAAGCATCGATCGCGCGACCGTTTTTTTGACGGTCGCCGTGAACTGGTGTCGATTTGCCGTCATGCGCCCACGGAACGGAAGAAGTCATTCAGCGTTCTGATCGCCTCGGCGTGGAAGAGGCCATACGCTTTTGCGGCGGCGGCGCCCATGTTGCGCGCGAATCCCGGGTTGGACAGTACTGTCTGGATCGCCCCGGCCATCGCCGCGGCGTCTCGTTCGGGGACGAGCAACCCCGAGATCCCGTGCGTGACGTAGTCCGACACCGGGGGGGATTTTGTGGCGACTATTGGGACCCCGAGTCGCATCGAGAGGAGGAGCGTGCCCTGCCCGCCTGTCCGGCCGCGCACGGCGAGCGGGACCACGGAGCACGCGGACGCGCCCAGCATGGCGCAGAACTTCCTGAACGGGACGCGATCGCGGGGGCGGAAGAACTCATCGCGTCCCAGCGGGCGTCTTGAAAGGTCCGCAACCACATCGACAGGCACTCGCACCAGGTTGGCGGCCTGGCGCAGGGTTTCGAAATCCCTCAATACCTGCCCCCCGCAAAAGATGCGTTGCGGTGACGCCGGGCGCCAGGCGACCCTTGGCTCCCCGAAACCCTGAAAGATGATCGGGAACACGGCAAGAGTCGGCGGGACGTAGAGGAGGTGCCTGGCGTCCAGGCCGCGGCGAAGGTACGCGCTCCGGTGCCGCCGCACCCCATAACCGATGACGGCAGACCGGTGGTTGACGATGGTCTCTATCCAGGCAGGAGGGATCCGGTATGGTCCCAGCCCGTCGAACATCAAGAGGGGTCTTGAGCCGAGGAGGCGGGCGAACCTCCGTTCTCCCAGCAGGGGAAGCATCACCTCGACATCCCCGGAGAAGAGACGGACCGTCGAAGGCATTCGGCGCACCGGGGTTTTTCGGGCATCTATGACGAGTGTGCGCCGGCCGATCCAGGAAACTTCCCCATCAAATCGGGAAATCGCGCAGATGTTCATGTGCCCCCACGCCGTCTCGCGTCGGGCGCGCGCGGGCGCGGGTGCCGGCCTTCAGGGCGCGCGAGTTGTGACAGAACGGCCTTCAGCGCACCGCGCACGTCGGCATCTTGAAGAACGTCCTTGTCGTCGCCCAAAAAGCTGATGTCGTAGTCGTCAGTGTACGTGAAAAGATTCGCCGAAGTCCCACGGGCGGTAAACCCTATCGGCAGGATTTTTTCGCGGTTTTCGATTTCGAGCACGACGAACTGTTTGTCGGCCCTCAGGCCCCTGTGATGCCATCCCGGAGGGAGAGACCGTTCAACCGTCGACGCCGGGAGATCGGCAGCCACCTTCGCAAGGAGCGCCCTGGCGTGCGCGAATTCCTCAGGCTCGCTCAACCCTGCTGGGCACAATGAAAGATCCGGGGCGGAAACGGCTTCTTCGCGCGATTTTCGCGAGACCACCGCGTTGAACGATTCGA
Organism: Deltaproteobacteria bacterium; assembly: GCA_016218965.1. Taxonomy (GTDB): domain Bacteria; phylum Myxococcota; class SpSt-1050; order SpSt-1050; family JACRCP01; genus JACRCP01. The sequence continues at coordinate 28,888 of JACRCP010000178.1, read as the reverse complement.
TCTCGAGCATCGCATCGACGAGTTGTTCGCGGCTCAGGTGCGTGTGGCGGATGAACTCGAACTCGTCGGCCGCAACCCATTCCGGGTCGCCGGGGATGAAACCTCGCTCCAGACAGTACGTGTACAGCGGCGAGCCGGGGAGCGGTTCGAAGAGCCTGGTGCCGACGCGGCCGGGCTTCACCGCTTTGAGCATTGCCAGGGTCTTGGCCAGTTGCTCTTCAGTCTCGTCGGGGAGCCCGATCATGCAGAACGCCATCGGTTCCATGCCGTTTTCGTGCACCAATCGGAACGCGCGATACACGGCCTCGTCGGTGATGTTCTTCTTGAGTCTCCGGATGCGGTACGTCTCGTCCCCGCATTCGAATCCCATGGAGACTCGTACGCACCCGGCCCGCTTGAGAAGCGAGAGGTTCTTTTCGTTCACGACGCTACAGTGGCCGAGTACTTTGAAGGGCGGCGAGCCAATCTGTTCCATCCCGTCCGCGAACCGTGCCAGCCAGTCCAGTTTCGTGGGGAAGACCTCGTCGTAAAACATCAGGTTCTTGCCAGGGTACATCTCGGTCAGGAGTTTCGCCTCGGCCACCACGCGCTCGGGCCGGCGAAGCCGGCAGAACGAGCTTGCCCCGTCATAAAACGCCAGCAGGCCGTCGTTTGCGCAGAAGGCGCACCTGAAGACACAACCGCGACTCGCCTTCAGATAGACGCCCCGGTCGTCACCGAGAACGCTGTCCTCGAGCAGTTTGAGGTCCGGCCGATCGAAAAGGTCCCGGTCGAAGGGGGGGAGGGAGTCCAGATCACGGATGAGCGGGCGCAGCGGGTTCCGAATGACCGCGCCCGGGACGGCGGAGTTCCGAAACCAAAGGTTGCGAATGCCGGTGTCCGGGCGGCCCTGCTCGATCGACTCGGCGAATTCGAGAATGGCGGCTTCACCTTCTCCTATGCACACCGCATCCACCGGTCCGCTTCGGAGCACGTCTTCGGGCTTGAAGGTCGGGTGGTACCCCCCGGCGATGATGGCTGCCGCCGGCGCAGCGCGTTTTGCAGCCGGGATGAGCGGCCGGATGCGTCCCCACGACGAAGAGAAGATCGAAAATGCGATGATGTCCGGCCGGGCGTTGCGGATGGCGCGCCTGAACGCGGGTCCGGTTTCGCCCGTTGGCGACACATGAAGGAAGACGGGAAAGCCGTGCTGTTTGAGAATCGATGAAAGGAGGGCAACCGAAGGGGAGAAGACGGGGTTGCAGCTGTCGAAAGTCGTGACGAACAGTATCCGAGCGTTTTTTGTTTTGGTGGGACACGACCCCGCAGGCATCAGGATACCTCGCCGCCAACATTCAAGACGCACCGGCGCGACACACGGGGGCCATCATAAACGAATCCGGCGGCGGTGTCCACGCGTCCGAGCCGGAAATGTGCCGTGATGCGGGTCGTCACACGTTATGCAGTGGCGTCACCCGCGGCTCGCCGAGCAGCATCACTATGTCCGGGCGGTTCTTGAAGGCTGAGCGGTATACCGGCTTGCCGCGCTTGAGCAGTTCCAACTCGATCGTTTCGGCTCGACCAATGAGCCGGTCCCTTCCGCCTTTTGACCAGTGTCCGTCCGGAGAGGACCTGATCTCCCGCATGATGGATGCGAACCGCCCGCCATCCGGACTGCGGGCGTGGAGGAACATGTTGAGCGCCGTGGCATAGAACGAATGAATACGCGCATAGAACCTCGCCTGCGGTGCACTCCAGACCAGAGGACTGACGTCGAGGTAGTTCCCACGGACGACGCTGCGGTCAAGGAGCCGGTGGCGCCAGCAGTACTCGTGAAGCTTCGTTTGCGGGTAGGGCCAGAACAGAGAGAATCGAACCGCATCGGCCCGGAGTGCTGCGGCGAACCTGAACGTGGCCCATACGTCCGGCATGCCTTCTGTGGGGATGCCGAGCATGATGAAAAAGAGGGTGTTCACCCCCGCCGTGCGCAGTGCTCTGACGGCCGCGGCGATCTGGTCCTTCCGTTCCGGTCTGCACAGCACCTTTCGCCGGATCCGTTCGCTGCCGCTCTCGACCCCCATCCGCACCATGTACACGCCGGCATCCGCACATCGCCTCGCGGTATCTTCATCAATCTGGACCGCGGTGCTGTTGAAGACCAGAGGCGTTTTGAACTCCGCGGTGTACGCATCGAGAAACCCGTGCAGCCATGCGCGATCGGCGAGGAACATGTCATCGTTGAAAGAGAATACCTTTATGTCCGATCCGAATCGAGCGTGATACTCCCGGATCTCCGCAATGACGTCAGCCACCGTCCTTCTCCGGAACGCCGGCGGCTTCGGTGGGGCACCGGAGTCCGCTGTCGAACGCTCGATCCGGCGCAGCACCGGGTTCTGGCAGTACCGACAGGCGTACAAACAGCCCCGTCCTGCGAGGCTTTCCGCGTAACCGAGCTTCAACTTGATGATGCGGCGGTGGTCAAAAAGGGACAGATCAATCGGGTGAGGTGCCTTTGAAAGTTCAACCGGCGGGAGCCCCGCGCCCGTGAGCCAGCGCCCGGCGTGCCGGTGCCAGAACCCCGGGATCGGCCTTCCGATGGTCCCCTGAAACCACGTCTCGAGAAACCCGCCGAGCCGTCCGTCATCGGCCTCCCCGACGGCGATGGCATCGACGTCCGGCCAGGCCGAAACCTCCGCGGCACAGATGGTCGAATGAATCCCGCCGCAGATCACGAGGGCTGACGGCAGCAGCTTCTTGGAAAGATGCGCGACTTCGCGCGCGGCCCACGCATGGTTCGTTCCGAAAGACAGGCCGATCACGTCCGGTGCGCGTACGCGGATATCGGCACTCACGCGATCGAGGTCATAGGGCATCCCGATCGCCTCGTTCAGATGCAGAAGGTCGACTTGATGCCCGGCCGACTTGAGCTCGCGGGAGAGCACGGCAAGGCCGTAGCTGAACCCGACAGGCGTGTCGAAGTTGAACCAGACCAAGAGAATCCGCAACCTGCGACTGCGTCGCCGGTGTGTTTGGATCAACCGCCGTCGGCCGTTCCGAACACGTAGGTCGACGTTGACACTTTTGCAGGCCGTTCGCATGTCGTTGCCTCGTTCAGTTGTCGCCTGGTTCAAATTGTGTCTTCCTCATCATTGCATCCTGTGTGACGTTGAGGATGCCGTCTCCTGCAGAAAGCGCACGTTCGCAAGAATCTCGTCCTCGCCAAATACCGAAGTCTCGTATCCAACCGCGTGTTTCGGGCCCATGAAGTCCTCGAACGACCGGCGCAGCAAACGCACGCTGTGGCGCTCGGGGCGCAGGAACATTGGCGAGCCGGGATCGAGTTCCATCGGGCAGGCTGTGACCTCGACGCCGTAACGGGTTCTCAGGTGGCGCACGAGGGCCTCCGTACGGCCCACGTCCCGTTTCGTCTCGCGCGGGAGACCGGCTGAGACGAACACGTGCACGCCCAGTCCGCGCCGGCGGGCGGACGCGATCGATTCCTCGTAACGCGCGTCGGTGTGGGACGCGCCTTTGAGTGTCACGCGCAACGTCTCATTTCCCGTTTCGGGCGAGAGGACAAGTACAGAACCGGCAAGCGCGGTGCCGGCCATGGCATCGATCATTGCCGGCGTGGGCGGCGTCCAAGCATCAAACACGATTCGCCAGCGATTGCCGGCATGGGCGACCGCGCGGAAGATCGCGGGCCACTCGGTCCTCCTGCGGCCGGGGTCGAACGACACGCGCCAAGTCGTGAGGCCCCATCGGCGCGCCGCCGCCAGATCGCGTACGATTTTTTTCAGGCCGTAGAAGAAGTAACCCTTTCGGCCGCAATTTGTCGCTTGGGACGAGCGTGAGCCACCACAGAAAGGGCAGTCGAACGTGCAGCCCCTTCCGGGGTTGTAGAAGAACGCCGGCCCGTAAGAGTGCGGAGACACCCCGCCGGGCGGGTCGTAGAAGTCCGCGTACAGCCGCGCCCCGAGGTACTCGCGCGGGTGCGTCAGCAGGTCGAAGCGGGCGTGCTCCAGCCGCGCCGCCCGTCGGGCGTCGAGGGCGAACGAGATCCCATTGTCGCGGACCCCGCCGCGAGCGTCGCGCCACACGGCGTTGGGGACCCGCTCAAACGAGATTTGACGACCGGCTTTCACCTGTTGCGTGATCGTAGCTACCGCGGCCTCGCCATCACCGCGGACGACTGCGGCGAGGCCGGGGGCGAGCGCGAGGAGTTCATGCGCGAAGAACGATGCAGTGAGCCCGCCGGCAATGATTGGCGTTCCGGGGAAGCGGGATGCGAACAGGCTGATCGCCCGGATGGTCGCCGATGCCTGCTGATGCCAGTGCAGCGTGAAGAGGATCACCGAGGGTCCGAGGGACGCGGTGTGAGCGAGCAGCGCCTTGTCGTGATCCAGACCGCCCAGCCCCGTGTGCATGATCCGGGCAGGGACACCATGGTTGTCGGCTATCCCCGCGAGAGGGATGATGCCCTGCGGCATGACCATAATCTCCCGGCGGCCGCCGGTGATCCGCGGGACGTGGACGAAGAGGATGGCGCTCACCGGTGACGCTCCTCGAAGAGGTGTCGTGGGAGTTCGCGCAGCCAACCAGCGGCTCTACGGCGCGAAGCCGAATCGGCGGCCGAGCGCCTGGAGCCCCAGGACCAGAAGGACCAGGGCATAGAACAAAAGGACGAACATCAGGGCGAACGACAGGAAATGGGCCTTCAGCACCCACGAGACAACGGTCGCGAAGGCACACAGGACGCCGAACCAACGGAAATTGACGAACTGCGAAGTCGCCAGGAGCAGGCCGACCATCGGGACAAAGGACACCCAAACCCAGCCGCCTCCCCGCCCCGGGGTGACTGCATGAACGAATCCGCACACCAGGAACATGACGGCCATCGCCGCCGGAAACCCGTGGCGCGAGAGCGTGTTCACCACCTTCCGCTGGAAGACCACCGGGCTTTGCAGCCTGGTCCAGTCAAGCGCGGGAACAAGCAAGGCAAGCGCGATTTCAACCACGATGAAAATGAACGCGACCGACGTGTGCCGGTCCTTGTACACGGGAACAAAGATCAACAGCATGGGGAGGATCGACAACCATGCCCACCGGCGGCCGGCGTACCTGTCGATGAGCCACACGGCCGTGAAAAATGCCGTGTAGAACATCACCATGTACAACCCCCACCCCCCGATGGCAGGCTCGGGGACAAGCACAAACCGGGGCGGGATATTTTCGAGGCCTTTCACGCGCGCCCACTCCCCGCCTTCCCAATGCCACCATCCGGCCATGATGCCCACGGCTTCCATCAGATACGACATCGAAATGGCGACCGCAAAAACGCCCACGCCGAAGGCCGCGAAACCCCGTCGGAGCCCGGGCAGTTTTGCGCAGAGGCGTTCGGTCAGCAGCACGCCGGTGAAGAACGTGAATACGTGACCGAGCACGACGGTCAGCGGCACCCGACCGACCTGCATGAACCCGCGGTCCGGGAAGTAGTTGTGCGCAAGCAGGAGATCGCGGATGTTGAGGAATTCCTTGACATAGAAGAACACGACTAACCCGGCGGTGATCAGCAGCACAAGCCTTCCGCCCAGGTTCGACACCGCTGCGAGCATGAGGAAAATCATGCCGATCACGGCGGGAATCGTCAAAAGCAGGGGCGACATAGCATCAATACTAGATCAATCCGCCCCGCCGCGCCACCGTATGTTGCACCGCGTTCGCTTGGCGACATTTCGCTTGCAACCCGGGCTGTGCTGGCCAATAATCCGGCTCGCGCATCGTTTCGCCGAACAGAGGATGCCGTTGCTTGGGGTTGACGAATCGGAAGGCCGTCTTGATCCTGATGGCAGGTCTGCTGGCGCTGGCGGCAGGTTTGAGGCTTTGCGTCTATGTGCCTCCGCCCGCGCGCCTCGGGCGCCTGAACGCGGCGAAGATCGATTGGGTTGACGTCCCGGGCGGTTCCTATGAGATGGGCTGTTCGCCGGGAGACAACTGCCGCGACAACGAAAAACCGCGGCACAAGGTGAGCGTCCGGGCTTTCCGGATGGGCAAATACGAGGTGACCCAGGGGCAGTTCCGGGAGGTCATGGAGAGCAACCCGAGCAATTTTGACAACTGCGGCGCGGACTGCCCGGTCGAGCAGGTGACGTGGCAGGAGGCGCGGGACTTCTGTGCCAAGGTGGGCGGACGCCTGCCGACCGAGGAGGAATGGGAGTACGCGGCCAGGGCGGGTACGATGGCGCGGTCTGTCTGTCTCGATGACTCCCAGTGCTTTCGGGACATGGCGTGGTTCGACGCCAATGCCGGCCGGCGGACGCATCCGGTTGGTCAAAAAAGGGCGAACGGGTTCGGCCTGCATGACATGGTGGGCAACGTCTGGGAGTGGACGGACAATTGCTGGAGCGCCAACTATTCCGATGTGAAGGACTGCAGGTATCGGGTCTTTCGCGGCGGGTCGTTGAACAGCAGGCTGGGGGCGCTGCGCTTCTCTTTGCGCTACGGAGACCTCCCCGACATCAGGTGGCTCTTTCATGGTTTTCGCTGCGCGCAGGACGTCGGGTCATGACCGAGAGCGGGCGTCGGCACGTGGATCGAGGTGAGGACATCAGGCCGGCAGGCGAAGCGGTTCTGATCATCATCCCCCCGGCAATCGGGCATCCTGATCGCTTTGCGCATCTCGGCGCCGCAAGCCTCGTCGCCTTCCTCTGGGCACATGGGGTCCCTGCGCGCACCGTGAACCTCTCGGCCGCGCTGTACGCACGCGATCGCCTGTTTTACCGGCGGCTTTACGACGCTGGGTCGCTGGAGCGGTTCTGGCCACACGGCGCGTGGGGTTTCTCGGCCGCCTATGTCGACGAGGCCCTCGCTGGCGCGCGCGACCCCGCGCTCGCGGAGGCGCTCCAACGCTTCAGTGACCGTGCGGTCGCGGCGATCGTTCGCGCCCGCCCGCCGCTCGTCGGGATCTCTGTGCTTCAGTCGAACGTCATCGCCGCGGCCGCAATCGGCACGCGCCTCGCCGAAGCCGGGATCCCCGTGATCTGCGGCGGACCGGCCGGCACCGACGACGCAATCGCCGTCCGCCTCCTGCGCGGCTCCTGCGACGTTGTTGTGCGCGGTGAGGGCGAACGGGCGTTGCTCCGGTTCGCGCGACAGGTTGTGCGCGGAACCCCGCTCCGCAGCGGCACGGTCATCGACGGTACTCCCGTCTCCGACCTCGACCGGCTCCCGATCCCGGACCTTGGCCCTGGGGCGCTCGATGCGATCCCTGTGGCGGCGTCGCGTGGCTGCGTTAACCGGTGCCGCTTCTGCGAGGAGGCCGCATACTGGCGGCGGATCCGGCGGCGCTCACCCGCCGTGGTGGCTGCCGAGATTGCGCACCAAGTACGCCGCCACGGCGCGCGCCGAGTTCACTTCAACGACTCACTCATCAACCACGACCCGGCCTGGCTCGGGGAGTTGTGCGGCTTGCTCGCGGCTGGCTCGCCCGGGCTCGCGTGGGACGCCTACGCCCGCCCCGCGGGCCTCGACCGGCGCCTCCTCGCGGCGATGGGGCGCGCCGGCTGCGTCGAGATCCACTTCGGGGTCGAGCACTTCTCGCAGCGCGTCGCTGATGCGCTGGGCAAACGCGAGGATGTGCGCGAAGCGGCCGCGGTGGTGCGTCGAGCCGTCCGCGCCGGGATCCGCGCAAAGCTCCTGCTCATCGAGGGAGTCCCGGGCGAGACCCCGCGCGACCACCGCGCGAACCTCGACGCCGCCCGGCGCCTGCTCGAGACCGGCCAGAGTGCGGTGGATCTTTCGGTGAATCCGCTCGTGATCACGCCGCAGTCGATCTTCGGACGGTCTCCCGCGCGGTACGGGATCCGTCTCATTCCAGGTGGCGATGGCGACGCCGACCGCGCCGAATTCGATGAGGGTCCCGATCGGGCGACCGCGTTGGAATGGACCGCCCGCATCCGGGCCCTCCGTGAGGGGTCCGTGGGTGGCACGGCGGTCCGTGCCGTCGCGGAGCACCTGCGGGAGCGGCTCCCATGATGGCGCGCGCCCGCCCCCTCATGGAGATGATGCAGCTGTTCCGCGTCGCGGGCGTGTTCGCCCCCTCGTCGATCCACGCCGCGCCCGCGGCGCTCAACTGCGCGGGGGTTCTCACGCTCCCCGGCGGGGCGCGGCGGAAGGTCATCCTCGCGGTCGAGCGGCGGACCCCGGCGTCCCGCGGGATGCTTGCCACTCGCCGCCTCTCGTACGGCTGTGGACCTTCGCGGAGGGCCGACGGTGCGGATGCATTTTGCCGGGAGATTGGCGGCGCCGTCGCCCCTGTCCTCGCGCGCATCGCCACGCGGGAGGCCGCAATCACCCGGCTGTGGCCGCGCGCCGCTCGGAGTTGGACCGCGGAGCCGCTCACCCTCGACGTTCCTGAATCGGTCATGGGCGGTCCTGTTCCAACAGCGCTGATTGACGCGGTGCACGCGAAACAATGCCACGTGATCGACCTAGGGGTCCACCTGCGGTCGGGGTGCCTCCAGCGCTGCGCCTTCTGTCGCCGCGAGCCACGGCGGTACGACGCAGCGGCGTGGGACGACGACCTCGCCACGGTGAAGGACCTCGTGCGCCGCGTCGTCCGCCCGGCCGCGCGCCGTGGATTGGACATCCGTTTCCGCGTCGAGGCCGATGACCTTGCCGGACACGGGCGCTTGACCGAGATCATGGCTTTGCTGGCCCCCGAAACCGCATTCGGCCTGCACCTCGTAATGCCGCCGAATCGGCTCGCCGACCCTGCGGCGGCGCGCCGGGTCGCGGCGCTGCCCGGCCTTGAGTCGGTCACATTCACCGTTTTCGGCTGCACGCCGCGGACGCACGACGCGATCGCCGGGCGCGCCGGGGCGTTCCGCGAGCTCCTGGCCGCGGCCCGGAACATCCACGCCGCCGCGGTTGTCCCCTTTACACTCAATGCGGTCCTCACCGACGCGGGGGTAGGGGAGTTGGGGGGAATAATCGACGCAGCCCGGCTTCTCGGGGCCTCTTTGAGCATCTCCTCGCTCTTTGCCGATTCGCCAAGGCACCACCCGGTCCTTGCGATCGTCGCGCCGAGCGTCGCAGTTGTGCGCTCGGCGCTCGGCCGCGAAGAGAGCAGAATCGTCGAAAGCGCGGCGCGTCTCCAGGACTTTCCGGTCTGTGCCGTTCCGGCAGGCTTGCGCCCGCTTCTCCGGGTCAACCGCGTAATGGAGACCAATGACTACCCGGCGCTGTCGCTGTGTTCGCGGTGCGTCCAACGGCCGCGGTGCCTCGGCGTGCCGCGTGGCTATCTCGATGCGCACGGTACGGGCCATCTTGTTCCTGAGGCGCAGGCGCGGACGGCGACACGCCGCGCCCGCACAAAAAGGGCGGGGCGATCATCGTGATTGACAGGTCGTTCCGAAAGGCATCCAAAGCAGCTCTTTTGCTCGTGGCCTCAATGGCCGCGGGCGTCATTGGCGCCGAACTCATGGTCCGACTCCTCGGGCTTCAACCGCATGTTCAGATCGTCCGGAACCAGGGCCGCGTCAGGTTGTTTGAGATCGACGGCACGGTGGTATGGGAACAGTCGAGGGACCGCCAGCGTTTCGACTGCCCTTCGATTGACGCCCTGGGAACGGAAACCGTGATGTTTTTCGGCGATTCGATCTTCTACGGGACCGGGATCGCGGCCGAAAAGACGTTTTCGAGCATCCTCCAAAAGAGGCTTGACGCCGCAGGCCGGCGGGCGTGCGTCCTGAACCTTTCCCAGCCCGGGTTTCCGTTCGGTCCGAAGTTCGCCCTCGCAAAGCGACTTGTCCCGCTGCACGAACCCGCCGTGGTGTACTGGGAAATATGGGATTCCGAGCCGACGTCGTTCACAATGCTGGGCGGGACCGCCTACAATCTGACGGACTTCGAGTTGGGCCCGGACGGCTACCCGGCGACATTCCCCTTTCCGCCCGCCCTCAATCGTCGGCTTTTTGAAACGTCGCGCGTCTATGAGTACTTCACGCTTGGGATGGCATCGAAAAAGACGGTCGATTCGGCGCACAGATGGAAGGAGTATGTCGGGGAACGGCTGTCGAAGGTCGTCGAGCTGACCAGACAGGCCCGGGCGGAACTGGTCCTTGTGCTTTGTCCTCCTCTCGACCGGGAGTTCACGGAGTTCTTGAGCGAACCCCGCGAGAGCCGCTCGATCGTGACCGAATTCGCTTCAAAACATTCGGTCCCGGTGATTCGGCTGGAGGAGGCGTTTGCCGCATTGGACTACCGGGAAGTCAGGCTGGACCCCTGCTGCCACTACAATGAGGCGGGGCACGAGGCCCTTGCCGAAGTCTTCAACCGCAAGACAGTCGAGATCCTGGACCGGAGGGCCGGCGCCGCGCCTTCGCTTCCAAAGGGCGGGGAAACTTGGTAAAAGTGAATGCCGGGGGCGGGCGAAGCGGATTGAGTGATGGCGCGCCGGGTCGAAAAGATCGTGTTTCTGGGGAAGGGCGGGATCGGCAAGTCCACGATCCTTTCGAACCTCTCCACCATCTATGCACAGATGGGACGGAAGGTCCTTTTCGTCGGCTGCGACCCCAAGCGCGACGGGACCATGCTTCTCACCAACCGGGTCGAAATCCCGACGGTGGTCGATCAACTGGTCCTCCGAAACGAGGTTTCCGCCGAGTCGGTCCTGCTCAAGGGCCGTTCCGGGATCGACTGCATCGAGGCCGGCGGGCCGGAGCCCGGCGTGGGTTGTGCGGGGCGGGGCATAGCCCGGATGCTGGAGTTCTTTAAGGAAAGCGACCTGTTCGCCCGCAACCGCTACGACACGGTCCTTTTCGACCTCCTGGGCGACATCGTCTGCGGGGGGTTTGCCACGCCGCTTAGGCGCGGGTTCGGCCAGAAGGTCTTCATCGTCGTTTCCGACGAGCTGATGTCGCTCTACGCCGCCAACAACATCGCGCGTGCGGTCGTCAATTGTGCCCAAAACGGCGTCGTTCTCGGTGGCCTCGTGGCCAATCTCAAGGACTCCTCGGCGGACGAGGCGATGATCGGCCGCTTTGCGCGGCTGCTCAAGACCCGGGTCGTTGCGACCCTCCGACGCGATCCCGAGTTCCGGAAGGCCGAGTTCAGGCGCCTTACGATCGCCGAACATGCGCCGGGATCGGCGACCGTAAGGACGCTCCGCCGCATGGCGCGGACCATCCTCGTGATTGACCCGGGTAGGGTGCCGAGGCCGACGCCGATGGACGACCGTTCCTTCTATGAGCTTTCGCGCACGGGGTTCAGGCGGTGAAGCGCGCGGACCCAAACCGGCCGCCGGCCGGCGAGCCGTTCACAGTGATGTCGATGACGCGACGCGGACGCTCTGTCACGATTGCGATTGCCGTCCCCGGGGAACCCGATCTCGCGGTCATACTGACACCCCGTGACGGCAAACCCGCCTTTGTCGAGACGCGCCATCTCTCGATTCGGTACGCCGGAGACGCGCTGAAGCCCAGGCACGAGGAGGCATTGAAGCTCGTTGCCGGGGGGCTCCGCGATGCAACTTTCGATGCCATCGTGTCAAAGCTGCCCGAGATGCCGGAGGCCGGTCCCGAAACCCCGACTGCGGGAGGTCCGCCCGACGCCGACAGGTCGCACGAGGTTGTGACGGTGGACGAGTGGGGTAGTCCCGATCGCTGGCGCACGTTCATTTTCCGGCGCGAGTTCGCGCGCAACGCGTCGAGCGCGATCAGGCTGACGGGGCCCCGCGTGATCACCGTCTCGCACGGCGAATCCGAGTGCAGGTACGCCACGCCTCAGATCGACGGACGTACCGTGTCGCTCTATAACTACCCGTGGGTGCGCCCGCTGGAGGCTGCCGGGCGCCCGGAGGGCCGGCGGGGGGGCGTCGGGGACGAAATACCGTGCTACTTCAGCACCGACCTGCGTGACGTCGACATCATCACGGGGGGCACGGCGAAGTTGCGCGCCGTTCTCGACCGGCTGGCCGCAAGCACGGTCGACACGGACGTGGTCGTGGTGAAGTCCACCTGCGTGCCGCATGTGATCGGGGACGACATGGAGGGCGCCGTTGCGCGGTGGCGGGGCAAGGGGCGCATACGGTACGACGATGTGTTCGCGCCCGCCGAAAACGACCTCACGGCGGAGCTCTTTGCCGCGGCGATAGACAAGGGGAGGGGGCGACGGCGAAGCCGCGGACCCCTCATGAACCTGGCCGGGATTGCCGTCAGCCCGGCGCTCGCGGAGATTGAGGCGTTGCTGGGTGCCGCGGGGATTTCGGTCAACTGCGCGCTCATCCCCGAGATCGACCTCGTGGCGGCCGAGCGATGGCGCGATGCGCCTTGCCAGGTCCTCTTGCCCAACCCGTACTACGCGCCGCTGTACAAAAAGGTCCTCCTGCCCCTGCCGCTTGACACTCTCACACCTGCCGCTCCTTACGGCGTCGCGGCCGCCGAGGCGTGGTTTGGCCGCGTGGGCAGCGCCTCCGCACGTGCCTCGGCCGTCAAAACGGTCCTTCGGAACAGGCGGGCCGAGCTCGGGCCATCGATCGATTCGCTTCGCCGCTCGGCAGCGGCGGCCAGGTTGGGTTTTGTCATCGACGACACGAGCTACCTGACGCTCTGCGATCCGTCTGCGTCCGCGGGGATACCGGTTCTTGACGTGGCGGTCGAATTGGGGTTTGGGATCGATTTCCTGGTGTACGCCCCTTCCGGAGCGGCGCCGGCCGTGCCTCCGCTCCGGCCCGCCCACGCAGCGGCTGCGGCAGTCCACCATTTCTCGGATCCGGAGTCTCTCGAAAAGTCGATGCGATCTGCGCCGTGCACGGCCGTGTATTCCGATCTGTACGGCGACGAGCGGATCACTTCGGCGGGGAAGACGCCGTTCTCGCTTCAGTTCTTCGAACCCGGTCTTGAAGGGGCCGTGCGAACGGCCGAGAGGCTGGTCGGGGCCTGTGCAAACACTTTTTTCGGGAGGTACGGCCGCCATGCCCGCCGCACGTGAGATCGCCGCGGCGGCGCCGGAGGTCCCCGGCGGCCGCCGTTTGAACCTGCCGTACCTGATGGGCGTCTACCTGGTCGTCAACTCGGTCCGTGACCTGTGGCTCGTGGTCGACGGCCCGGACTGCTCGCACTTCAAGGGGCAGTTCATCCACGGGAAGCACGACTGGTACTCGACCCTTTTCCGCGTCGACGGGCGGCACCGGATAATGTTCACCGGCACGAACGCGCAGAACATCGCTCCGAACCGGGACGAGTGGATCGCCGCGGTCCTCGGCCGGGCGGCATCGGTCGCCGAGGCGGGGGCGGTGCTTCTGACATCCATGCCATTGTGCGGGATCACCGGTGTGCAGTACGATCGGGTCATAGCCGAACTGGGCGCGGTCAAACCGGTGGTTGAGGTGCCGGGTTTGTCGCTCAGGGGTGACTGGCTGGACGGGTATTCCGCCGGCCTTGCCGCGATTGCGCGGCACAAGGCGTTGCCGAAGGCGAAACCGCGCCGCGGCACGGTCGCCGTGGTGGGCTACTTCATGGACCGGAACGAGGGGGACCACGCGGGAAACCTCGTCGAGATGAAACGGCTCCTCGGCGCGCTTGGGCTCAATCTCGTCTCCGTCTGGCCCGGCGGCGGTACGTGGCGCGATCTCGATCGGGTGGCGCAGGCCGGGACGATTCTGTCATTCCCCCACGGCCGCGAGGCGGCCCGGGTGCTGGCCGGGAAGACCGGTGCACGGCTCTTCGAGACGGAGATCCCGCTGGGGATCGAGGGAACCCGGCAGTGGGTCGAGACGATCGGCGCGTGTTTCGGCCGCGAAGCCCGCGCCCGCAAGCTAGTCGAAACCGAGCTCGACCGCATTGTCCCGCGCTTCGAGCGGGCGGTTCCATTCTATTTCCTCAACCGCGGTGCGGCGCTCGTCTGCGACCCGCACCACCTCGCGGGGCTTGCAGGCCTTTGCGCCGACCTCGGGATGCGGGTGAGATTCGCCGCCGCAATGGCCAGGGAAGGGCATGCGCCGGACCTCTTGGAAAAGGGCCCGTCCGGCGGTCCGAGGGTTCAGTTCGAAGTGACCGAGGGGCGCTCCTTCCACAGACTCCTACGGAAAGCGGGCCTTCTCCCCGGCGACCTCGTGATCTGCAGCGGGGAGCACGGTCAGGGACTTCAGCACCATTTTTCGGTGCTCGAATTCGGTGTGCCGTCGTACACCCATCATGTGTTTGCCGATGTTCCTTTCCTCGGATTCACAGGGGCGCTGCACCTGATCGATCGGATGGCCAACGCCCTTTCCGCGGCCCGAGACTGAGCGATGGCCGCCAAGACCATTGGAAAAGGGCGCGGTCCGTTGCCTCGGGATGAGGTTGCGGGGCGGCCCGCGGACCTGAGCCAGAAGTGCTGTGCCCTCGAAGGATTCACGCGCCTCCTGTCGTTTATGCCCGGCAATTTCGCAGTTGTGCTCCACAGCGAACCTGATTGCGCCAACCTCGTTTTCCACGACAGCCGGGTCGCCGATCCCTCGCGCTTTTTTTGCACAAACCTCAAGGAGAACGATGCCATCGCAGGCCGGGGCCGGGGGCGGCTTGCAGCGGCGGTCCGCGAGGCGGCGGCGCGCCGGCGACCGGATATGATCTTCGTCATCGGGGGGTGTGTCGCGAGCCTCGCTTCGGACGACGTGGACGAGATCGCACGGACCGTGGATCTCCCCCGCGGCATCCGCGTCGTCGCAGTCGATGGGGGTGCTTTCAGGATGTACGGGCAGGGTGCGATTGTGGACTGGTTTGCGGGCGAGATGATCGGGGCGGCGCCGTCCTCACGGCGGAAAAAGGCCCGCTCGACAAACCTCGTGGGCTTTGCTCCCGACGGCGGCGAAACGATGCGGATTCTCGGGCGGGTGGGCCTGGCGGTTAGTGCGTGGCCGCGGCTCGATTCGCCGCAGGAGGCGTGGGCGGGCCTGCCAAACGCCGCGCTGAACGTCGTTTCGGACGTCGGTCTTTTTTCCCGTCTCGTAGAGGCGCTCGAGACGCGGCACCGCGTGCCGTCGGTCGAAATCGCCCCACCCTTTGGGGTTGAGAAGGCAGCGCGGCTGTATTCGGGCATCGGCGGGTTCTTCGGCCTTGGAGCGGAAATGCGCGCGGCGTTTCGCGAGGAGCGGCTGCGCGCCGGGCGCCGCGTTTCGGCGTTCCGCCGGCGGCACCCGCGCCGCAAACTGGCCTACCACGTCGGGGGCCGGAAGGATTTCGAACTGCATACCATGGTGCGGGGGGGACTTGCTTTCGTGTCCCTGTTCGAGGAACTGGGGTTCTCGGTTGAGGTGCTGTTTCAGGGGCCGGTCGAGGAGGAGCACCGGCGCAGGATAGCGGCGCTCCTCGACCACCACGGTGTCGATGCCCCGTTCGACTGCCTTCCGGACCGGATCTCGCTCACGCGGACCCTCCGCTGCGGCGGCCACTCTCTCGTGTATTGCTCGGATTCGCTGGCCGAGGAGGCGGGTGCCGCCTCCGTACCCATCGTCCCGGTGGGGCGGCTCGCCCCCGGGTTCGCAGGCGCAGAAGCCAACGTTTCGCTGATTGAAGGGTTGATGAGGTGACGCAGTGGCGCGGATGTTTGACATGCCGCTCTCGAACCACCGGCGGATCTATGGCGCGTTCCTCGCGGCGCACGCGGTTCCGGACGCAATCAACCTGATGTTCACAGGCGTCGGGTGCAAATCCAAGGCCCAGCGGCAGATCGCCATGCACGATCGCGTTCGTGAGGCGGGAAACAAGATGGTCTGGTCGGATATCGGCGACGCCGAGTTCATCCGCGGTCCGGCCAAAAGGCTCGCCTCTATGGCGATCGAAACATGCCGCCGCCGCGAAAACGTCGGGCTGGTCGTTGTCACGACCTCGGCGGCGATGGAAATGACCGGCGCCGACGTCGAGTCGGAACTCGCGGCAATCCGGCGTGAGGTCGGCTGTCCGGTGATTTATCTCCCGACCGCCGGCTGGGACGGTGATCTCTATGCGGGGTACGGAGAGGCGACCAGCGCGGTGATGGCGCTCGCCCCATGGGGTTCATCGGAGGGTGACTCCCGGACGGTCTGCGTGTCGGGCTACCTGTTCGACCGGTACGAGCCCGACCACGCCGCAAACCTCCGCGAGATCCAGCGGATGCTGGGCGCCGCCGGTGCGTCGCGGGGCGCGGTGTTCTTTTCGGGATCGTCGATGAGGACACTCATGGAAGCGCCGGCCGCCGGTTGTCACCTCGTGCTCCCGTACGCGAGGAGGGTCGCGGCGTGGGCGGGGCGCGAGACCGGCAGACGCGTGGTCGCGACGGACCTGCCTGTGGGCATCGCCGCTTCGGCGCGTTTCATCGTGGCTTCGGCACGCCTCGTCGGTCTGTCGGGCGAAACCGCCAGATCTCTCGCAGAGGCGGAAAGCCTGCGCGCACGCCCGGCGCTTTCCGGCGCGAGGGCGTATCTCTCGGGTCTTCGGGTCGGGGTGCTTGCCGAAACACCGATGGCCGCCGGTCTCTGTTCGCTGCTTCTCGAACTGGGGATGGTTCCGGTCTTCGCGGGGCTGCTGGACCGGACTCTCGGAGGGAAGAGGGCGTTTTTCGACGCGTTGGCGTCGAGCGCCGGTGCGCTTCGCGGCTGTCTGGTGGCCGAAGATCCTTCGGCGCAGGATGTCGAGGATGTGTGCAGGCGACTTCGGGGCAAGCTGGGGCGGAGGGATCGGGGCCGTCCGTTTGATCTCCTCATCGCCCCGGACCTTTGGCTTCCGCCGTCATGTGTCGACGGAGTGAAGCGGGTTGAGTTGGGGTTTCCGTCCAACCGGTGGCACCCGGTTTCTCCCGAGCCTTTCATCGGGTTTGCCGGCGCTGTTGCGTTGGCGCATCGCATTGCGGCGGCCGAGGCGTCCCGATGACCTCTCGTGGGTGTTCAGCGGCGGCGGGTTGGTCTGCGGGGAATCCGCCGGGGCACAGCCGCCGGCATGGCGGCCGCGCGTGCCGGTTTTCGTGCGAAGACCGCCCAGCGTCTCTCGGTCGCCGGTCCGACCGGGACCTCGCGGGTCACCTCGATCCCGATGTCGCGGAGCAGTTCGGCGGCGGCGGCCGCGTCGAGGTTTCGGTAGTGTTCGAATGCCCCGCCCGCCGCCGCCCCGTCCCGGGTCGCCACGGCAAAAGGAACGTCGTCCGACACGATGAGCGTACCCCCCGCCCGCATGGACTCCCGGACGTTTGCAAGCGCCGCGTCGATATCCTGGACGTGGTTGATGCTCCCGAGCAAGAAGCAGTGATCGAACGATCCGGCCTCGAAGCAGAAGTCCTCGATGCGCGTCACATGCCCGACAACGCGGCGGGACCTCCTGCACGCCCGCTCCACGCGCTCCGGGTCCGGGTCGAGCGCATGGTATTCCATCTTGCCGGACGCCACGAGCCTCTCGATCTTGGGCCAGATCTCCACCTGGCCGCACCCGACGTCCAAGACGCGCCCGCGCAGGGACGCCGCGGCGGCGGCGATCTGCCGGGTCACGACGTCGCGGGCCGGCGCCGGTTCGAATATCCCCGTGCACGCACCGCAGGTGGCGCACCGGCGGACGGGTTTGAGGGCCGATAGCTTCCCGCCCTTGTCCTGAAACACCTGGCATGTCCTGATGGTCGTCATCACCTGCGGCGCCGAGAAGTCGCGCGTGTCGGCACGGAAGACCTCCGCGCCCTTCCGGCCCGCGCTCGACATGACCGAGAGGTCGTCGCAGGCCCGCGCCGCGCCCTTGGGGCAGTCTTTTCGCGGCGGCAAAAAGAAGGCGCCCGTCGGCCGCATCAGAAACGAGTTTGAGCGCTGCTCGACCATGGGCTGAAGCTCCGAGTCACCCGCGCGCGAGAGGTATTCCCGGAACGGTCCGAGGCACACGCCATGGAGCGAACAGCGCAGACAGCGGGCCGACCATCCCCGGTTGTTGCAGTCGACCGGGTGAAGGCCCGCCTCGTCGGCCTCGCTCATCAGGTAAATGTGGTTGGTGTAAAGGTCGTCATAAAAGACCACGTACTCGCAGATGAGGCAGAACGGGATCGCGTCGTGCGCGAACTCGACGTCGCGGTCCCCATAGCGGTCGAGCCCGTGCGATATCGCGGCGGACACGGCCTTGGCCGTCTCGCGGAGTCCCGGGACGATCTGCACGAAGTTCTCCTTGGCGAGCCCCTTGGGCTCGATCATCGAGAACTTGACCTTGAGATGCCCGATCCCACAGAGCAGGTCGACGATTGCGTTGAGCTCGCCTATGTTGCGACGGCTCACAACGGTATTGACCACCGGGTGAAGGCCGGCGCGCGAGGCGTTGATGATCCCCGAGACCGTCTGCCGGAACGAGTCGGACCCGGTCAGGAAGTTGTGCGTTGCGCGGTCGGCGCCGTGGAGCGACACGTATACGTACGAGAGGCCGGCGTCGATCAGGCGATCCAAAAGGTCCCGGTAAAACAGCATCCTCCCGTTGGTCACGAGCCCGATCTTGATCCCCCTTCGCGCGCACCGGCCCGCGGCCTCGAGGAGATCGGTCCGGATCATCGGTTCGCCGCCCGAGAAGACGACCATGTCGCAGCCGGCGGCGGCCGAAAGATCGATCTTTTCGAGGAACTGGGCGGTCGTGAGGGGCGGGATGCCCCGCAGATAGAAGCTGTGGCAAAAGACGCAGTTGTTGTTGCAACGGTAGCCGGTTTTGAGGAGGGCTCGTCTCACGCTTTGCGGTCAGGTCACCACGACCCGTGCGACCCGTGCGACCCGTGCGAGCCGTGCGACCCGTGCGAGCCGTGCGAGGCGTGCGAGGCGTGCGAGCCGTGCGAGGCGTGCGACCCGTGCGACCCGTGCGAGCCGTGGGAGCCGTGCGACCCATGCGAGCAGTGCGCCACGTCGGTGCCGTCCGCGGCCATGGGCGCCGCGTGGAGGTTCGCGTCAAAGGCGCCGAGCCCCTGGTCTCCCGAGCCTTCGGTCCCCGCCTGACCGTCGCCCGCCGCCGCCGTCCCGCCGAGCATCATCAGGGCGGCCGAGAGCGACAAAGCATGCCCGCGGGTGATCTTCCCCTCTTCGCTCTGGAGGAAGAGCGCCGCCTTCTTCTTGAGCGATACGTTCCTGCTCTTCTTCGTGCGGTTCGCTTTGCGCTTCATGGCTCCGGCCTCCTTGGTATTGGATGCCTACCCTACCTTTGCCTAAATGTAACCCATTTCGAAAAAATGTTCAACACGTCTTTGTCGGCCTTGTGAAGGCGCCTGAAAAGGTAGTCCAGGACGCCTATGTAGATGGCGCACCGGCTGCTCCTTGCCCGCTGGCCGAAGATGTCGCCCTGCTCCATGTAGTTCACGACGGGGCATGCCCCGCAATATGGTCGATACGCGCATTCGGCGCACCGGGGCAGGCAGTCCAGGCACGAGGCGACGCCTATTGCCTTGACGGTCTCGTGCGAAACGATCTCCCGGTACGGCGTCTCTCCGGCCTTCCCGAGCGCAAAGATATCGTCCCCCATCTGGTGGACCATGCGCCCCTCGTCGCACGTAAAGATCATGCCGTCGTGGTTGTACGCGAGTTGGCCGATACCGGCCCCGCACGGGGACCGGAGGTCCAAAAAATTCGGGTCGCGTTCGGTCAGGATTTTGGTGAGGAATATCGCAGACATCCGCTCCTGGATCTCGTCTCCCTTGAGGTTCCGTTCGATCACGTAGTCGAGGGTGTCACGGTAAAACGCGAGGAACTCGGCGTCGGAATACCCGATCCTCTGCCAGGTCTTCTGGGCAAACCCCATGGGGTTGAGTGGCCGCAGATGGAGGACCTTGATCCCCCGCGAAAGGTACTCGTCGACGATGTCTCTGGCGCGGCCGAGCGAGGCGCGCGTCGTCGTCATGAGCGCGTCCACATGGTAGAGCATGGTGTCATAGCCGCGCTTTTTGTACTCGGCGTTGATCCGCTCCATCCGCCGAATCGTGTCGTCGTACGAGTCGCCGCCCGAGAACGTCCGGTTGGCGCGGTGGAGGTCGGCGGGGCCGTCGAGCGACGTGCAAAGGAGGACGCCGTTATCGAGCAGGAACTTCGTTTTCGCCTTGTCAAGCAGGCTCAGGTTCGTCACCAGCGAGAAGTTGAGCTGTTTCCCCGCGGTGGCGTTTTTCTTCTGAGCGTATTCGACGATGAACTTCAGGGCGGGCCAGTTGGCCACCGGTTCGCCGCCCTGGAACTCGATGGTGATCGACGGGGAAGTCGTTTCGAAGATCGTGTCCGCGACCTTCCGCGCGGTGTCGAGGGTCATATCGTAGCGCCGCTCGTCCATGCGGCGGCGGCTGGCGTGGCAGTAGGCGCACTGCTGGTTGCAGCGAAGAGTGACGATGACGATGTGCAGGTTCGGGCCGGCGAACAGGTGGCGGTTTTTCTCCCGGTACGCAGCAACGAGCGCCTCGCGGTCCACGCGGCCCGGGAACATCCCCCGTTCCCGGAGTTTCTTCCCGAGCGCCGAGTTGGCCTTTGCCTTGCCGGCCTTGAGCGCGTCGAAGTCCTTTCTGGAAACCGTCAGCCACTTCCCGGCGATATTGGTCAGCACGAAAAAACCGAGCGCATCGCGGAACGCCGGGAACCCCTCGGCCACGCACTCGTCGCAGATGCCCGCCGGCTTGTCCTTCAACGCCTTGTTGACGGGTTCTTTGGCAGGCCGCGCGGTCACCGTCGTTTCTCCTCGATCGTGCGCAGAAGCGCAAGGTTCAAAAACTCCTCCTCCTCCTCATCGGTGCCGGAGAACTCGACCGCCACCGCCCCCTCTCCGCCCGCCCGGACGCGGGCGCACTCGGTGAACTCCTCGGCGGCCGCCTCTACCGCGTGCCGGTCGTACACCGAAGTGTCCAGGGCCAAAACCCTGCCCGCCGCCCGCGCCGCCTTGCCCGAGTTCGCCGCGGTCTTTCCCATTGTACCCTTCGTCCTGCCCATCCTTCACCTTCAGCCCCGCGCCGCCCGACGCCAGGCCGGATTATACGTAACCGCCCGCGCAATTCAAAGACAAACTTTTCCGTGCGGCGGAAAACTTGCCGCACTGCGGGGACGTGGTTAAATGGAAGGCGGAGACCCATGGAAGATCTCGGGGCAAAGGTCCAATCGCTCCTGGGAACGGACCGGCCGTGCCGTTGCGGGCGGCGGCATGTCATAGGGACGCGCGTCGTCGAAACAGGCCCCGGCGCCATCGCCGCCCTGCCTTCGGTGCTCAACCGGCTGGGTCTTGCCGGGCCGGCCGTGGTGATGTCCGATCCGCAGACCCAGGCGGCCGCGGGAACCAGGGTTGAGGCCGTTCTCTCGCCGGCCGGTTTCGAGTATGCGCGCAGGGTCCTTCACCCAGCCCGCGGACGCGGCCTGCACGCCGAGGAAAGGACAGTCGCCGGGGTCGAAAAACTCATAGACTCGGCCACCTCTCTTTGCATAGCAGTCGGGAGCGGGACCATCAACGACCTCGTCAAGCTTGCTTCGTTCCGCCGGAACGTGCCGTACGTGGTGGTAGCGACCGCAGCATCGATGAACGGCTACACGTCCGCGATAGCGGCCGTCGAGGCGGGAGGGATCAAACGCACCGTCGAATGCCGCGAGCCCGTGGCGGTCGTGGGCGATACGGACGTGATTCTGGCGGCGCCGCACGCCATGACGGCGGCCGGGGTCGGAGATCTGATGAGCAAACCCGTCTGCAACGCCGACTGGCTGCTCTCGCACCTCGTCCGCGAAGACTACTTCTGCGACGAGCCGCTTTCAATCGCCGGCCCCGCGGCCGAGGCCGTCGCAAACAACGCTTCCGCGGTCGGCTCCGGCGATCCGGCGGCCATCGAGAACCTGTTTCATGCGCTGCTGCTTTCGGGGTTCTCGATGAAAGTCGCGGGAAGCTCGGCGCCCGCGAGCGGCGGCGAGCACCTGATCTCACACTACTGGGACATGCGCGCGCCCGAACGCGGGCGAGAAACCGGACTGCACGGCGCCCAGGTCGGCGTCGCGACCCTTTTGACGGCGGCGTTGTATCGGGTCCTGAAAGATGGTTGGCACGAGCTTGTGGCCGGCGCTGCGTGTGAGGAATCCGTGCACGGAGAGCACGGGGGCGACGCGCAGTTCCGGGATTTCTACGGGCCTCTTTCCGGCGAGGTTACAAAGGAATTCCGAAAAAAATTCCCTTCGGAGGAGGCCTGCCGGGCCGACCTCGCGTCGGTGAGAAGGCACGAAAAGGAGATCCACGATCGGGTGTTCGCGGGCCTTCGCGACCCCGACGAGATCCGCGCGGTGCTCTCCGCGGCCGGGGCACCGGTCACCGTCGAAGCCCTCGGGATCGGGGCGGCCGAGGCGCTGGAGGCGATAGGCCACGCCCGCGAGATTAGGGGCCGCTACACGGTTCTCGACCTTGCGGCCGAACTGAGTGTCCTGCCCGGCCGGGCCGCCGAGATCCTCAAGCTGGCCAAGGTCGTTTGAAGCTGGCCCGCGGTCTGGAGGGCGTGTGCCTGATGCCTGATGCCTGATGCTGAATGCCGGACGGAAGCTGATCGCTACTCGCTACTCGCTGGTTGCCGTTAGTGGAAGGTCTTGAGAACAAGGTACTCGTAGTCGGCGCCATCTACGTGGTGTTCCTGGTGGTGTACGCCGTCTTCAAGGCCAGGTACCGCCCGCGCGGCATGCGGTCGGCGCGCACCAGGAGCGTCGTCGCCGAGGCCTCGGGCTATGCCACCACCGCCGAACAGCAGCACGAGCGCCGCGTGGCGTGGGCGCGCATAGCAACCACGATTCTCGTCATTCTCTCGTTCGTGGTGCTTGCCGCGGTGCTTCTTCTCAATCTCAGGTTGAACAAATAGGTCCGGGCTGCGGCTGCCGCATCGCCGCACGGACCCGATCGGCAAGATCCATGGCCTCGATCGAGTGCGCGGCGTCGGTCGCGGGCGCTCCGCCGCGGACTATGGCCTCGACAAAAGAACGGTCCTGCTCGAGCACCTGGTCCGATGGGGGCGCAATCCACGAGTCGCCCTCGATCTGGCGGCCGGCGCCGTCTCCCGAGACGGTGATGATCTTCAACGCCTTTTCGACAAGATCGGCCGAAAAGTATCCAGCGCGCGAAAACACTCGGAACTTGCGCCGCTTTTCAACCGAAACCCGGCTCGCGGTGAGCGTCGCCACGGCGCCGCCCGCGAACTCAATTCGCGCGTTCGCGATGTCCACCTGCCCGGTCAGGACCGGGATGCCCACGGCGCGGACGTCGGCGGGGATGCCGGGGTTGAACGCGCACAGCGCGTCGAGGTCGTGCACCATGAGATCGAGGACCACGTCGGCGTCAGTGGATCTCTCGGAGAAAGGCCCGATGCGTTCGGCCTCGGCGTAGAGGAACGACCCGGCCCGGCGTATCGTCTCGCGAAACGCCGGGTTGAGCCGCTCGTTGTGCCCTGACGCCAGGACCACGCCCTTCTCCCGCGCCAGCGCCAGAAGAGCCCTTCCGTCCGCCGCGGACGTGCAGATAGGTTTCTCGACCAGGCAGTGAACGCCGCGCGCGACAAGGCCGCCCGCCACCTCGAAATGCGTCGTCGGAGGCGTCGCCACGATCGCGGCGTCAAACGGGACCGCCTGGTTGAGCGAGCGGAAACGGGCTGTCCCCGCCGGAAGCCCGTCCCACGCAAGCGCGGCCGGGTCGGGGTCGACGGCGCATACCAGTTCCACACCGGCCAAAGACGCGACCTTCAAGGCATGGATGCGGCCCATCGTGCCCAGGCCGACTATGGCAATCCGGAGGTTCAATGTCCCACCCCCGTGATCGAAATGCCGGCGCGATCGGCCTCGCCGATGGTCTGTTCGAGCCCCAGAAGCATGGTTTCGCCGGATCTGAGGAAGATCGCGTTCACGCCCGCCGCGGCGCATGCCCGCACCGTGAGCGGGCCGATCGCGGGGACGTCGAACCGCAGGTCCTGGCCTTTCTTGGCGGCCTTGACAAGTGAAGCCCCGCGCGCGCCCAGCCGGCCCGCCCGCTCGATGGCCGCGTCTGTGCCCTCGATCGCCTCGACCGCGAGCACAACGCCGCTCCTGACCACAACCGATTGCCCCGTGCCGTGCCCGGAAAGGGCCGACAGGAGCTCAAAACCGACGCGCGAATCGCCTACCTGCCTCCTGGCCGGACAGCGTTTCCCCATGGGCCCGTCGGACGCGAGGAGTTCGGGCGCGTACTCCGTGCAGCCGATCACCTGAAAACCCCGGGCCTCGATCTCGCCGGCCAGCACCCTAAGGAGCGAGTCGTCGCGCATGTCGCGGGCCTTCTTGAGCAATCCGAGCGCCGCGAGGTCGGGCCTCACGTCGGCGAACAGACGCGTCTTGCGGATCCCGCCGACGAACGCGACCTTGCGGTTCCCGAAAGAGTCGAGGGCGCGGAAGAGCGCGCGGACCTTCCCCACGCGAATCCGGCGGACCACATCGGCCTCGGCCTCCGAGCGCGCCTCGGTCTCGCCCTCGTGCGCCACCATGCACACCCGAAGGCCCCGCCTGCGCGCGCCTTGGGCGAAGAGCGCCGGGAGGACGCCGTTCCCGGCGATGAGAGTGACCCCGTTCGAGACAGACCTCATCATCAGCGGTCGGCCTTCTCCGTCTTGCTGCGCGCGAGCCCCCGCCTCTCGCGAACGATCCCGCGCTTCGACGACCGGCAGAAGTCCACAAACAACCGAAGCTCCGGGCACGACGGCATGATCTCGCGCTCGATCGCATCGAGCGCCTCCCTAAGCGGCAGTTTCATCCTGTACACGCGCCGGTACGCCGCCTTGATGGCGGTGATCGATTCCGCCGAAAACCCGCGGCGGCCGATGCCGATGGTGTTCACGCCCTCGGCGCACGCCCGGTCGCCTGCGGCGGTGAGATACGGCGGCACGTCCTGATTGACCATGGATCCGCCGCTCACCATCGCGTGCGCGCCGATCCGCGTAAACTGGTGGATCGCCACCAGTCCGCCGATGACGGCGTGGTCGCCGACGTCGACGTGGCCGGCGAGCGTGGCGACATTTGCGAGTATCGTGTTGCTGCCGATGACGCAGTCGTGGGCGATGTGGACGTAGCTCATGATCAGGTTGTTGTTGCCGATGATCGTTTCGAAGTTCCCGTCGATACTCCCGATGCTCACGTTCACGTACTCGCGAAACGTGTTTGCCCGGCCGATCCTTAGCCGGGTCTTTTCGCCCTTGTACTTGAGGTCCTGGGGCGGGACCCCTATGGTGCAGAACGGCCCGAAGCTGTTTTCCGGACCGGCGTCGGTGTCCCCTTCGATGACCGCGTGCGCCCCCACGACACATGCCGCACCGAGGATCACCCCCGGCCCGATGACGGCATACGGCCCTATCCTGACGCCGTCGGCGATCCGTGCCGCTGGGTCGACCACCGCAGTGGGGTGAATCTCCGGCATTCGGCCTCCTGCGCTCCCGGGACGGGACTCAGGCGCTCTCCTGGGTGAAGACATGGGCGAAGACCTTGGCGTCGCCCAACATGTTGTCGATGACGCAATACTCGTCGGGCTGGTGGGCGGCCTCGTCCATGGTGGCCCAGACCGCCGCGTTGAATCCGGCGCGCCGGAAGACGGCGGCGACGGTCCCGCCACCGATCCCCATCGGCCTGGCCTTTTTGTTGTACACGTCCTTGACGGCCCTTTGGAGCGCAAGCACGACGGGGGCGTCGACGGGGGTCGCGGGGGCCGCCTGTTCCTTCTGGGGGTAGTCGAATGTCACCTTGACACCGCGGTCCTTCTCGACGGCGTCGCACTCCTCCCTGACGGCGGTGATGACCTCGTCGAGCGTCCGGGTAGGGAGCACGCGGCAGTCAAAATAAAAGATGTCCTCTCCCGGGATCGTGTTGATGTTTGGGACATTGGCGTCCTTCTTCGTCGGCTCGAAAGTCGAGATCGGCGGATCGAATACCTTGTCTTTTTCCTTGAACTGGGCCTTGAGCCTCTTGTGGAGTTTGACGATGAGGTGGCTCGCCGCGAGGTGCGCGTTGACGCCCTTTTCGGGCATGCTCGCGTGGACCTGCTTTCCCTTGACCTCGAACTTCACCCAGCAGATCGATTTTTCGGCGACCTCTATCATCGTCCCGTGCGCGTCGCCGGCGTCGGGGACGATGATGAGGTCTTCCTTTCGGAAAAGACCCGCGTGCTCCTGGAGGACCCATTGGATTCCCCAGCGGCTTCCGGTCTCCTCGTCGGCGACGAAGATGAGCGCCACGTCGTGCGCGGGGACCGTCGGCAGCTCCATGAGCGCCTTCGCCGCGAATATCCCCGACACCACCCCTTGCTGGTTGTCCTCGACGCCGCGGCCGATGAGCGTGTCCCTCCCCGCGGCGTCCTTGCCCGGGCGAACGGTCCACGGGTCCCCGGTCCAAAGTTTCGGGTCCCCCGGCGGCACGACGTCGAGGTGCGACATCACCCAGATCGTGCGCGACGAATCCTTGCCCTTGAAGCGCGCGATGACGTTGGGCCGGCCGCCCGGGCACGCGGGGTCGGGCGCGTCAAGCCGCTCGATTGACGAGAACTTCATGCCCTTGAGGTACTCGATGAGAAAATCGGCCTTCTTCCCCTCGCCCTCTCCACCCGAAGCCGGCGAGAGCGCCTGAATGGCCGAAAGCTTCTTTTGAAGCTCGATCATCTCGTCGCGGTAGCCGTCGATCCTTTTTGCGAGCTCTTTCTGAAGCGCGTTCTTCGCCATGTCTTGTCTCCCGACCCCTATTCCCTGCCTTCCGCGGTCGTGTTCCCCCTCGCCGCGAGACGGAGAGGGGGACAGGGGGTGAGGTCAACCTTTGAAGTAGTTCTTCATCACAAACAGCACGTTCTCCTTGCGCTCGCGCATCCGACGGTAGAAATACGGGAACCACGCCTTCCCGAAAGGGACGTACGTCCGCATGTTGAACCCGTCTTGGGCGATCTTCGCCTGAAGGTCGCGGCGAATTCCGAAGAGCATCTGGAATTCGTAGCGGTCGGGCGCGATGTTGTTTTCCTTGGCGAATGCGAAAGCCTGTTCGATTATCGCCTCGTCGTGCGTGGCGATGCCGGGGTAGTTCCCGGCGGAGAGCAGCCTTTTCATCAGCTTCACGTATGAGGCGTTCACGTCCTCCTTTTCGGGAAACGCGACCTCCTTGGGCTCCTTGTACGCCCCCTTGCAAAGTCGGACGCGCGCCCCGGCGGCGATGGCGTCCTCGATGTCCTTTTCGCTGCGGTAGAGGTACGACTGGATCACGATGCCAACGTTATTCGGGTGGGCCTTGTACATGTCGTAGAAGAGGTCGAGCGTGCGTTGGGTGTACGCGGACCCTTCCATGTCCACCCGCACGAAGTTGTCGTACTCGGCGGCCTTCTGCACGATTCGCTCCACGTTGTCGCGGCAGAACCGGTCGCCGACGTCGAGGCCCATCATTGTAAGCTTTAAGCTCACGTTTGCGTCGAGGCCGTGCTCCTTGATGACGTCGAGGAGGCGGATATAGTCGTCGGCAAGCGATGCCGCCTGCGCCTCGCTCTCGACGTTTTCGCCGAGGATGTCGAGCGTGGCGCGGACCTTTTGGGCGTTGAGCGCCTTCGTCGCCTCGACGGCCCCGTCGGTCGTCTCGCCCGCCACGAACCTCTTTGCGAAGATGAGAAGGAAGCTCATACGACCTCTTGTACTGCTTTCCCCGTTGCCGCGCTTCCCCCTCCTCCAAACGCCCATGGCCGCGGCAGCGGCCACCAACAACGAACCAAACCCACCGACGCCCAGCGCGTGCTGGGCAAAACCGCGCCGGATTCTCCACCCGCCGCACGGGGAATGTCAAGGTGATTTCCGACTCGATTTCCGAGACGACGGGTCGGAAAAACCACGCGGTGAGTGGCCAATCGAATGCGTTGCCGCGCCGGACCGGCCGGACCCGGGTTCGGACTGTCGACTCAACCGGCCGAACGCGCGGCTTCGGCGGCCAGATCCTCCGCGGATTTCCACAGGGTTACTTCCCCATTCCGGGATACCCGGGCGATGAACGGGGGTCCGTGCCTGCCGGCAAACCTGGCCATCTTGTTCAACGCCTTGGCAAGCGAGGCGCCGATTTCGGGGCCCCGCATCTGTTTGCCGGTGAAGACGAACAACCTTACGTTGGCGGCGCACATGGCTGCGCGCTCCGCTCTCCGGTATCGGATACGATCGTCCTGAGTGACCACCGCCCAGCCTCTTTGCCCGACATCGACAAGCCATTCTTGATCCGGCGCATCATCGGCGAAATGGTCGGCGTGTCTTTCGATTTGCACACCCTGGCCCCGAAGCGCGGTCGCAACAGCTTCGTGGCCCAGGTTGCGGCCAAGGAAGAAGACGACAGCGGGGTCTACGCCGCCTTCTGAAGGCTCTCGCACCGGATCGCCTCCTCAACGAATCGGTGCTCCATCTTGAAATCCCGCACGATATCTTCAATCGTTTCCCCGGCAAGGAACCGATCGTAGATTGTCGCGGTCGCAATGCCCGTGCCGACGACGGTGAGCCGGCCGAACGAGATGCGCGGGTCGAACACGACGGCCTTCGGGTCCTCGGGCGCCCCCGGTTCGGGAGCGCGGTGGTGTCGGGAAAAAGGAAACAGGCGCATGGCAAGGCCATCGCTGTCGAACTCAATTCGCTTCAAGTATTCCTCTATTACCGGCCGCATCGCGATCTGGCCCCGTCTAGAGGCGTTGAGCAACTTGTCGGTGTGTTCCACGAACAGGTCCAGGCCGTCGGTCTGGAAACGCTTGTTGATAAGCGGCCTTGTGACCCCGAGGCCGTGTTCAACCCATTTCAACGCATCCCGAATCCGCGGAAGGCTCAGGTAGTCGCGCATGGAGTTCAAAACATGCGCCTCGACAAGGTTGAAGAAAGACAGCGAGGGGGGCGAAGCCTGCGCGATCGGGAAGACAAGTTTGAAACTCCTGCCCATCCCCTTGACCCAAGACCTCAGGGT
>JACRCP010000177.1 GCA_016218965.1 Deltaproteobacteria bacterium | reverse complement strand
GGATGAGCCGGGGCCTTGGCCCGGTTTCGGGACCTTCGGGGCGGGCGCGGAACGGTGCGTCGGTCAGCCCTTCGACTTTGCTCAGGGTGAACCGCAGCCAAACTCGCGGCGATTGAATTCACCGGGACTGACGGGGTAAGATGCCCGATGATGGGGGACGGTCGAGGAGAAGATCGACGAGCTCATCGAGTCGAAAAAGGCAAGGAGTGAACGATGTCCTACTTCATGTGGCGCCCGTACGTGTCGGTGGCCGCGAGGCGGCGCAAGGCCGCGGCCGGGATGCAGAAACTCCGAAAGAAAGGCCACCCCGTCTCGCCGGTGGTGATCGAGGGCCGCGAGATCGCATCAACGTTCTGGGGACGGGCGTGGTGCGAAAACCTCGAACGCTACAGCGACTTCGCAAACCGCCTCCCGCGCGGCCGCACGTACGTGCGCAACGGCTCGGTAGTCGATCTCCAGATCGCCCCCGGCGGGGTGAAGGCGATCGTGAGCGGGTCCGAGATGTACAAGGTGGCAGTGACGGTGGCGGGCGTTCCCAAAAGGCAGTGGAGCTCGATATGCTGCGACTGCGCCGGGGGGATCGATTCGCTCGTCGAGCTTTTGCAGGGGCGATTTTCGAAGGGTGTCATGGAACGCATCTGCCGGGACAGGACCGGGCTGTTCCCCGCCCCCGCGGAGATCAAGTTCTCGTGCAGCTGTCCCGACTGGGCCTACATGTGCAAACACGTCGCCGCGGTGCTCTACGGGATCGGGGCGCGCCTCGACGACAAACCGGAACTGCTGTTCAAGCTGCGTCAGGTCGACGAAAAAGACCTCATCGCCAGGGCCGGCGCCGGCGTCCCGCTGTCGAAGACCGGTCCCGCCGCGGAAAAGGTCCTCGGGGCCGAAGGGCTTCCGGAGATGTTCGGCATCGAGATGGCCGAGTCGGCGGCCCCGCCGCCGGCGCGCACCCGGAAAAAGGCGCGGGCGCCGCGATCGAAGAGACGGCAATGCCGCAAGTGACGCCCCGTTCCGCCGCGGCGCGCGCCATGGCGCACGAGTTCTTCACGGGCCGCGGTCGAGATCGGCTCGAACCAGCTCTCGATGCACGCGGTCGGGACGCTCATGAGCGCGGCGTCGCTCTACATCGTGCTGATCGTCGCGATCTACCGTGTGTTCTTCGATTACCGGCTGGCCCTCTTCGCCGCGGTGGCGGGGTGCGTCCTTTACGCGGGTTTCGCCGGTCTCGAGGTGGCGGGGTGGCTCGCGATCGCGCCGATCTTCCCGTATGCGATAGAACATCCGGTGTACTCGGACCCCGCCGTGGCCGCGACGATCGTCCAGATGACCGTGTTCGGCACGCTCCTGGCGTTCTTTGCCGTCAACTACGGCGTGAACCAGTCGGTCAAGCTCCACCGGTACATCACCGAGGCGGTCCTCAGGCGTTACCTCCCGCCCTCGCTGGTGGCGCGCGCGTCGCGGGGCGAGCTGCAGCTCGACGCCGAGCCGGAGCGCCGCGTGGTCACCGTGATGTTTTCGGACCTGGTGGGTTTCACGTCGCTGTCCGAGCGCCTTGGCGCCGATGCCGTCGGCCGGCTCCTCAACCGTTACCTCTCGCGCATGGCCGACGTCGCCCACGCCCACGGCGCCACTGTCGACAAGTTCGTGGGCGACTGCGTGATGATCGTGTTCGGCGCGCCGGACGCCCTGCCGCCCGCCGAGCAGGCGCGGCGCTGCGTGGCCCTCGCGAAAGAGTTGCAGGCGATGCTGCCCGCTCTGGGCGGCGAGGCGGCGCTGTCCGCGCGGACAGGAATCAACACCGGCGAGGCCGTCGTCGGCAACTTCGGATCGATCGCCCGGTCGGACTACACGGTGATCGGCCCGGCGGTCAACATCGCGGCGCGCCTCGAGTCGCAGAGCCGCCCCGGGCGCATACTCGTCGGCGACCAGACCGCGCGCCTGCTTCAGGGCGCCGTCGAGCTCGAACCCGCGGGCGAACTCACGCTCAAGGGCGTCTCGCACCCCGTCAAGGCCTTCTTCATCGCCACCCCCGCGGGTGAGGGAGGCCATTTGGGGTCATCAAGCATGACGCCACAGAGCCGGTGAAAAGCTGGGTGCGCGACTGGCTGGACATGGAAGATGGGAAGGCGCCGGAGACCCTCTTGAGGGAGATGCCGGTTCGAAGTCTTGGGGTTGACCCCGCGGCTTGATATCCGCCGGCGGCGTTACTCGCACACGGGGGTGAAGTACTGCTCGCACACGCCGTTCACGCACTGCGCGTGCGGCCAGCACCCGGGCCCGGAGTTGTCGTCGCACGCCGCGCCGTCAACGGCCCACGCGACGCACGTGCCGGCGGCCACGCTCGGGTAGCAGCCGCCTCCGGCGCAGGCGACCGGCCCATCGGCCAGGAACCCGCACTCCTCGCCGGCCTTTGCGAACGTCACGGCGACGCACCTCTTTGTCCCGGGGTCGCACACGAGGCCCTCTTTGTTTATGTCGCACTCGCCGACCAGCGCCGTGCAGGGATCGCGCCGCCCCGCGGGCGCGCTGCAGATCCCGCCGATGCACGCGAGATCGACAAAACACGGCGCCGTCTTGGCGTCGCACGGATCTCCCTCATCGCCTTTCGGCGTACACACGCCGTCGTGGCAGCCGCTGCCAAACCCGCACCGGCTCCCCAAGAGGTTGTACCAGTCTCCGCACGCGGCCCCGGTCTCCAGCGGCGACATGCAGGTGCCGCAGGACGTGCCCATCGGGCGGCCGCACAGGCGGCTTGCGCATTGATACGGGTACACGCAGGGCTCACCGTCGGCGAGCGAGCCGGCAAACTCGCACGCCCCCGCAGCCGACGCCTCGAAATTGCTCATGCGGAAGAAGTCGCTGCAGCTTCCCCCCGAAATGGCCTTTACGCAGGCCGCCATGTCCACTTTCAACCCGGGAAGATCGAGCACCGGGAGCATCGTCTCGTACTCGCGTTCCACGCACATATCGACGTCCCCGCCGCCGCCCTCGAGGCTTGTCGGGCTGCACTCCTCGAGCTTTTCGCACACGAGACGCACGGACCCCCGCAACTCCTCCTCGCGGGATGCGTCGGTCGCACCTGCGTCGCCCCCGCCGGTGTCCGTCGTCCCGCCCGCGTCCCCCGCGGCGCCGCCGTCATCGACCGGGTTGTCTGCGCCGCAGCCGTGCACGGCGGGGGCGAAAGCGAGGAACAGAGCGCAGGCCATGGCGATCGAAGCGATGCGCATGCAGTATCCTTTCAACTGGACGGTTTACGTCAATCGGGCGGCGCCAACCCCTCCGCCCGGCAGCCGGTGCGCAGAGTACCGGGGTTCCCTTGCCAGACCATGACACGAAGAAAACGCGTTGACAGAATTCCCGGGATGAGAACACAGGCACAGGACACACAAACGCCCGGGCAAGTGACGATATGGAACCGGGGACGGAGGCACCGATACGGCCCGAACGCGGTGAACATCATTGCCGCCGGCCCGGGATGCTCACACCTCGACGGCATGCGCCCGGCCGTCCATCTCGTCGATCACGTCGTGCTCGAAGAGGGGGACCGAGAGGCCCCGCCACGCAAGGCCGCGGACGAGCTCGTCGATGAAGATGCCCCGCCCATCGATGATGCACTCCCGGAACGCGTGCCGGTTCACCTCGGCAAGCTCGAGGTTTTCGGCCTTGACGTGCGCGAGGTACTCGAAGGCTCGTCGCATGTCGAATGTCTTTCTCACCTCCTCCAGTGCGCGACGTTGAGCAACCCCGCCATCCCGCGCCCGGCGTGCTCGAGTACGTGCGCGTTTTCCCCCTCTTTTCCTTCGTGTTCGATATTTCAACGCCACTCCCCAGCCAGAAATCACAGCAACCGACATGCCACAAACGATCGGGAACTTTTTGCGGGCGGCGCACGTACAAGGGAATGACGGACGGCGGACAGCGTGCCCGAATTGGTTGAGGGACCAGGAGGTGAACATGAGATCGTTCCTCGCAACACTCGTTGCTGGTGCGTTTCTTTGTGCGTGCGGCGGACCGAATCAACCCCCGCCTCCCGACATCTCACCTGCCGAGCAGGAACTCGACCGGCATTCGCAGGCGCTCGTAAACGTCGCCGACCTTCCGTCGGCAAGAAACGAAACCGTGCTGCACCGGGACAACATGGGCCGCGTGCTCGCGAACTTCAGGGCCGAAGGCGCATGGATGGGATCCGGCGGCGGATGCCCGTGCGGCGACCCGCAGGCGATGCAGACGATGATGGACGGCACCGTGACGATCGATGCCGACGTCCAAAAGCACCACGACATCATTCAAAACGCGAACGAATTGGACGAGGTCCGCGCCGAATGCCAACGGTATCACCAAGAGGTGTCAAGCCGGGTCTCCGACGTCCGATCGAGCGTCAACCGGATGGGCGCGGGTTGCGGCGGGATGATGCGCGGGGGCGGAATGATGGGATGGTGAGCAGCGCCATCTGCGGTTGAATGCTCGGCTGCGGCTCTGCACGTCCCTCTGGAGAATACTGTACTCGTTCCCTGAAGAATAGTCTGCACCCCCGAATCCCCGGCCGACCAACCCCCTGGAATCGCTTGGCACCGTTGTTGGTACATTCCTTGCAACCTCTGACGGGTGTTGGACAGGGGAGCACGTGACTTGGCGGACGGAAACTCGAAGAAAGCGGTTCCGCAATAGTTCATGCGAGGCAATCGGCAGTCCAGCCACGGTCAGTCAAGGAGAGTGCGTCGCGGTGTCGGCCAACGACCTCTCGACGTGGGTCGACGTGACAAGTCGGGTGAAGGTCTGCATCAACAGGGACTCTAACGTCGTCTACTCGACCTACAGCACGCAGGCGACATGGAACACCGGCGGCAAGGCCTCGTTCACGATCGCCGCTCCACAAGCCGGCACCTACTATTTCCTGCCGGTCGGGAGCTCTTTTGGCCAGAGTCAGGGGTACCAGTTTCAGGTGACGCCGCAGTTTTTCACGGATCAACCGTACGATGCGGGGTTCGACGCGGGGAGGCCGGATTCCGGGTTCAAGGACGGAGGCCGGGACGGCGGGCCAGTGGTCGTCGACGGTGGACCCGAAGGCGGCGGACCGGCGGTTGTCGACGCGGCCCCCAGGGACACCGGTTTGCCCGTCGCCGATGCGGGAGTTCCCGACTCCGGAAACCCCACCGTGGACAGCGGGGCTCAGCCGGACTCGAACACGAACCCCGGCGGGGGCGGCGGCGGAGCCGGGGCATGCGCGTGCGACCAGACCTACGACTGCGACCCGGACTGCGAGTGCGACCCCGAGTGCGTGGCCGGCGCCGACTCGGCTTCGGGGGGTTGCGCGTGCTCGACGGTGGGATTCTGAGGGAGGAGAACCATGAAGACGCCCGCGAAAATCCTTCTGTGGTGCGGTGGATGTGCCGTTCTCGCGACAATAACCGTAACCGTGGCGTGTTTGCATGCCTGCTCCGGTGGGAAGGCCGGCGAGGAGGCTCAACCGGCCGACAGCGGGGCGGCGCCCGGAGACGCCGGTACGACGCCTGCTGACACCGGAGCGGATGCCGGAGGCGCCGATGCCGGCGACGGCGGCGTCCAGCCGCATGACGCGGGAAAGCTCGAATGGAGCGCGGGCCTTCCTTCGACGGCGGACCTCGGTCTGCGCCGCGGTTACTCGATTGCACGGACGATCGTCCATCTGCACAACATCTACTCGCACGACGCGTGCGACAGTAATCCCAGACTCGAGGACGGTTCGCCAAACGAGGAATGCCATGCGCAGTTCAGGGCCGCGCTCTGCGCCGACCGGATCGACCAGGCGATGATGACCGACCACTACGGTTTCGTCGCCGAGACTGACAACTTCGAAGACCTTTACATGCACAGGGCGGGAGACGCGTGGGAAGACGAAGGCTCGACGCACTCCGCCAGCATCATCCCGTGCGAAAACGGCCACGAGGTGCGCGTCACCGTGGGGCTTGAAGGCGAGGCCTCGCCGGTCGGCCTTCTGCGCCATCCGGTCG
>JACRCP010000009.1 GCA_016218965.1 Deltaproteobacteria bacterium | reverse complement strand
TCGCACAGGCGGCATCCCGTGCACTTTTCGTGGTCGATCTTCAAAACCCTGTTCGCCTGGTTCATGGTCTCACCTGTGGCATCAAGCATCCTAGATTTGTTTCGTCGGCTCGTTTTCGAGCCCCAGCCGTTTGAGCGTTTCCGCCTTGGGAACGCCTTCGGAATCCAGCCCTTTGAATTTGTAGAACTCGTCGACCATCTTCTTGAACTTCTCGCGGTCGATGAACCGGCCGACGACGCCCGGCGCGCCCCGGCGCGTGGGCTCGTCGAAGTAGCGGTGGTTGAGCATGTCGCCCTTCTTGAGGTCGGTCCGCGAAAGACCTTCGCGGAGGTTGAAGAGCCGTTCGACCATGTTCGCGCGCTCGGCGACCTCCCAGATCTGCTGCGGCGTGAACTCGAGGCCGGTGTTGTGGAAGATGACCTTGGGCCAGTCCTCGAAGTTCGGGTGCGTGGCGCCCAGGAAGACCGTGTGGTACTTGCAGATTCCCAGGCAGTCGACGGCCATGTAGCAGTTCTCCTGCCAGAAGACCTGCCACGGCTTGCCGATGTACTCGGTGTGCTCCGACGAGAGCGGACCGTCGTACGCCACGGGGCTGCCGTAGATCTTCCTGAGCACGGGCTCGGGCAGGTGATAGAGGTCGATCGCCGGACGGCTCCGCAGGTGGTCCGACCCGCGCGAGGCGGTCGCGATGTTGAGCGCGAGTCCCGGCGTGGCCCGCTCGTCCGAGTGCAGGTTGCTCATGCCCTTGACCTGGATGAGGAAGTCGAACGAGTTCTTCCCGATTTTCTCCGACGCCTGCACGCCTCCGTCGGCGAGCGTGTCGCCGAGCCAGCCCTTCCGCTGGCAGATCCGGTGGACCATTTCGAGGAGCGCCTCATCGTTGCCGAAACGGAGGTCCAGCCCGTCGGTCTGCTTCTTGTCGATGATCCCGAGCTCGTAGAGCTCCATGGCCCACGAGATGATGCTTCCGATCTCGAGGTTGTCGACGCCGTACTGGTCGACGAGGTGGTTGCCGGTCAGCACCGTGACGGCGTTGGTGCACCCGGGCTCCGAGGCGAAAGCGCCTTGCGAGGTGTACTCGGGGCCTTCGTCGTATCTGCCGGCGTACGGGCCCGACGGGATTCGGTACTTCGCGCGGCAGTGGACCTGACAGCCGAAACAGCCGGCCATGTGGTGCGGCCCGCAGGTTTCCTCGGCTATCTCGTCGAGGCGTTCCGGCTCGACGTCGTCGGCGTATTCGAGCTGGTTGTACTGGAAGTTGCGCGTGCGGAGCCCGCCCCACGAGTTCGTTGCCCCCCAGATGAACGGCGTCCCGAGAGTTCCCTGCGTCTGGTTGACCTTTGAGCTTGTGATCTGTTCGATGAACCGCTTGTTGTACTCGAGCGCTTCGACCGGATGGGCGATTGCGATGTCCATTGTCCCGCGCGCGGCGACGGCCTTGAGGTTTTTGGACCCCATGACGCAGCCCATTCCCGTGCGGCCGCCGGAGTTCTTGATCCCCGTCATGACGTTCGCGAACCGCACGAGGTTCTCGCCCGCGGGTCCGATGACCAGACTCTTGACTTCGTCGTCGCCAAGTTCGTCGCGGATGGCCCACTGCGTCTCGGTCGTGGTCTTGCCCCACAGTTTCTTCGCGCTCCGGATCTCAATCTTGCCATCGTTCACGAACAGGTAGACGGGCTCTTTGGCCTTTCCTCTGATGACAAGATGGTGGAAACCCGCCCACGCGAGTTCGGGGGCGAAAAACCCGCCCATGTTGGTGCTTCCGAGAAGCCCGGTGAGCGGCGACTTGGCCATGACGTGCGTCCGGGCGGTCGCCGAGGCGCACGTCGCGGTGAGGAGTCCCCCGCTGATGAGGAGCCTGTTGTCCGGCCCGAGCGGGTCGCATCCTTTTCTTGTGTGGTTGAGGAGGAGGTACGCGTCGAGGCCGCGACCGCCCAGGAACTTGCGGCGGAGATCGATCGGGATCGGCGCCGTCGTGATCTCGCCGGTCGTGAGGTCGATGTAGGCTATTTTTCTGTTGAGCGCCATTCTACTTGTCCTCCATCTTCTTCAGCGCCTCCTCGGCGAGCTTCCGGTTGGTCTCCCAGACCGGACCCCTGATCCGCGGGAAATCCGGCCGAATCCAATGGACCCGGAATTCCATTCCGCACCCGGGGCATCGCACCGTCTTGTCCCCGGCCTTCGGTTCGAGCCGACCCATGCAGCTCGGATTGTGGCACCGGAACTTCCCGTAGGTCCGAGTCTCCCTGAGCACCTCGGCGGTGGAAAGCTTTGCCTCTTCCGCGGCCATGTGCAGCCCTCCTGTGTGGCGTTCAGTAACGCGAACTGGGCACTCGGCAGTAAACCATTTCTCGGGCACGATGTCAACGAAAAACGCCAGGCGGGGCGGCCAGTCATGTGAAATCACGCAGGATTTCTTCATTGACAATTCAAAGGTGCCAGGTACAATGCTAATGTGGCGATGTGCGCCATACTGAACGATGGAAGCCAGATACACAGCGCCCACGGTACGGAAGGCATTTGAGATCCTCGGACTCCTTGCCCGGAATGGGGGAGGCCTGTCGCTCTCCGACGTGTCGAAGACGCTCCGCATTAGCAAGAGCACCGCGCACGGAATCGTCTCGGCCCTCGAAGACGCGGGAGCCATCGCCCGCGCCGGGGGGACCAAAAGGCTGACGCTGGGCGTGACACTTTTTGAGTTGGGCAGTGCAGTCCGATCGCGCATGGACCTCGCGAGGGCCGCGCGTCCGATAATGGAAGCCCTTCGAACGGAAACGGACGAGTCGGTCTTCCTCGGCGTCCGTTCGGGCGATCATGTGACGATCGTGGATGTCGCCGAGTCCGGACACGCGCTCAAGATTGCCGCGCCGGTCGGGACCGGGATTCCCCTTCTTGCCGGTGCGACGGGAAAGGCCTTCCTTTCCGCCTTGTCCGATGGCGATGCGGCGCGGCTCGTGCGCGAAAAGGGCCTCCGGGCGTACACCGGGAAAAGCATCGTCGATCCTGGCCGGTTCGCCGACGAGCTCGCCGCCGTCCGGCGCGACGGATACTCGACCGACGATGAAGAATACATGCAGGGTGTGCGGGCGGTCGCGGCGCCGATTCCGGCCGGGCAGTCGGTCGCGGCGGCGATCTGGGTCGTCGGCTTCACGTCGGGCATCGACGAAGAGAGACTTCGTTCGATCGGCTTGTCTACGAAAGCGGCGGCCGGGGCAATCAGCGCGAGGCTTGCGGGCGGGAAGGAAGGACCATGATGGCGGCGTTCCGCGTGAGCGACAAGTGCAACGGATGTCTCGGCTGCGTGCAGAACTGCCCCGGTCGCGCCCTCGATTTCAGGGACGACGGAGAAATGCGCACGCTCCTTCACAACCCGACCCGTTGCGCCCGGTGCGCGACCTGCTATCGCGTTTGCCCGGAGCACGCGGTGGAGTTCGGCGCCCTGCTCGAGGACCGCTGGGAGGAGTTTGCGTCGCTCAGGATTCTCCGGTGTCGGGAATGCGGCGAACCCGTTCACACGGAACGTCTGCCGGACGCGCTGGACCCCAAGGTCAGGGAATTCGTCGAGCCGCTCTGCCCCCGCCACAAGGCCCGGGCAACAGCGCTCACACGAAGGCCCGAGGCGGCCGCCGCATCACCGCTCGCACGCGGAGGCGCCCAATGATCGTAGGACACCTGAAAGATCTGAGCGCGATCGCGGCATCGGTTCGCGGTCACAAGAAAATCCTCGCTCTCGGCTGCGGGGGCTGCGTCACGGTATGCAGGTCGGGCGGGGCCGCGGAGGCTGAGGACCTGACCCGCGAAATCTCCCACCCCAGACACCACGCGGGGATCCCACCGGTCCTCACGACCGCGACTATCGAGCGTCAGTGCGAGCGCGACATTGTCCGTGACTTTCTCAAGCTGCCCGAAGGCACCGACGCGATCCTGTCGCTCGCCTGCGGGGCCGGCGTCCAGATCGTCGCGGACGTTTTTGACCCCCTGCCGGTCATCCCGGCTTTGAGCACGACGTTTCTGGGCGGTGCGGACGAGCCTGGGGTCTGGCGCGAAAAGTGCCGCGGCTGCGGCGACTGTCTGCTCACCCGGACCGGGGGGATCTGCCCGATTGCCCTTTGCGCCAAAAGCCTTCTCCACGGCCCGTGCGGGGGTTCCCGGGGCGGGCATTGTGAAGTGGGCGGTGACACCGAGTGCGCTTGGGCGAAGATCTACGCAAGGCTCGAGCGGCAGGGAAGACTGGACCTTCTGGAGCAGCCCGTGGCGGTCCGGGACTGGCGGTGCGCCGGCGGAGCAGGACCCCGCGAGCACCGGCGGACCGGCGTCGAGTTGAGATTCGGGAAAACCTGATACAAGAAAAACGGCCCGGTCGATTGACCGGGCCGCTCTCGCGTCAGATCAGAAACGCCAGGTTACGGGCAGTCGATCGGGTTCACGCCCGTCGGGTCGATGCCGTCGCCACCGCAGTCGTAGATCGAGCCGATGTCGGTCTGATCCTTCCAGCCGCACACCTTCTGGGCCGGGTCGGAGTTCTCGTCGCAGTTGATCTCCTGGACCGCGCCGCCCTCGCAGTAGCGGACGATCGAACCGGCGCAGCAGCCGGCGAACGTCACGTCGCCGCAGGCGCCGAGGTCTTCACACAGCCACGTGGTCGGGTTGCAGGCCTTGTTGGCGTCCGCGCACCCGCGGCAGAAGTCTCCGCAGCCGTCGTCGTCGCCGCAGACCTTGGCGTCGCAGTCGGGCACGCATGCCATCGGCTTGCATGTCCATGTGTCGATGTCGCAGTACTCTTCGGGGTCAGCGCAATCGTAGCACTTGCCGCCCGCGCCGTCGTCATCGCCGCAGAGCTTGCCCGCACAGGGGTCGCCGCCGCCGCAGTCCTCGGGGCACTCGGTCTGAGCGCAGCCCACCACGGCATCATAGTCGTCCTGGCCGTTGGGGTGGGCCATGTAGCAGTCGGTCACACAGTCATCGTCGGTGCATTCGCCGATGCACAGGTAAATGAGCGCGCATTCGACGTTCTTGTTGGCGCACTGGTCGAACTCGGCCGGGCAGTTCGTCGCCACGCAGGTCTCGCACGGATCCTCGGGGCCCTCGCACTCGAACGTGGTTGTGTTGCACTCCTCGCCCTCGGGGCAGGTTCCGTCGCACTTGCCTTCGCAACCGTCGTCGTCGCCGCATGCCTTTCCGGCGCAGGCCGGCTCGCAGCCCTCGACTACGCACTGCTTGCTCGCATTGCAGACCTTGCCTTCTTCGCACGTCCCGTCGCACTTGGCGCCGCAACCGTCCGAAGCGCCGCACGCCGCGCCGGCGCACTCGGGCGTACACGTGCCGGCGTCCTCTCCGCCGCCCCCGCCGCCATCCTCGCCGCCCCCGCCGCCTCCGTCCCCGCCGCCGCCGCCGCCGTCGGTGAGGGAATCGAGCGCCTCGCACGACGATGTCATCGTCGCGGCGCCGAACCCCAGCAGCAGGACTGCCGTGATTGTGAGAGCCATTTTCAGGTTTTGCATCTGTCCGTCCTCCTTGTTTGTGCTGCGTTCAAAAAAGCCCAACTCTCCTCCTTGGAATGCCTCGCGGGTTTTCGGGAACCCGCCCGGCGTACCTCCTCTTCAACTGCGCTTACTCTAGCCGCAACCGCCGGCTGCGTCTGTGAAATCCGTCACAGGGCACGACTTATAGCACGAAGTTGTCCGAAGGGCAAACTTTTGTTGACTTCACCTCTCGCGTGTGGTTAAGTCCCGCCACCCATTGCGGGGTGGAGCAGTCCGGTAGCTCGTCGGGCTCATAACCCGAAGGTCGCTGGTTCAAATCCAGCCCCCGCTACCAATTGAAATCAGGGAGAAATCCCTGCGGAAGCCCAGCCCAAAAGCTGGGCTTTTTTCCTAAAGTGTCCACAAAGTGTCCACTTGACTGCACGAAACGGGCCTCAGAGGCAGGTCTGTTGGTATGTTTCGCG
>JACRCP010000183.1 GCA_016218965.1 Deltaproteobacteria bacterium | reverse complement strand
CAGACAGATGCCCGCAGTCCTTTCTCCCAATTCCCCTCCGCGAATCCCAGCTCACGCTGTCTGTCATGCAGCACAGCCGTGCCGGGCTTGCGACGGGTCATCCCCGTCTCCCTCCGCCAGTGACTTTGTCCGTGACCCTGCGGTTGGATCTCTTGGCGATTGACAAACCCCCGTTGTCCTATCAGTATCGGACGCCATCGAACACTGCGGAGGCGCAGTATTGCTGATGAAGGGGGATTTTCATGGCGACTGGAACCGACAGTGAGGCGCTGGTAAAGGATCTCGAATCGCTCCGCGCCGAGAAGCAGAGGCTCGAGGAGCGAATCATCGAATTGTACACGCTCTATCGCGTCTCCAAAACGCTGAGCCTCTCCATCCAGCTCGACGAGGTCTTCTCGCACAGCATGAAACTCATCGGGGACAGCCTGGGGTTCGACAGGTACGGGGTCTTCCTTGTCGACGAGGAGAAGCAGGGCCTGGCGCTCCACGTGAGCCACGGTCTTCCGTCCGAAGAAAGCGCCGGCGTCAGGTTCCACATGGGTGAGGGTGTCCCCGGCCGCGTGGCGCTCCTGGGCAAGACCGAGATTATCGGAGACCTGTCCGCCGCGCCGGACTGCGTGTTTTCGCCCCAGCGGAAAATTAGCGCTGGCTCGACCCTCTGCGTTCCTCTCAAGATCTCCTCGGATACCGTTGTCGGGGTGGTGGGCGTGCACCGCAACACGGTCGACGGATTTCCGCCCAAAGAGGTGATCCTCTTCGGAAGCATCGCGGAACACG
Organism: Deltaproteobacteria bacterium; assembly: GCA_016218965.1. Taxonomy (GTDB): domain Bacteria; phylum Myxococcota; class SpSt-1050; order SpSt-1050; family JACRCP01; genus JACRCP01. Next base: position 6,233 of record JACRCP010000183.1, on the reverse strand, counting down.
TGGCCGTGGCCTTCGAGAACGCCAGGCTGTTCCAAAAGGCTAAGGTTCTATCGTATAAGGATCCCCTTACCAACCTCTACAACCGGCGGTACTTCTTCGAGCGCCTGGACAAGGAGATCGAGCGCGCCTGCCGGTACAGCCGCATGCTCTCGGTCCTGATGGTGGACGTCGACAACTTCAAGACCTACAACGACAGCAACGGGCACCTTCAGGGCGACGAAGCACTAAGGAAGATATCCAGACTTTTTGTCATGAACCTCCGCACGCATGATGTCGTGGCCCGCTTCGGCGGTGAGGAGTTCATCATCCTGCTCCCGGAGACCGGCCCCGAAAACGCCACTACTGCCGCCGAGAAACTCAGGTCGCGGGTCGAGGAGGAGAAGTTCGACGGGGAGGCCTCGATGCCTCTCGGGAAGCTGACCATCACGGTGGGCACCGCGAGTTTTCCCAAGGACGCCAAGGACGCGCTCCAGGTGGTAGTCTCGGCCGACGGGAACCTCCTCAAGGGCAAGGCCGCGGGCAGGAACAGGGTGAACGGGTGAATGGCTCGGATCTCTGGAAAGGGCGTTACAGAAAACGGCAAACACAGAAGGTAGAGAAATGAATGCGATGAAGGCGAAGGTGAACATCGGTATCATCATGGTCCTTGCAGCCACGGCGGCATGCGACGTGATGGTCTTCTCGTGCAACTTCGGCGGGGGGGCGGCAGAGGACCAGATCAACGACGGCGGAGGTTCACAGATCGGGGACAACGGCCACGCCGATCCTGACGCAGGGATCGGAGACACAGGGGCGGATGCGCAGCCATTCGATGCAGCAGTCGACGCCGGCACACCTGACGTGGGCATGGATGCCGGCACGCACGTCGATGCCGGACCCACACACGGCTTTCTCAGCGTTCAGGGCCAACAGATCGTTGATGAACACGGTGTCCCTGTCACTCTGCGCGGCCTTCACGTCGGGAGTTGGCTTTCCATTGAAACATGGATTTCCGGGATAGGGCCCGGCTGGTCCGAGATCTACACGAGCATGCTTGCCATGGTCCCTGACCCCGATGCGAGACTGCGCCTGAAGAACAGGGTTCTCAATGAGGTGGATCTCGGCTCTCCCACGGCCGAAGCTGACTTCCTCAGGATATGCGGGGAGGAACTGGGCGATACCGGTCTATGCCAGGAAATTGTGGATTACTGGAAAACGCACCCGCCCGTCCAAGACGAGCGCGGAATATCCACCGTCCTTCAGACGCGGTTCGGGCAAAGCGGCATGATGGACCTTCGTGATGCCTACAGGCGGGCATGGGTTTCCGAGGACGATTTCCGGGTCATTGCTGCCGCGGGAGGCGTCAACCTTTTGAGGATACCGTTCTGGTGGGCTCTGCTCGAGGAGGATGGGAATCCGTATTCCTACAGCGAGCGCGGCTTCTCGCACCTCGACAACGCACTTGATTGGTGCGCGCGCCACGGGTTCTACTGCGTGCTGGACCTGCATGGGGCGCCGGGCGGTCAGAACGACACGCAGCATTCGGGCGAGATCGGCCGTAACGAGCTTTGGGTGAATGCGGAGTTTCAGAACCGCACGGTTGAGCTGTTGCGGGAGGTCGCCGGCAGGTACCGGGATCGGCCGGAAGTCGCGGGCTACGACCTGTTGAACGAGCCCATGGGAGCTCCATCCATGGCTGCGCTGTTCACCTTGTACGGGCGGATCTACGAAGCGATACGGAGCGTCGATGAGCGGCACATCGTGATTGTGGAGGATGGGTACATGGGCCTGGACAAGATGCCGGATCCCGCTACTCTGGGGGTTTAGAATGTTGTGTACAGCGTGCACTTCTACCCGGAGAAGGAATCGTGGGTGGAGAATATGCTGACGGCATGGCATGAGACCCAACAGAAGCTGGGCATTCCGCTGTACATCGGCGAATTCGGGGATGTCGCAACTCGCTCAATCATGGAGACCTCCATGACGCGGTTCAACGAGTACGGTTGGCCATGGACGATAGCGACGTACAAGAACGTGCAGAATGTGCTACCGGAGGCTGGAGTATGGTGTGCTGCGCTGTACGGGTTTCGCGGGGAGTGGGTGAAGGTGAATCTGTACGAGGATACCGAGGTGGAGCTGACAGCGGCTTTTGGACGGTACCAAGTCGGGAACTTCGGCATCTACCAGGACTGGGCAGGACTGCTGCAGACGTATGGCGCACCGTGAGGCCAGGGTACCCGGCACATGCCGGTTGACAAGGAAAAAACAATCGGCGGTGCCCTGAAGTTCATCGGAGGGACGAGATGAAAACCTATCGGACGGTTGTGGGACTGGTGTTGGAGTTGGGCTTGGCGCTGCTGTTCGCGGCGGCGTGCGGCGTCTCCGAGGACACAGCCGACGACACTGGCGGCAACGGGGCCGCGGACGTCGGGTTCATCGACGCCTCGGGGAATCCCGACGGCGGTTCACCGGCTGATGCCGGACCGGATGCGGGTACTGTCCCCGACGCCTCGGGCACCGATACAGGGACGGACGACGCGGGGGGGGACACCGGTTCGGACGGCGGAACGTCGGACCCGCGCCAGCCTCTGCGGGACAGGTCGCTGTTTTCCAACGTGAGCTTCGAGGAAAAGAACACGGACGGCTCCCCTGCGGGCTGGGCGTGCAAGTACTTCGGACGGGGCGCGCCGCCGGAGCCGCCTTGCACCGTGAAGAACGGCGGCGCGGTCCACGGCGACCGGTATCTCGAGCTCGGGCCGGAGGTGGCGGTCTTTGCCGACGAGAAGGCGTTCAACGGGCAGATGCACGTCCGGTTTGACCTGTTCATGCGGAGGGAGACGGGCGTTTCGGTCGGAGATGCCTACCTGTTCGGCGAGAAGGGGGCGGACCTCGGTTGGACCCTGTACGGCCGGACTTCCGAGCCGGCCGAGGGCGGCTGGACGCATGTAAGGAGCCAAAGCGCCCCGCTTGCCGGGATCGAATCCCTGAGGTTCGTGGTCTACAACTCAAGTCCCGACCGCCCGCTCGCCGTCGACGACCTTGTCGTTGTCGAGGATGCGCAGGCGATGGTCGTGCCGGGGCACCTCCTGCGTGCGGAGCACTACGGCGAGTTTGCGTGCAGCGCGGGCGACGCCCCCGCGGTGATCTGGGTCCCTCTCCCCATGGACCACGGGGTCCAGGTGCCGCTGTACGTCTCGCTCGCGGCGACCCCGCCCGAGGCCGTCCAGAAGGTCGAGTACACCCTCGACGGGATTGGCAACTTCGGCGCCCTCGTCACGATAGAGGCCGGCGCCGAGTTCTCAAACGGCGCTCTCCACTGGGACGGCGTTGTCTTCACCCGCGAGGCGACGGAGGCGGATCTGGCGGCGCTGTATGCCGCGGAATCCGACCCGGCAGCGTGGCTCGCCGACACCCCTGTGGTCCACTGGAGCCACGCCGCGCTCAAGGCCGCGGTCGAGGCGGTCGTGGCCGGTCTCTCCGATCCGAAGGAGAAGATGTCGGCAATCCTCGGGTGGACGAGTGCGTACGTCACCAACGAGGGGCAGCTTGAGGCCCTCGACGCGGTTTCGGTGTTCGAGACGAAGAACGCCTCGTGCACCGGGTACGCCAACCTCGGGGCCGCCGCCGGGCGGGTCGCCGGCGTACCCGCCCGTTCGGTCGCCAACTACATGGTGGGCATGACACAGCAGACGCACTACATCAACGAGTTCTGGTTGGGGGACGGGGTCGGTTGGCGGCTTGTCGAACCCCAGGGAACGCTCACGGCTCTTCCCGCCGACTACGCCGTCGTCGTGCGCGCGGACCTCGTCACTGACGAAGGGCTCGACGCGATGGACCCGAACTACGTCTGGGCCATGCCCGGGGTCCCGCTTCACTCTCTCGTGCACGCCGTCGAGGGCCACGACCGTTGCGGGCCGGTGTTCGCCGCCAGCGGTTACTTCCCCGAGTGTCCTTTGTGCGACAACAAGGCGGTGTATCAGGCGGGGCTCGCAGGCGACGGAGCAAAGGTCGTCAGCCTGTTCGACCGCGCACGGGTGCTCTGGAAGGGGACGCTTGCCGCATTTACCTCAACAGGACCAAACCCCGCGGAGCAGGACCTCCGCAAGGCGTCGCTTGACGCAATGACGATTGCCGACGTTGAGGCGGTTATTACGGCGCTTGAGGGAAGGTAATCCGGCGCCGGATTGCATAAAAGGGCGTTACGGCAAACTACGGAAAAATGGAGGGTGAAGGCATGAAGGCAAAAGTGGACATCGGTGTCATCATGGTTCTTGCAATCACGGCGGCATGCGCCGCGTTGGTCTTTTCGTGCAGCGGCGGCGCGGCAGAGGATCTCTCACAGGATACAGCCGGGTCAAAAGGGGACACCGGTGATTCCGCTGCGGACGGCGCCCTCGATGCGGGCGCTTTGGATACCGGTGCGGAGGATGCCGGTCGCACGGACGCTGGCGCTGCCGACGTGGGTTCCGACTCCGGCGGGGGAGACGGCGGCGCGGCCGATGCGGGGGGAGAGGATGCCGGCGCTGACACGCCGGACGGAGGTGTAGATGCGGAGATGGATTCGGGCGTTGATGCCGATCTCGCCGACGCCGCTGGGGTCGCCGACACAGGCGACGCCGGGGCATCAAGCTGCGCGTGGGATTGGGGGGGACGAACGCTCATTGGCATCACGTTGCGTTTCCAGTCGGCGTATATAAAATCGCCTCTGAGCCTTCCTTTGGGTGCCATCGCTGTGGTCGAGGTCCAGGCTCTCTTCGAAGACGGATCCCATGAGAGCCTCACGGGCGAGGCGAACAGGCCAGCGCCGGAGCGTCTGCATCCGTGCCTGAGCGTGGTGAGCACCAACCCGGCCGTTGCGCAGGTGCTGGCAGACCCTCCCTTTGCCGTACAAGCGCTCGCGGTTGGAACCACCCACGTGAACGCCACGCTGGGCACGGAGGTGGGGCCACCGTTGACCGCGCTCCCTCTCGTGGTCAAAGCCATCGATCCTGGCCCACCACAGTTACAGTCGTGTGGCCTCTCCCATTGTTGCGAAGGATTAGCCATGGTGACGGGAACGAGCGTCGGCTTCCAGTCCGGAGGCCAACTCGTTTGGGACCGGCCCGGGGAGGACCGCTACTACTCTCTCACCCCGATTGCTCTCTCTTGGGACACCTTGAACGCCGCCGTCGTCACGGTGGAACAGATTCCGGACACGGGCTATCTCCCCGAAGGATATTGGCAAGGATATGGGAGCTACCAGCCAATGTTGGCCCGGGCCGTCGGACCTGGGACCGCCGAGCTGCGCGCAACCGTGTTGGTGCCCGTGACCGGAGCCACAGTGGGATGTGCCTTCCCGGTGCGGGTATTCGCTCCTGACCTGGTGGAACGGATCTTGTTCACCCAGGGCGGCCTGGGCGGCAATCCATATGACCTGCTGGCCGCCTGGCGGAACCACGACGTAGCTCCTGTGGCCGTCTTTGGTCGATTCTTCCTGGACTCCCCCCCCTCTCCGGAGTGGGTCGATGTGTACGTTGACGAACTGGCAACCTACAATCACGTTGGCCCCGATGTGGCCGTTGTTCGGGATCCCTGGGCCCGCCCCTACTTGCGCGCAGACGGCGCTGAAACCGGTCTCAGCACGCTTGCGGCGGAGCTGCGCGGACTCCGCGCGACCGCCGACGTGATTGTCGAGGATGATTGGTCCCCCAAGATCGTGATCACGACTCCGGCCGTGCTCAGCAAGGGAAGCTGCAACCCTATTCGCTTGGAGGCCGGCTATTCGACGACCGGCGCCATCTACGACATCACTCCGTATGAGTCGGTCTACTGGACGATATGGGAGTGCAGCTCGGCGGGGCAATGCGAGTATAGATTCTTCCAGGGCGACGGCCCGGTCAATCGCGTCACGCGCGAGATGTGCTGGTACTGCTCCGACCGGGTGGGCCCGGTCAGCGTCACCATCACGGCGCAAGCTCTCAACGGCGTGGGGCAGACCACCATCACCATGGATGGGTGCCAATAGGGGCGGGCTTGAGGAGATGCATGCGATGAAGGCAAGGCTGAGTTGGCCGCCATGGCGGGGGGTTCGAGGTGGAGTCCCGCTCATGCAGATGGTCTTGATGGCCATTACACTGGAACTTCTGGAATTAGTGTGGGTCCCTCTCTGAAAAAAAGGGGTTCAATGCCGATCTAATCGTCGGATTCGAGTTTGCCGCACTTGCGGAGGATTTTCAGACGGAAGTACTGCCAGTCATGGAAACCGTATGCGTCCT
>JACRCP010000016.1 GCA_016218965.1 Deltaproteobacteria bacterium | reverse complement strand
GCGACGATCTTCACGTAATCATCGTCGACGACGGGAAGGGGTTCGACCCCGCGGAGTGTCACGGGCATGACGCCTCGCCGCACTTTGGCCTGCTGCACATGCGAAAGCGCGCCGAAATGGCGGGGGGCAGGTGCATCATTACCTCGGCGCCCGAGCGCGGAACGCGCGTCGAAATACATGTACCCATCACCGCAGGGGAGTAGGGATGCCCATCACGATACTGCTGGCCGATGATCACGCCGTGGTCCGCGACGGCCTGAAACTGATCCTCGGGGCGACGGACGGGTTGAAAGTCGTGGGCGAGGCGGGCGACGGGCGCGACGCGGTCCTTACGACCGCCCGCCTGCACCCGGACGTGGTCGTCATGGACATCGCCATGCCGGAGCTGAACGGCATCGATGCCGCCCGCCAGGTCCTTGCCGAGGCCCCAAAGACACGCATCCTGATGCTCTCGATGTACGGGTCGATCGGGCACGTCGCACGGGCTCTCGACGCCGGCGCGACGGGGTTCGTCCTCAAGGAATCCGCCGGCCGCGAGGTGACCGAGGCGGTGAGGGCGGTGCACGCGGGGCGGCGCTACCTGAGCGCAAAGATCAGCGCCCCGGAGGTGGACACCTACCTCCGCCGCGCGGCCGGCAGAAACAGGCCGTTTGCCGTGCTCTCCTCGCGCGAGCGCGAGGTTATTCAGCTTGTGGTCGAGGGGAGGACCAGCGCGACGATCGCGAAGACCCTGCACCTCTCGCCGAAGACCGTCGAGACGTACCGCTCCCGGCTTAAGGAAAAGCTTGGGGTGGACAACGTCCCCGGCCTCGTGAAGTTGGCCATCCAGCACGGGCTCACGACGCCCTGATCTGTCAAGGTGTCAAGGTTTCCCTACAGACAACGGGTTTCGACCGGAATACGCTCACCAGTCCGGCAGGAGGGGACATTGCCAATTCGCGAGCATGAAACGGGCGGCGATTCCCTCGCCGGGGGAATCGGCGCCCGGATCTTGTTCCCATGTCGATCGCCATCGAAATCACAGCCGTGGTGAATGCCAAGCCGATTCTCACGAGTTCTCGATGGTTTACACGTACAGACCCCGGTCGGAGGGGCCGAAGGCTTGCGGGGCATACGCGTTGCAATATCCAAGGTGGAAAGAAGAAGAGGAGGTTACGATGGGACGCAAGAGACAATCTGAACCGGGCTCGGGGGACGTCGGTTTGGGGGGTATTATCAGAGGCCTTGGGGGCTTTGTGGACGTTCTCTCCAAGCTGGCCGAACAAGGCGGCGAGTTCAGGCGCACGGGGGAACTTGGCGACGACAAGAAGGGGGTCAAGGCCGTCTACGGGTTTTCGGTCCGGGTCGGCGGCGACGGCAAACCCCTCATCGAGCAGTTCGGCAACGTCAAGCGCGACGGCCAGGAAGCGGTCGTCGAGGAGGCGCGCGAGCCGATGGTCGACGTGTTCGACGAAGCCGATCACATACTGCTCGTCGTGGAGCTGCCCGGGGTCGCTGAAGGCGACATCCATTTCGAGGTGAAGGGTGACGTCCTGAACCTCAGCGCGACACGCGGCGAGCGGAAGTACCGCAAGGAGGTGCTCCTCCCGTCGCCCGTGACCGCGCAGGCCGCGACGTCTTCGTACCGGAACGGCGTCTTCGAGATCAAGCTTCCGAAGGCCAGGTAGGCCTCGGGGAAATTGAGTTGCTCGGTGCAACATAGTGGCGGCGTTGATCAGGTTCTTTACCTCTACGGTGTCATGCCAAAAGACCAAGCCCTCACGGGCGGTTTAGGTGTCCCACTGCATGCCTTATCGCACGCGGCCGTAACCGCAGTGTTCGAGCCCGTCTGTGCGCGCGAATTCTCCCCCGAGGCGCTCGACGAAAAGCTCAAGTCCATCGAGTGGGTCGCAGGCATGTCTCAAAAGCATGAAGCCGTGCTCGAGCAGGCGATGCGTTGCGGTCCCGTAGTACCCATGCGACTCTGCACCCTGTTCAGCAGCACCGAAGCGCTGAAACGTTCGCTGGCCGACAACGAAGGGCGGTTCCTGGCCGCTCTGGAACGCATCCGGGGCAGGGAGGAGTGGGGCCTCAAGGTGTTCTGTGACACGGGCCGGCTTCAAACCGCCGCGGCCGCGGAGAGCTTCGTGCTGCGGGGGATCGACGCACAGATCGCCGCCGCCAACCCCGGCCTTGCGTTCGTCCTTCGAAAGAAGCGCGAAGCCTGGCTGGCGGAAATGGCCTCGGATCGCCTGGACGCGCTCGTTGACGAGGTGTTGGAGGCCGTCGAGTGCGTCGCCGACGATGTTCGACTGCGCCCAATTCTGCCGGAGTCGGCAACCGGGCGGGACATTCCCATGGCCCTCAACGCGGCTGCGCTGGTGAACGTGTCTGCACGCGAGTCGTACAAGGCGACGATCGCGGAGCTGTCGGTCCTGCACAGGGAGGACGGCCTCGTGTTTGCGCTGAGCGGTCCCTTTCCCGCCTACAGCTTCTGTGACGACGCCGCGAGCGCCGAGGGGGGGGACTAGCGTGCCGGGAGCCTATTCCAACCCGCTTCGCATCTACGCCGTGGTTCCGGTGGAAGAAGGCGCCGGTCTTCGGATGCACGGCGCAAGGACCCTGAGGTCGGGTGCCCTTGCGGCGATCATCGGTTCCCCACCCGGCTTCGCCGACGTCGCCAGGGCCGCGCAGTGGCACGACCGCGTCGTGGCCCGCTCGCTCCGGGTGTGCTCCGCAGTCGTCCCGTTTCGGTCGGGCGTCGAGGTCGGGTCCGAAACCGACGTCTACGGTTTCCTTAGACTCAACGCCGGCGAACTCTCGGGACTGCTCGGGCATTTTCACGGACGCGTCGAGATGGGCCTGAAGGCCCGGGTCGCGCCGCCTACGAGCGAACTGCTTCGTTTGCCTTTTGGTATCGATCGCGTTCGAACTCTGGCTCCGCGGCCTGGGGATCGCCGCGAATGGCTCATGCGAGGCCGGCACGGAACCACTTTTGAGGGGTACTACCTGATATCGAGGCGCGCCGCCGACGAATTCTGGCGGGCACTGGACGATATTCGCCGGGCCGTGCCGGAGGTTCCGCTCTTGGGAAGCGGCCCTTGGGCGCCGTACAACTTCTGTGACGCGCCGTTGCGGCGCTCGGTTGAGAGGACCAAAGCGGCTCTGGAGGGCATGTGAACCCGATTCGGACACTTGAGGACCTCATCCACGAGGTGACCAACTCGTTGGGCATCATTTCCAGCCATTCCCAGTACCTGCTCGGCAAGCGGCCGGCCGGCGTGAATTACGCCGAAGAGCTTCAGGTGATCTACGAGGAGACCGAACGGGCTGCGAATCTCCTCAATCTGGTGCCTCGGGGCCTTGCGAAGGTCCCCGTCCAAGACGCTCATCAACGCCTTGACCCTAAAACGGTCGAGCGACCCGGAGGCGTGGGAGGCGCAGACCATGGGAAGGGATGCCGATGAAAGCCGCGTTTTGAAAGACGGCGTCCAATGGAGCCTTCGCAACGAGGGAGAAGTCATGAGCCAGAAGAGGGCAGAGCGTTTTCGCCCCACGGTGATGGTCGTTGACGACGAGCCCATGGTCTGCCGGATCCTAGAGAAGATCCTGGGCGAAGAGGGCCACAACGTGGTCGCCGCGACAAGCGGAGAGCAGGCGTTGGCCTTGGCCGCGGAGGCGAGACCGGACATCGTCTTGCTCGACATAGTCATGCCTGGCATGGACGGCGTGGCGACGCTCCGCGAGTTGCGGAGGCGAGGTCACCACGGTCCGGTCGTCATGCTGACTGCGCATGGGACAGTCGAGACGGCGCGCGAGGCCATGAACCTTGGCGCCTACGACTACGTCACGAAGCCGTTCAACCTGAATTTTCTCAAGTCGGTCATCAGGGAGGGACTCCACGACCGGCTTCAGGAGCGGAGGGAGAGTGCGTGCGCGCATTGATCTATGCACCTATCGTCCACTCGGAGGTGGACATGGGGAGCATGGCCGGGGAGGTCCGGCGGCAGTTCCAGGAGGTCTTCGGTCCCGAGGAGTGGAAGCGTCGGTTTGCCTCGGTGGAGGCCATGTGGGAGGGCCTCCGGGCCAAGCTCCTGGCGCTTCCCATCCTCTGGCAGCGGGTGCGCCTCTACCAGGACGGGCTTCCAATCTGCGGCCGGGAGCGCGAGATCGTAGTCGAACTTGCGGCAAAAGGAAGTCGAAATCACCTGCTCCTCGGTGAGCTGATGGAAAGCGGAGCCGCCCTCATGGGCACGGAGGATCCACAACTGATGCTCGTTGAATACCGACGAATTCAAAAGCTGGTGCAGGCCGCCCATGATCGTGCGCCCGATTCGGTCGTCGCGGAACTGAAACGCGAGGGCGAGTCCCTCCTGGAACGGCGGGACGCCTTTATCGCCCGGCGCATCGACGGGACGCTTTCGGACGGCGAGACGGGGATCCTTTTCCTCGGGCTGCTCCACCGGGTCGACGAGCTCCTCGAAGACAAGTTCGAGGTCCGGCACATGATCCACAACCTGCCGTTCGGAACCGACCCGTGGCGGAAGCTGAAAGGAGTTCGATCCTGACGACTGAGGCAAAGAGGCGTGATGCCTGTGCAGAGACGCTTGCACTCCGCGTCGCGGAGGCCCTGGGCAAGGATGTCGGCCGCGGGGTCGCGCGCCTGGACCCGAAGGATCTGGGCCGGCTCGGCGTCGAGGTGGGAGACCTTCTGGCGATCGAGGGCGAACGGGCGAGCGTGGCCAAGGCCATGCCGGCTTTCGCCGAGAACCGGGGCAAGGGCGCCATTCAGATCGACGGAATCACCCGCGGCAACGCCAGGACCGGTCTGGATCAGCGAGTGAAGGTTTCAAAGGCAAGCTACGTCACGGCCGCGAAAATCGTGTTGCGGCCCTTCGGCGAGTTGCCGGCCCTCAAGCGCAACGGGGACACCCGCTACGTGGGACGCCTGCTCGAGGGCCTGCCCCTTGTGGCGGGCGACCGTGTACGCGCGACGCTCTTCGGTTCGCGCTACCAGGACTTCGAGGTGGTCGGGACGCAGCCCAAGGGTGGCTGCGTCGTCGTCCACCCGCAGACGCAGATCGTCATCGAATCCGAGGCGCAGAAAGGCACGAAGCCCGGCCGCATCGCCTATGAGGACATCGGCGGCCTTCGAAAGGAGATCCGGCGGGTACGGGAGATGGTGGAGCTGCCGCTGCGATATCCGCAGATCTTCGAGCGGCTCGGGATCGACGCGCCCAAGGGCGTGTTGCTGCACGGTCCGCCGGGCACGGGCAAGACGCTCCTCGCGCGCGCCGTCGCGCATGAGACCGAAGCCGCTTTCATCTCGGTCAGCGGTCCGGAGGTCATCCACAAGTTCTACGGCGAGAGTGAGGCCAAGCTTCGGGGGATATTCGAACAGGCGGGCAAGAACGCCCCCTGCATAATCTTCCTCGACGAGCTGGATGCCATCGCCCCCAAGCGCGAGAACGTCCAGGGCGATGTCGAAAAACGGGTCGTCGCCCAGCTCCTTGCGCTCATGGACGGACTCGAGGCGCGCGGGCAGGTCATCGTCATCGGCGCCACGAATCTGCCGAACCTCCTGGACCCGGCGCTCAGGCGTCCCGGTCGTTTCGATCGCGAGATCGAGATCGGCATCCCGGATGCCACCGCGCGGCGCGAGATCCTGGAGATCCACACCCGCGGCATGCCGCTTGAGGAGGGCGTGGACCTCGCGAAACTCGCCTCCATCACCCACGGCTTCGTGGGGGCCGACCTCGAGGCGCTGTGCCGCGAGGCGGCCATGACGACGCTCCGGACCGTGATGCCTGAGATCGATTTGGCGAGCAATGAGCTCTCGTATGAACTGCTGCTCTCGCTCAAGGTGACGATGGAACACTTCCTCTCGGCACTCGCAGAGGTGGAGCCATCGGCCATCCGTGAGGTCTTTGTCGAAGTGCCCGACGTCAAGTGGGAGGAGGTGGGTGGGCTCGATGGGATCAAGCGGGAGCTCCGCGAGGCCGTCGAGTGGCCGCTGAAGTACAGCGAACTGCTTCGCCATGCGGGCGTCCGGCCCGTGAAGGGGATCCTTCTGCACGGGTCGCCAGGCACCGGAAAGACGCTCCTGGCCAAGGCGGTCGGGTCGCAGAGCGGGGTCAACTTCATCTCGGTCAAGGGGCCGGCGCTGCTGTCCAAGTACGTGGGCGAGAGCGAACGCGGCATCCGCGAGGTATTCAAGAAGGCCCGTCAAGCCGCGCCCTGCATCCTCTTCTTCGACGAGATCGACTCGCTCGCGCCGGTTCGCACCGCGGAGACCAGCGACTCCCGGGTCTCTCAGCGCGTCATCAGCCAGCTTCTGACCGAGATGGACGGCATCGAGGAGATCAAGGGGGTCCTGATCGTCGCCACAACCAACCGGAAGGACATGCTGGACCCTGCCCTGCTCCGGCCGGGCCGGTTCGACCTCTTGCTCGAGCTGCCCCGGCCCGATGTTTTGGGGCGTGCCGAGATCTTCCGGATTCACCTGGAGGGGAAGCCCCTGGCGTCCGATGTGGATGCTACGGACCTTGCCAAGCGCACCGATGGGCTCACGGGCGCGGACATCGAGACGGCCTGTCGCCGGGCCGCGCTACTCAGCGTGCGCGACTTCATCGAGAAGCACGAGGGGGCAGATCCACAACTCCTGAAGATCACGCGACAAAGGCTCCTCGCCGCCATCGAGGAATTGCGGGAGCCGGGCACCGGACGGGGAGTGAAGATTGAAAGAGGGTAAACAGATGTTTTGCATGTACTACAAAGATGAAAACGAACGGGTCAACGCCGCAGCCGTGATAGCCAAACGCTGCAGGCAGTTCGATGGGCACCTTGTCTTTCTGGGTCGGGAGGAGGCATGGCAGACGACGTGCAACGAGATTTTGCGGTTCGAGCCCACCGCGCGGTCACGCGTAACTTTTAGGCCGCTCCCCTTCGAGGGGGAGTGGTTCGACGACGATCGGTCCCAGGCTGAGGGCATCAAGTGTATCCGTGTGGCGCTCCTCGATCTCCCAACCGTCGACGGGCCGAAGGTTGCATGGGTGGAAGCGCCTTTCGATGGAACCGGCGATGCGACAAGTGAGGCACTCTGCACCTACCACGACGCGCTCGCAACAGTCGCAGCCGAGAGCCCGGCCCGGGTCATCAGCGCGTGTCGATTCGATCTCGTCTCCGTTCCGGTCGCTCTCCATATCCTCGAAAAATTTGGCGTCATCATCAGCGCAAAAATGGTCATGAACCATTGCCCCTCATGGCTGATCGGCCAGAGGACCTATTTAAAGCCCCTCGCCGGAATCTTGTCCTCTCCCTCCTGGGTCGATCAGGACATGGCACTGCTCCTTCAAGCAGAGAAGCTCATCACGCTCGGCCAGCTCGCGGCCGGCGCCGCCCACGAACTTGGGAATTCTCTTTCCGTCGTCAGTTCGAGCCTCCAGTACCTGCACCAGCGGCTTGCCGCTGAAAACGACCCTGCGTGCGACTTCACATTGACGGCGCTGCACAACGTCGAGAGGATGCGCGATCTGCTGTCAACGATGCTCGACTTCGCGACGGTAAAGAAGCCTAGAATCGAGCATGTCGATCTAAAAAAGGCCATCTCCGAGGTCCTCCGTTTCACATCCGCCGAGAACAAGCATCGCCAAATCACGGTCAACTTGTCCTTCGATCCATCTTGTACGACTGTCCTGGCGGATACGCGCGGTGTGAAGCAGATAATGCTGAACCTCATCAAGAACGCGTTCGACGCGCTGACGGAAGGCGGCGACACCATCACTATTCGCACTCTCCTGCATCCCGCGGATGCGGCGGCCGCCGTCATGGTTGAGAACAATGGTCCGTCTATCCCGCCGGAGGCGATGCAGAGCCTTTTCCATCCATTCTACACCACCAAGCCCGAGGGGACCGGGCTGGGCCTCTACCTGTCGCGGCTGATCGCCAAGGACAATGACGGCGATCTGGAGGCTGTGAGCATGCCCAACGGGATGCAGTTCAAGCTGACGCTGCCGTTGGTTGCGCGAAGTGGAGACGTCCGTGGCGCAAGTACTCATTGTTGACGATGAGCGGGAGTTCTGCAGCATCCTTGACGCTCTCCTGCGCGAGCGCGGGCACACCGTCCGGTGCGTCCACTCGGGCGAAGCGGCGATTGGGACGGCGGGCGAGCGGCCGCCCGACATCGTGCTCCTCGACATCCAGTTGGACGGGATCGACGGCATTGAGACCCTCCGTCGCCTGAAAGCTTTTTTGCCCGATACGCCCGTCATCATGATGACCGCGTTCGGAAATGTGGGGGCCGCCGTGAGGTCCATGAAGTCCGGCGCCACGGACTTCATCAGCAAGCCTTTCGACAACCAAGAGCTGTTCCGCACGATCGAGGCGCTCCTTTCCATGAGACACAAGACGGGGGGGGAGGCCCCGGCCATCGTCGGCGAGAGCCCCGCGTTTCGGGAAGCCATGGACATGGCGCTCAAGTTCGCGGTGCCGGACATCAACGTGCTTCTCCTCGGGGAGACGGGGACCGGCAAGGAACTCTTCGCGCGGGCGATCCACGAAAAGAGCAAACGGAGGGGCGGTCCCTTCGTCGCCGTGGACTGCTCGATGTTTTCGGAAAGTTTGGTCGAGAACGAGCTTTTCGGCCACGAGAAGGGCGCGTTCACCGGCGCCGTGGCCAAGTGCGTTGGTCGGCTCGAAATGGCCCAGGGAGGCACCCTGTTCCTCGACGAGATCGGGAACCTGCCCATGCAGTTCCAGGCGAAGCTGCTGCGGGTCCTCCAGGAGCGCCGCGCGTGGCGCGTGGGCGGCCGAAAGGCCATCCAGCTCGACGTGCGCATAGTCTCCGCCACGAACCGGGACCTGAGCGAAGCGATCCGCGCCGGGGCATTTCGGCAGGACCTCTACTACCGGCTCCAGGAGATGACCATCCAACTGCCGCCCCTCCGCGAACGCAACGGCGACATCCGACTGCTCGCGGGGCACTTCGTGAGGTTCTACGCGCACCTTTTCAGGACAAACGTCCCCGTCATCTCGGAAGACGCCCACGCGCAGCTTGAGAAGTATCCCTGGCCCGGCAACGTCCGCGAGCTCGAGAACGCGATGAAGTCCGCCGTCGTATTGGCCGGGGACGTAGTGCTCCCCGAGCACTTCCTGCTGAAAGCCTTGGGCGCCGGGACCCGGGCCGCAGCAGTGGGCGCGGCCTCGCGCGTCAACGAGGAAGATGAGCGGCTCGGGCTGGAGATTGAGGTCGGAATGCAGGCTGCGGGGATGGACTTGAAGGCGTTCGGTGCGCGGGCCGCGGACCGGGCCGAGCGTTCGCTGCTTTTGGCACTGATCCGTCGAGGCCGGCTGACCGGTGCTCAGATGGCGAAGCTCCTGAACGTGGACCCAAAGACGCTTCGCGTGAAACTTCGGCGCTACGGACTGGAGGCGAGACGTGCAATCGAAGGATGAATACGTGCCGCGAGGCCGAGTCCTCGCCGTCGACGACCATCAGCACTTGCGCTGGGTCATCTCGAAGCTGCTTTCGGAGCGGGGGCATGAGGTGCGAACGGCCAGTACGGGGGCGAGCGCCCTGAAAGTGATTTCCGGCTTCGATTGTCAGGTCGCGATCGTGGACTACCGGCTGCCGGACACGGATGGGATCGCACTTATCCTCGAGATGAAGTCACACCTGCCCAGGCTGCGGTCCATCCTCATGACCTCCTACGGCAATGCGTCCCTTTGCCAAAGTGCAATGGATGAGAACCTCTTCGCGTACTTTGACAAACCGTTCAACAACACCCTCATGATCCGTACCGTCGAAGACGCAATCCGCGAGCATGAAACGGGCGACAATTCCCTCGCCGGGGGTCTTGGCGCCCGGACCTTGTTCCCCGATCGATCGCCATCAAAGTCATAGCCGTGATGCACGCCAACCGATTCCCACGTACTCTCAATGGCTTCGGGTGCACATCCCGGTCGGTTTGACCGAAGGCTCGCGTGGCATACGCGTTGCAATCCTTATTGATCAGGCCGCAAAGACGCGGCCAGCAACCCTTAAGGAGGTGAAGAAATGGCGAAGATCATGAAATCGACGGACTCTTCCAGCCTGGCGGAGGTGGTGGATCGCATCCTCGACAAGGGGATCGTCATCGACGCGTGGGCGAAGGTCTCGCTGGTGGGCATCGAGCTCCTGTCCATCGAGGCCCGCGTTGTCATCGCCTCAGTCGAGACGTACCTGAAGTACGCCGAGGCGATCGGTCTCACTGCGACCGCGGCGGCCCCCACACCGTAAGGTGGACGGGGTCACGGGTTCCGCTCTCCGGGGGCGGACCGAATCATGTCGCTCCCGGGGAGTGTTTACCTGTTCCGGACAAGAAGAACGGGCCGGGCGGCCCGTATCCCGTGACCTGCCGGCTGGACCCGGAAGAATGGGTGGCGCAGGGTAACAAGCAAGAGGGGAGGAGGAGAGAACATGCAAACGCATTTCAGCAGTTTCACGCCCGAGGCAATGCGCGCGTTAGGGCAAGAACTCGCTACGGCACACCAACAGCGCCGAGAGTTTCTCGGCAACATCAGGGATCAAATGTCGGCCTTTCTGGAAGAAGCCGAAGTCCAGCGACGGAAGCGTGCCAAGCGCGAGGCGAACGGCCGCAAGATCTTCATGAGCGAGCTCCAATCAGGGGTTCATGCCCTCCGCGAACGCTCCCAGCTCACCCGTCGCGAGATGGCCAAGGACCTTCGGAGGATGGCAGTCGAGGTGCGCGCCGCTTCCGAGGCGTGGCGCGGCAGGCCGGGCGGGGAAGCGGGATTCTCCTCTAGGCGGGGCGCTCGGATCGAGGACAAGGAAGGGACGAAGGGCAAGGGGCATTCGAAGACGCATCACGCCAAGGGCTAGGGCATTACGCCCAAGCCCTGCGCCGGCTCGAAGCCGTTCACCCGCCGGCCTTTGACCCAGGGTGAACGGCAGCGCCGGATAGGAGGACAGATACATGAACGGCGATGAGTGTGGCCTCACAGTCGAGGCGGAGACCCCGGTTCCCACCGGCCTTGAGGTCGAGGCCGGTGACAGCTTCGTGTTGACCCCCGAGGTCCGCCGGCTGGCGGAGAGGGCGCTCGGCTACCTCATGGCCGGCTACCCCGTTCACTTCTCGGGTCCCGCCGGGACCGGGAAGACCACGTTGGCCCTTCACGTCGCCGCCCTGCGGGGCCAGCCGGTCACCCTGATGCACGGTGACGACGAGTTCGGCTCGAGCGACCTCGTCGGCGGGGACTACGGGTACCGGAAGTTCAAGATGATCGACAACTACATACACTCGGTCGTCAAGACCGAGGAGACAATGAACACCCTGTGGGCGGACAATCGGTTGACCCTGGCCTGCAAGAACGGCGACACGCTCATCTACGACGAGTTCACGCGCTCCCGCCCGGAGGCCAACAACGCCTTGCTGTCGGTGCTGGAGGAACGGCTCTTGACGCTGCCCAAGGCGAAGCACCATGGTGACGGCTTCATCGAGGTCCACCCCGACTTCCGCGCCGTCTTCACCTCGAACCCCGAGGAGTACGCGGGAGTCCACCGGACCCAGGACGCGCTCATGGACCGGCTCATCACCATCAAGCTCAAACACTACGACCGCAATACCGAGGTCGAGATCACGCGCGCCAAGGGTGCCCTGCCGCGTGAGGAGGCCGAGGTGATCGTCGACATCGTCCGGGATCTCCGAAGCCTCGGAGTGACCAAACAGGGGCCCAGTTTGCGCGCGGGCATTATGATCGCGCGGGTGATGAAGAGACAAGACGCCCATCCACGGCCCGGGGACCCGGTCTTCCAAGAGATCTGCTGTGATGTGCTGGGCGGGCTGACGGCCAAGGTCACGCGGGACGGGGCCAAGGGCCTCCAATCCACCCTGGATGAGGTGGTGGCAAAGCGTCTCAAGGAGATCGGCCGTCGACCGAGGGGGGATTGAAGAAACGAGGTGTAGACCATGGCCATGAAGATCCGGAGCGCCAAAGAAATCAAGACCTTGTCATCGGTGCTCTGTTCCGGCGTGCATTTGAACGAACGGCACGTGCACGAGTTCAAACTGGGCGCACTCGAGCTGGAGCGCGCGCGCCGTGCCCGTGAGAGACAATCCGCGATCCGCCGCATCAAGGACATAGACGCCCGCCTTGCGGAAGT
>JACRCP010000182.1 GCA_016218965.1 Deltaproteobacteria bacterium | reverse complement strand
CGTTGCCCCGAATCATGCACCCATACTCAGCCCCCGCGCAGTGAATCCGTGTCTTGAGGAGCCGTATGCGTCAATCGCGCATGTACGGATCTGTGGGAGCCCCGGGAGGGAAACCTCCCGGGGCCACCCGGCGGGAATCTGCTGAATGTTGATCCCGCCGGCGCTCAAGAGTAATATCATTTGAAAAGAAGGGTGTTTGTGGCGAGATTCATGGGTAGCATCTTTCCGAGGGCGTTTGGCGCGATCTTCGCGGCGTGCGCTTGCGCGGCGTGCTCGTTCTCGCCGGACATCGCGGGGAGCAGGATCGACTGCTCGGACGGCAAGCCGTGCCCCGAAGGGTGGATCTGCCCCGAGGCGGGGAACAAGGTCTGCATCCCCGTCGAAACGGCCCGCGACGCCGGGGCCGGCGCGAACGCTGACGGCGGCGCAAAGGCTGACGGCGGAGGCGGGATCGACGGAGGCCCGGGCGACACTGGCGGGGCGTGCCGGGACAGGTGCCCGTCAAACAAGACCGTCGAGTGCGTGAGCGCCGGCTCGTACCACATATGCGGAATCGGCGGCGACGGGTGCCTTGCTTGGGGCACCGAACAGCATTGCACTGGAAAGTGCGCAGACGACCAGTGCGAGGGCTGCAGGGTGGACTGCGCCCTAAAAGACTGCGGCGACGACGGCTGTTCCGGCTCGTGCGGCTCCTGCACCAGGCCTCCCGCCGACGCCTGCAAGGACAACCGCACGCTGTCCGAGTACGGCCCCGACGGCGCCTGCACCGACAACCTCTGCGTGTACATGCCGCAGGACACCGACTGCCCCTACGGCTGCGGCAACGGCAAGTGCACCTCCTGCACCCCGTCGTGCGCCGGCAAGGAGTGCGGCGACGACGGCTGCGGCACCGATTGCGCCCTTTGCGACAAGCCCCCCGCGAGCTCATGCCTGAGCGCCAACACGCTGCGCCACTACGACCCGGCCGGCGCCTGCCAGGGCGGCGTGTGCAGGTACACCTACTCCGACATCAACTGCCCCAACGGCTGCTCGGGCGCCCAGTGCACAAACTGCACCCCGAGCTGCGCGGGGAAGCAGTGCGGGTCCGACGGCTGCGGGGGCGACTGCGGGGTGTGCGGCGCGTACGCGATCTGCAACGGGCAGGGCCAGTGCGAGTGCGCGGACACAAGCCGCCTCAACTGCAACGGCACGTGGAACGACGGCTGCGAGGTCGACAGGAACACCGACCGGTTTAACTGCGGGAACTGCGGGAACGCGTGCACGCTTGACAACGCCGCCGTGGTCGGGTGCACCGGGGGCGGCTGCAAGGTCGTCACGTGCGCGCAGGACCACGGGAACTGCAACGGCCAGGACGCCGACGGTTGCGAGGTCAACCTGAGCGTCGATCCGAACAACTGCGCCCAGTGCGGGAAGAAGTGCAACACACCGCCGGCGGCCGCGTGCCTCGCCGACGCAAAGACGCTGCGTTCCTACGACGCGCAGGGGACCTGCGCCGGGTCGGGATGCTCCTACACCCCCCGCGACACGGTCTGCCCCAACGCCTGCGCAAACGCCCAGTGCACGGGTTGCCAGCCCTCGTGCGCGGGGAAGTCGTGCGGGGACAACGGCTGCGGCGGAAGCTGCGGCGCGTGCATCTCGCCGCCGGCAGACGCCTGTGTCGGCGCAAACACGCTCAGGAGCTACAACGCCGCCGGCACGTGCAACGCGGGTTTCGCGTGCGACTACGCGTACACCGACGCGAACTGCCCCAACGGCTGCGCCGGCGCGCAGTGCCAGGGCTGCAGCCCGAGCTGCGCGGGGAAGGCCTGCGGAAACGACGGCTGCGGCGGGAGCTGCGGCGGGTGCAACTCACCGCCGGCGGACGCCTGCGTCGGCGCAAACACGCTCAGGAGCTACAACGCCGCCGGCACGTGCAACGCGGGTTTCGCGTGCGACTACGCATACGCCGACACGAACTGTCCCAACGGCTGCGCCGGCGCGCAGTGCCAGGGATGCAGCCCGAGCTGCGCCGGGAAGTCGTGCGGAGACGACGGCTGCGGCGGGAACTGCGGCGGGTGCAACTCGCCGCCGGCGGACACGTGCCTAAGCGGCAAGACCATCAGGCAATACGACAGTCCGGGCTCGTGCAACGCGGGGTTTAACTGCGACTATCCGTTTACGGACACCGACTGCTTAAATGACTGCGCCGGCGACACGTGCGTCGGATGCAGCTGCCTCGGCAAGATATGCGGGGACGACGACGGCTGCGGCGGCACCTGCGGCGATCCGTAGGTGCGCGTCCAAAGATTGGGGTTCAGGTGGCGAGCGCAAGTGTCATAAAATAACGGTGTCTGATAATCATATTCAGGTCGAACCTGATACCATGCGACGGTCCTCTTAGTCACTTGGTCTTCATCACGTAAACGCCGTCCCAATTCTCGGGGGGGGGATTGGCCATGTAGTCCCGGCAACGGCCGATAAAGATGGAACAGACGGGATCACGAGGCTCCATCTCCAGCGCACGTTGGAATAACTCGAGCGCTTTCTTGAACTCCTTGGCGAAGTACCGGTCCGCGGCCTCCTCCCAGACCGATAGGAAGGGGCACGACGCCCATCCGAGCTGTCCCTTCGCGCCGAGGAGCTCGTATACGTTGATGCCTCGCGTCTTTCCTTTGACGGCCACCAAGTCGAGCAGCCGCGCCTCGATTTTTTCCTTGGCTGCCGCCCAGGTAGCCTCACCGATGATGATCTTCGTCCCATATGCCTTGTTCAAGCTCTCCAGCCGACTGGCGGTGTTAACGGTGTCGCCGATGACCGTGTAGTTAAGCCGGTTGTGGGCACCGATATTGCCCACGACCAGACGCCCAGTATGGATGCCGATGCGAATGTCGAAGTGAGCCGAGGAGCGCAGCTTCCATTTCTCGACCAAGCGTGCCAACCGGGCTCGGTTGTCCAACGCCGCTAGGCACGTTAGGACGGCATGATCCTCCAGCCGGCGGGGTGCACCCCAGAAGGCCATGACCGAGTCGCCGATGAACTTATCGACTGTCCCGTGGTGCTGGGCCACACTCTCGCTCATTTCTTGGAGGTACTCGGAGAGCAGCTCGGTCAGGGCCTGGGGATCCATTTTCTCGGAGATCGAAGTGAAGCCGGCGATGTCAGAAAAGAATACGGTCAGGTTCCTCTCCTCCCCGCCCACCTCCGCAACCTGGCCGCTTTCGAGCAGCAGGTTGACCAGGTCGGAAGGGACGAATTTCTGGAAGGATCTCAAGCCCTTCTTCATGTTCGCAAAGGCGGTCCACATCTCCTCGATCTCGTAGATGATGGACGGGAACGAGGAATCGACAGACAGGTCGAACCGCTTGATGCGCTCGGCATCGAGAGCGAGGAGATGCAGGGGCGTGGAAACTCTTTTTGACAAAAACGTCGCGGCGACTCCGAAAGATAGGAAGCACAACAGCGAGATGATCAGGCTAATGGCAGTGTTGATCCTCACTTGGGCCATGAAGTCATCCTCGGGGACGATGACACCCACCCGCCAGCGCCAGCCATAGCCAGGGGGCGTATGCACGAAGTACGCGAAGTAGTCATCCCGGCCCACGGCAAACTGGAAAAACGGGGACCTCTTTCCATCGCCGTCCTCCTTCGCCTGAGGAGCGAGGACGGCGGCCCGAATCTCCGAGGATCTCCTCAGGTCCACGACATTCCGCGGCTCGTAAGTCTTCTGGCCCATGGCGTCCAGCCTTTCGACCTTCAGTTCATCGAGGTCGCGCATGCCAACCATGCGGCCGTCCTGGTCCACGATGAACGCTTGGCCGGTCTTGGCGACACGGAGGTTCTTGATGTAGGTCGAGAGCCTGTCCAACGACACAGCGGCCGTCAGGACACCCATTAGCGAGCCGTCGCTGGAATAGCACGGAGTCGCGGCTGCAATACCGGGTTGCCTGTCGGAGAAGAAGATGTAAATGTCCGTCCAGATCAGGTCTCGGGCGGCGACGGCCTTCGGCCACCACGGCCTCTGACGCGGGTCGAAGGCTTTTGCCTCGGGTTCGACGAGGTCCGGAAACACGCCGGAGTTGCCGGGGTTCTGGTGCCGCCAGACGGTCCTGGCTACGCCGTCGCCGCGGCGGATCATCTTGACGCTGTAGGTCCGCCCGTTGTCCTCCATGGACTTCGAGAAGATGATGTCCCCATTGGGTCGGGTCCACATGAACATGTTGATCTGCGGATAGACCTGGATAATGTGGATGAGTTGATCGCCGAGTTCCTCCCAGTTGTCCACGTCCAGACGTCGGTGCTCGACTTGGGATCGCGTGACCTTGAGCAGGTCCTCGACGGGCTTCAGGTAGCCGAAGGCGCTGTTGGCCGCCTCCTCGCTGGTCCGCTCCATCAATTGCCTGCAGAGACCGGCCGTCGAGTTCCGCGAGAGGAAGTAGGTGACCACCATGATGGAGCCGACCGCCAGCGTGAGGAGCGCAAGGATGATCGTCGAGAGGAATATCCTGAATTTTACGACCATGTGCTTCTTGGCCATCTCGTCTCCCTTCGATGGTGGGGCTGGCGCACCCGCGACGTGCTTCGTCCGTGTCGGCAGGCGAACTGAGTGGAGCAGGGGCGCCTTGGGTGTCATCAGACACTGTCAGCTTGCACTTGCGGTCATTGGGCGGGATTCCGTGCCTGGCGCCCTGGCCGGTCACAATAACATCTCGACCACGCGCGTGTCCGGCGAGCTTCAAGCGACTTCGCCGCGGCCGAGGGAAACCGATGGAAAACCGGACAAATCGCGGCCCTCAGTGCATACAGACCCGCAACGCCTGGTCGGGTTTGACGACCTCGGACTTGGTGCGGCACGCGAGCGGGCCGCGCCGGGCCCGTTTCATTCGACCGAAAGGTTCAACCCCTCGACCTGAAGCGTCGAGACGTCGCTCCCCGAATCGAGCGGGACGTACTCCCGTATCAGGATGGTCCCCGCCATTTCGCCCAGTTTGCTCCCCGAAAAATCGTACCACTTCAGATAGCTGCCGTTGTAGCCGAGGCCGATGCCGTAGGGGGTGAGCGGCGGGAGCGACAACGTGAACTGCAGCTCGGCGTAGTCGGCCTCGGGGAGCGCACTCGCGTAAAAACGGATCGTCAGGGTCATCTGGTTCTGGT
>JACRCP010000015.1 GCA_016218965.1 Deltaproteobacteria bacterium | reverse complement strand
TCCCTCACGAGAGTCAACGCATGACTCGGGGCCACCGTGGGCTGCCAACCCTTCGATGTAAGGCTCTCTCATCCTCTTCTCCACGCCGGTTTATCCCGGCGCACGTCGAACACCGTCACATGGCACTTGTCCGGCCGTGCAATCGGGCCGTCGAGCCCTTCGACAGGCTCAAGGCCGGCCGCCGCGTCCGCTCCCGCACTGGCGCGGATCGGCGGCTACCTTGGCGGCTCCGGGTCCTTGACCAGGCTTGAAAGGAGTTCTACCGGGCTGAGGATCGGCAGCGAGGCATGGGCGAAATCATCGCCGTTTCTGGTGACTATTGCCATGGCGCCAGCCGATCGGGCCGCCTCGTGAAGTACGGCGTCTTCATAGTCATGGAAATCGATCTCCATGGCCTGCTTGAGAATACTCTGTGGTCGACCGAAGCGATCTCGAACATGGAGAGGAGGTCCTTAACGTGTTTCGCCGCGCGCCGGCGGCCGACGGCCTTGGTCGCGAGGTAGTGGATGGTGGTGATCGTCGTCGCGCACAGAACCCCTTCGATTACCCGTCGATCGACCAGGCTCAACAACTGTGCAGCGGGAACGGAGTGGGGAGCGCGGTCCAGGAGCACGTCCAGGACCACGTTGGTATCGAACAGCCCATGAAACACGCCAAATGCATCGCGTGCTTGATATCCGCGGTCATCGTGGTCCTGTTCGCCTCAGGTTGCACCGACGAGGCGGCGTCAGATACGGGGAACGTGAATGACGTTGGAGCGCCTCAGGAAGACTCCGGCGCGGCGGGGGACGACGGCGGGAAGGGCGACACCGGTCATGACAAGGACGCCGACGAAGAGCTTGATGCCGGAGAACAGCAGGACGCCGGACCCGGCTACCCTGACATCGGAGACTCAGGCACCGGCGTCCCCGACAGCGGCACAGGTGCGGTCCCTTACCCGATCGTCGATACGGCGCAGGCGTTCTGCTACGGCACAACGACCGCCATCGCCTGCCCGAGCCAGGGCGCGGCGTTCTACGGGCAGGACGGCCAGTTCCTCGGCAACCAGCCGGGCTACACGCGGAACGCCGACGGGTTGACCGTCCACGACAACGTGACGGGGCTGACTTGGATGCAGAGTCCGGACACCGACCGCGATGGGACGATTACCTACGCCGACAAGCTGACGTGGACGGAGGCCCAAGCGGTGCCGGCCGCGCTCAACGCCGCCACCTACGGCGGCTACAGCGACTGGCGTTTGCCGTCGATCAAAGAGCTTTACTCGCTGATCAACTTCAGCGGAACTGACACACCCCCTGACGCCAGCACGGGTACCACGCCGTTCATCGACACCGACTACTTTGGATTCTCGTACGGCTTTATCGGTGAGGGCGAACGCATCATCGATTCCCAATGGGTCACCAGCACCAAGTACGTCGCCACGACGATGGGCGGCAACGAGACGATGTTCGGTGTGAATTTCGCCGACGGCCGCATCAAGGGTTATCCGACCTCGGATTCCATCGGCAAGAAGTACCACGTGCTCTGCGTGCGCGGCAACATAAGTTACGGCGCCAACAACTTCGCCGACAACGGCGACGGCACCGTGACCGATGAGGCCACCGGCCTTATGTGGGCGCAGTCCGACAGCGGCACTGGCATGAACTGGCAGAGTGCCCTGGCCTGGGTCCAGACCAAGAACGCAGAGAGCTACTTGGGCCACAACGACTGGCGCCTGCCCAATGCCAAGGAACTCCAGAGCATCGTGGACTACACCCGTTCTCCCAACACCACCGGTTCTGCGGCCATTGACCCGGTCTTCACCTCCACCCAGATCATCAACGAAGCAGGCGAGGTCGACTATCCTTTCTACTGGACGAGCACCACGCACGCGTCCTCCAACGGCTCCGGCGGTTCCGGGGTCTACGTCGCATTCGGCCGGGCGCTGGGCTACATGAACGGGACCTGGCTGGACGTCCACGGCGCCGGCGCCCAGCGCAGCGACCCCAAGGAAGGCGCCCCCAATCCGTATGGTCACGGGCCGCAGGGAGACGTCGTTCGCGTCCTCAACCACGTCCGCCTCGTGCGCAACGGAGCGATACCCGGCGAGCTCGACGGGGGATCGTGGCCCGACGCGTCCATCTTGCCGCAGGATGGAGGTCAGCCGCCGGCCGATGGCGGCATGCCCCCCATGGATGGTGGAATCGGCCCCAAAAGCTGCAACGCGCAATCGGACTGCGACGCCCCCGGCGCCTGCCCGCCGGACGCGGTGAAGGGCTGTACCTGCACATTGAACCCGCAGGGGCAGAAGCTCTGCATCCCGGCGTGCAGCACGGACGCCGACTGCCCCAAGCCGCCGGATGTGACGCTCACCTGCGGGCGGGACGGGCTTTGCGTGCCCGCGTGAGGGCCGCCGGGCGACGCGGCGGCCCCCCGCGATGCATTGGAGGGACGATCTGGAGCGAACGACAGGGGGAGTCGGCGCGGAGCACATGACGCGGGAGCAACCGTTGCTTGTTTGTCCGACGGTCTGTAGACTGATCCGAAATCGGGAGGAGACAGCCTATGAAATGCACCAAATGCACCGCGTTTTTCACGTTCGCATTCCTCGTGGTCCTTCTGGCCGCAGGTTGCACCAGCGAAGAGGCGGAGTCGGATTCGAGTGGAATAAGTGACGGAGGCGGGCCGCGCGAGGACTCCGGCGCGGCGGGGAACGACGGCGGGAAGGGCGACACCGGGCATGCAGAGGATTCCGGCGAGGAATCGGACGCGGGGGAACAACCTGATGCCGGGCCGGGAGACTCCGGCCAGCCCACCGACGCGGGGAACGACGGCGCGGTTATCACGGACGCCGGTGTCTACGCGGGGCAGGACGGCGGGGTCGCCTCGGACGCGGGCACTGACGCGGGGATTGACGGTGGGGGAACAGGGAAATGCCCGGACCTTGTGGAAGGGACCAACACGATCACGGTCGACGGTCTCGAGCGGACGTACATCCTGAATCTCCCGGATGGTGTCAACGGCGGCGGACCCTGGCCGGTGATCTTCAACTGGCATGGCCTCGGCGACACGGCCGACAACATGGCGAGCCTGTTCCGCTTCTCCGTGAACGACCCGTCGTTCCCGTTCATCCTCGTCAGCCCTGAGGACACCAATTTCCAGATCCTGGGCGTAACGATGGACTGGAACGTCTTCCAGGTCGATGCGGCCACAAACCAGGAGGCCCGGCTGTTTGACGAGATCCTCGCCAAGCTCAAGTCCTGCTATGACATCGATGCCAATCACATACATAGCGCGGGGTTCTCGATCGGGTCCATCCTGACCGACATGCTGGGCGTCGTCCGCGGAGACAAACTCGCGTCGATCGCCACGTTCTCCGGCGCGTACTTCTCCAACCAGGACAACGTGGCGCTCCTGGGCGTGCTGTCGAGCCAGGTGAACTGGCCCGCCCCTGCGCACTCCAACGGCTATGGACAGATCATCCTCCACGGCGGGGTCAACGACACATTCAACATGTACGTCGTCACGATCCACTTTGACCAGTTCGCGCAAAACGACACGGCGTACTTGAATGGCCTCGGGCACGACGTTGTCCTGTGCGACCACGGGCAGGGCCACAGCGCGCCGGCCCCCGGGTTCGGGGGCCAGCAGATCCTCGAGTTCTTCGCCGTGCACCCGCTCGGCGCCGTCGACTCGCCTTACGCGGCGGGCGGCCTGCCTGCGGACTACCCGGGCTACTGCGAGTTTAGGGGCAAGAACTGAATGAGGAAGGGACGCCAAAAGATGTCCGCCGACATTCGGAGCAGGCTTCGAATCGGCGATCCAGCAGCCGCCGGATGCGCCCTGGAACCGGGTCTCGAGTGCATAGATCGGTTTCCGCCGACGAATATCCGGCGAAGCCCTCCGAGACCCGGTGGAAGGGCGTGTCCGGCGGCTGCTTCCGCACGGCCTACTCCGAGTCGAGGGACGTCCGAGACGTATTTGACAAGAGGGTACGACGCGTTTTCCGTGAAAGTGAAGCCCGATTTTCGCGCAGCCATCGTTTTTTCGTTTCTGCCCCTCCTTGTCGCCTGCGAACCGCGGGAGCTTTTGACGGCGGACGCCGGTCCCGCCGACGCAGGCGCGGCGGCTGACTCGGGGACCGCGGCCGACGCAGCGGCCGATGTCGGTCGCGACGCCTCCGTCGCGGCCGAGCGCGGGTTTCTGACGGACGGGAACGGCCGGGTCCTCATCCTGCACGGCGCCAATGTGGCAAACAGCGCCAAGGGCTCGCCGTATCTCCCCGGCATCGCGAGGGAACAGGTGCTCCGGCTGTCGGCCGACTGGGGTTTCAATTTCGTCCGGTATCTCATGCTCTGGGCCGGCGTCGAACCCGAGCCGGGCGTCTACGATACCGGCTACCTCGACGAGGTGGAGCAGCGGCTCGACTGGTTCCACGAGGCCGGGATCTGGGTGCTGCTGGACATGCACCAGGACGTCTACAGCGAGTTCACCTGCGGGAACGGCGCGCCGGAATGGGCGGTCCGCACCGACGGCCTGTCGGTGAGTTGTCCATCGCAATGGTTCCTCGGTTATTTCGAGCCGGGGGTGAAGCGGTGCTTCGACAATTTCTGGGACGCCGACGGCGGGCACGCCGATCTTCAGCGGCGTTACGCCGCGATGTGGGCCGCCGTGACGGAGCGTTTCAAGAATCACCCGGCGGTGATCGCCTACGACATCATGAACGAACCCCATCCCGGATCAGACTTCGACGCCCTGGAGGCCCTGGGGGGGGAAAGCCCCGACAGCCCGTCGCCCGGGTTCGACCGCGAAAAACTTCAGCCCTTCTACCAGAGGGTCATCGACAGCATCAGGCAGGTCGACACGGAACATTGGATCGCCTTCGAGTCCAGATACGGCGCGCCGGGCAACGGCATGCCGTCGTATTTCACGCGCCTGGTCGATCCGCGCGACGGCGCGCCGCGGCTCTTGTACGCGCCGCATCTGTACTCGGTGAACCTCGAAAACAATCAGGCGTACGACCCCGAAAACGACAAGACCGTAGCGAACTGGGAGAAACACCGCTCGGCTGAGGCCGAACGCCTGGGCGTCGCGCTGGTGGCCGGCGAATGGGGGCTCGGCCCCGACTGGAAGAACGCCAGGCTCTTCATGCGCGAGGTCCTGGGCATGGCCGACCGTCTGATGATGGGATGGTCCTACTGGAGCTGGGATCCAGGTGGGTGGAGCTGGATGAACCCTGATGAAACCGAGCGCGAGACCGTGAACGACGTGGTCAGGGTCTATCCAAGACGCATTGCGGGCGTGCCCGACAGTTTCGGGTTCGACCCCGACACCAAAACCTTCAGGATGTCGTTTCATGACCGGGCCGGCGTCGAAGGCCCCACCGAGATCTACATCCCCGAAAAGAGATTCTATCCGGCCGGGTTTGATATCGTTATGAGCGACGCCGAGGGAAACTGGTCGGCGAAATGGGACCCGGAGAAGGAAACGCTCGAACTCACAACCCCCTTCACGGGCGGCGTCCACGTTGTCGGGATACTCCCACGCACATGAGTCTTCATGAACCGCCGTTTGTCCGTTCGCCGATCGTGCCCGACCTCACGGCGGCGCCGCTCCCGGCCGATTCCGGGCGTGCCAACCCTTGGGGGTTGAGGTGAAGGGACAACACCTTTTCACAACGGAGTTGACGATGACCCACGCCCGAAATCCCGCTTCCGCAACGTGCGTCCGGCACGCCGCCGCCGCCGTTTCCCTGTGCGTGGCGCTGGCGCTCGCGACTGCGGCTTCCGCGAACCCGTTCGCCCTGCTCGGCTATGACGTCGAGTCGGGAGCGCTCGCCAACAGCAACGTGAGCTTCGGGTCGTCGCTCGGCGTGCTCTACACCAACCCGGCGTTGCTCGCGGACGTCGGGAACCAGGCGGGGATCGCCGTGACCTTCAACCTCCCGCGGCTGGACGTGAAGCTTCAGGCGAAGCCGCAGAGCTCGCGCATCCCGACGTCAATATATGACTCCAGCATCGGGAACATGCCCGGGCTCCAGGACCGTGCACTGCCGGCCGCGGAGCTCCTCAACCCCGCGTCCGACAACGAGGTCCGCGACGTGAACGCCTACCTTGGCGTCGGAATGGCGTACAACTTCGGGGTCAGGAGGTTCCAGCTCGGCGTCCTTGCACAGCTCCCGATCTCTTCGTGGAACTCCGCCGAGGTCGCCACGCACTTCAACGACGAGCGTGAGGCGAACTTCTCGAACAAGATCTATTTGATGCGTTTCGGCCAGTGGGAGCGCATTGCCGCGGTACTGGCCGGCGCCGCATACTCGCCCCTGCCCTGGCTGGACGTGGGCGTCGGAGCGCAGGTATCGCTTGCGGCGAAGGTTCGTCTCAAGCTCTACATTCCCGACGCCACCGTCCAGGACTACTCGCAGTCCAACGTGGGATCGGAGATCGCCGGGGCGCTGCGTCCCGTCGCCGGCCTGCGTTTCCGGCCGCTGGACTGGCTGGCCGTCGGCGCGGCCTGGCGCAACGAGTCGTACGTCTCGATGGACGGGGGCGGAGGGCTCGACCTGTGGAACTACCACGAACCGGTGCCGGACAAGCTGGTCCCGAAACGGACGACGCAGAAGTATTCGATGGCGCTCGACTACGAGCCGATGGAGATTTCCGTGGGCGTCGGTGTCAAGCTCCGGGAAGTCACCACCCAGGTCGCCGTGATGTGGCAGCAGTGGTCGCAGTATCTGGACCACCACGCCGCCCACGCCCAGAGCTACGCCGAATTCCCGTCGTCGCCTTTCCTCCCGGTCCTCTCCGACGGGGCCTACGATCCGACGAACGGCGGGGCGATCGACGCGGACGAGTACCGCTTCAACAACACGTTCAACGTCCAGTGGAGCGGGCAGTGGCGGTTCAAGGAGTGGGGCGAGGCAAGCCTCGGCGCATGCTGGTACCCGACACCGGCGCCCGCTCAGCTCGGCCGCACGAACTTCGCCGACAACGACCTGCTCGGGATCACGGCCGGCTCCAGGTTCGACTTCAATCTCCTCAAGCTCGACTGGACCCTGGCGGTCAACCTCCAAGTATGGCAGATGTTCGAGCGGACCACGTACAAGGACCCCGCGCAGGTCTATGATGAGTTTCCGGACGCGGCGCGCACGCTGGTCGCCAACAACCCGATGTCGGAGGCCGCCGGGCTCCAGACGAACAACCCGGGGTATCCCGGCTACGAAGCGGGCGGAATCCTTGTGGCGACGGGCTTCTCCCTGATGCACCGGTTCTGACCTATCGGCGGGCTGTGAAGGGTGTCAAAAACGGTTTGGCAAACGACAAGGACGGGCATCATGAACAATGGAAGGATCGCGTTTCTGCTGGCTGCGGCGGCCGCCTGCGCGGGTTGCAGCCGCGTAGACGGCGTCCAGCTCGACGGCGGAGTCCTCGCCGACGGAGGACTCATCAGCGGACAGGCGTGCAAGACGGACCTCCAGTGCGGCAGCGGGAGGTATTGCAACGCCGGGGGCATCTGCTCCGTCGACTGCACGGCGCCCAAGGACTGCGTCTACATGCTCGACAACCCGGCCTCCGCCAACACCTTCGAATGCTCCGCGTGCGGGAGGTGCATCAACGCGGGGGAGAAGGACGAAAGCTGCGTTCTGGTGAGCGACCTGGCCTGCGGCAGCGACAGCGATTGCACCGAGGTCTATGGGGACGAGTACAAGTGCCGCGGCAAAAACGGGGCGTGCGCGCGGGTGTGTGAAGAGGACGACGACTGCAGAAAGATGGGCCGCGGGTTCCACTGCGGCAGCGGCGACGGGTTGTGCTACCGGATGTGCACGCGGGACCTCGACTGCGTGCTCCACGGGTGGCACCTGGTGTGCGGCCTGCCCGCGGGGCTCGACGGCGATACGAACACCTACCTGGAGGACCCGGTGGAGAGCGAGTGCGTCCCTCGCGAGGGCGGCGTGGACTGGGGCGCCAACGTGGACCCCGAGGCGCCCGCCGCTGCGTACCACGGCATCTGGGGGATGGAGCTCAACACCGCCGTGCGCACGTTCGGCCTCCCGCTCATCAACCAGCAGGACACGGTGTCCAACCAGTACCTGCTGACGAAGATCATGCAGGACGGCAACGGGATTGTGTTCAACATGAAATGGTGCACGCTCGAACTCAAAAACTTCAAGGAAGACGACGGCCCGTTCACGGACTATGCGTGGATCGTCGTCCCGGACCGCTACGCGGACCACATCTTCATCCAGAAGCTGCATTCGTACAACGTCCCGGAGATGGCCCCGGGGGCGTCGTTTCTCACCGACAGACTGCTCGAGCTCCGTGGCGCCAGGCTCGCCAACCCCGAGACCGACAAGCTTCCCAACTGGGACTACCTCGTCGGCGACTGGGACCAGGCCCGGGACGCGAAACCCGGCATGACCACGTCGATGACCGGGGCCATCGCCGGGGAGTTCTACAACGCCCAGCGCTGGACGCTGATAATGACCGTAAACGTCGTCGACAAGGACCACATCCAGGGGCTCATACAACACACCTCACTTCAGAACATGCTGGGGGCGAGCAAGCCCGAGTACGTGTACGACACCACTTCGATCATGCACCCGCAGGCCGACAGGAGCTTTTTTAAGGCCGTGAGACTGCCGGACACCGCCTCCTGCGCGGACGTCGACAAGCTGCACAAGAAAAAGGGGAGTTGGATCTACTTCAACATCAACGACACCCCGTCACGGCACTACGACCCCGGCGCCAGACCTTGACGGGCGGCAGACCATGAGAACCAGACTGACCACTTTGTTGACGTTTGCCCTGGCAGCCCTCGCCGCCCCGGCTGCCGGCGCGGAGCCCGTTCGTCCGGCCCCGAAGGAAATCGGCCGAATGGCGTCCCCGATTGCCGCCGTGCGGCTTGTCGGCGGGCTGACCGAGGGCGGGGCCTATCTGGCCGGGCTCGACCCGAAACTGAGAAAGACGCTCGAAAAAGAAGGGCACGTTCTTTTCGGCGAACAGTCCGAAACCAAGGGCGGGACGTATGCCGGATACATCCGGGCGGTTGCCCTGTTCAAAGGCTCCAAGGAACAGGTCTACAAGCTCATCGCCCAGCCCGTGAGGCAGCCCACGTATCTGCCGCGGCTTACGGGCGCGAAGAGCGTGGACAAACCGGCCAACGGCGAGCCTATCGAATTCCGGGTGAAGGTCATGTGGGCCAGGATGAAGTTTTTCACCCGCCACTGGTTCTATCCCGAGTACAGCCGCGTCGAGTGGGCCCTCGACAAAAACCACAAAAACGACATCGCGCTTCAGGAGGGTTACTGGCAGCTCTACCAGGTCAAGCCGGATCTCACCGTCGGCAAGTACGGCACGAAGGTCGACACGGGTGTAGCCGTGCCGCAATTCGTGCAGGACTTCCTCGCACGGCAGGACATCCCGAAGGCCCTCACCGCCTTCCGGGCATTCATCGATTCGAAGGGGACGTACCGGAGAGACGACTGATCCCATGAAACAGGAGGATGCCATGAAGGACGTCTTTATCGTGAGTGGTGCGCGGACGCCGGTGGGCAAAAGGAACGGATATCTCCGAGACTACACGGTCCCGGTGCTCCTCGGCAAGGTCCTTGACGCCGTCGCGGACAGGGCGGGGGTGGAGCCCGGGGTCATCGACGACGTCGTGGTGGGCACGGTCTACCAGTTGGGCGAGCAGGGCTTCACCCTGGCAAGGACGGGCGTGTACGCCTCGCGGTACCCGGACTCGGTGCCGGGCATGTCGGTCAACCGCCAGTGCGGGAGCGGGCTTTCGGCCGTCCAGATCGGGTACGGCATGATCGCCTCGGGCGTCATGGACGTGGTGGTCGCGGGCGGGTGCGAGATGATGACCAAATACCCCATCGCCTCGGACATGAACGGCACCCTCTTCAACGGGATGCCCATGGGCCACCCGATGGCCGAGTACTACGTCAAGCGCGTGAACGGCCATCTCTGGGACCAGATGAACGCCGCCCAGCAGATCGCGTACAAGTACGGGATCACCAGCGGGGAGTGCATGGAGTTCGCAGTCGCCTCCCACAAAAACGCGGCACGGGCCACGGAGAACGGCTGGTTCAGGAAGGAGATCGTGCCGGTCGAGGGAAAGGACAAGGACGGGAACGCGATCGTCCAGGACAGGGACGAGACCGTCCGGCCGGACACTTCCGTTGAAAAGCTCGCCACGCTCCAGCCGGTTTCGGGCACCGAGTTCATCACCGCGGGCATCTCTTCTCCGGTGACAGACGGGGCCTCGGCGGTTCTCCTCATGGGCGGAGACAAGGTCAGGGAGCTTGGTCTTTCGCCCTTGGCCAGGGTCGTGGCCAACGCCGTGGTCGGGTCCGAGCCGGACCTCATGCTCACGGGGCCGATCATCGCCACGCCCAAGGTGCTCAAAAAGGCCGGGCTTGCGTTAAACGACATCGACCTCTTTGAGGTCAACGAGGCCTTCGCGCCGATCCCGCTTGCCTGGGCGAAGGAGCTCGGCGCCGATCGGGAGAAGCTAAACGTCAACGGAGGGGCCATCGCCCTTGGCCATCCGGTGGGAAGCTCGGGCACGCGCCTTGTGCTCACCGCAGCCTGCGAGCTTCAGCGCCGCAAGGCCCGCTACGCCCTGATCACGCTCTGCACCGGCGTCGCCATGGCCCCGGCCACGATCATCGAGAGGGTTTGAACCGAATCACCGGGAGGGAGTGCCATGGCCGAACGGTGGAGCGAGGCGACGGTCCCGGGGATGTTCTTCAACCGCGTGGAGCGCTTCGGCGACCGCGCGATGCTCGTGGGCAAGGAGAACGGCCGCTGGGCGTCGTCTTCGTGGAACCAGGTGGCGCAGGCGGTTCGCGAGACCTCGCTCGGTCTCATGGCGCTGGGCCTGGCGCCGAACGGGACGGTCACAGTGCTCTCTCAAAACCGCAAGGAATGGACCTGTTGCGATCTCGCGATCATGAGCGCGCGCGGCGTGACCGTGCCGATCTACGCCTCGAACATCCCGAAGGACTGCGCGTACATCGTCGGTCATTCCGAGAGCCGCTTCTGCATCGTGGAGAACGGGCACCAGCTCGCCAAGGTCCTCGAGACCTGGGACGGCCTGCCGGCGCTCGAGAAGGTGCTCCTCATCGAGGGCGAAAAGCCCGGCCGGCCGGGCGTGATGACGCTTTCGGAGGTGCGCGAGGAGGGCCGGCGGCAGGACCCCGCGGTCTTCGAGGAGCGCGTCCGCGCGATCGACCCGGAGGACCTGTACACGATCAGTTACACCTCTGGCACCACCGGCCCCCCGAAGGGCGTCATGCTCACCCATCGCTCCATGCGTTACATCAACCGCGCGATCCTGAACTACGTGCAGTTCTCCACCGACGACGTGACGCTCTGCTTCCTGCCGCTGGCGCACATGATGGAGCGGTTCATCCACTACTCGAGCATGCACGCCGGCGTGACGATTCACTTCGCCGAGAGCATCGAGAAGGTGCCGGAGAACCTGCTGGAGGTGCGGCCCCACGCGTTCTTTTCCGTGCCGCGGCTGTTCGAGAAAGTCTATGCCGCGATCCTGAGCAACGTGGAGGCCGGCCCGCCCCGGAAGAAGCGGATCTTCGGTTGGGCGCGCCGCGTCGGCGAACGGTGCGCGGACCTGGAGATCGCCGGCA
This sequence comes from Deltaproteobacteria bacterium, assembly GCA_016218965.1. GTDB lineage: Bacteria > Myxococcota > SpSt-1050 > SpSt-1050 > JACRCP01 > JACRCP01. Next base: position 3,557 of record JACRCP010000015.1, on the reverse strand, counting down.
AACCCGTCCCGCCGTTGCTCGTCCTGCAGCGCCGGGCGGCCGACCGGCTCGTTTTCAAAAAAATCCGCGCGCGCCTGGGCGGGCGGGTGCGTTACATCGGCTCCGGTGGCGCACCGATCTCGCCGGAGATCGTGAAGTTCTTCCACGCCATCGGACTTCCGCCCCTGGAGGCCTACGGCCTGACCGAGACCAGCGCCCCGGCCACCGTCAACGCCCGGCCCACGCTGAAGTTCGGCACCGTGGGCAAGCCGATGCCGGGCTGCGAGGTGAAGATCGCCCCCGACGGCGAGGTGCTGATCCGCGGCGACAACCTGTTCTCCGGGTACTTCAAGCGGCCCGAGGACACCGGCAAGGCGATGGACGGCGGCTGGTTCTGCTCCGGCGACATCGGCGAGCTGGACGCCGACGGCTTCCTTCGCATCACCGACCGCAAGAAGGACCTGATCATCACCGCCGCCGGCAAGAACATCGCCCCGCAGAACATCGAGAACCTCGTCAAGACCGACCGGTACCTGAGCCAGGTTGTGGTCATCGGCGACCGCAGGGCCTACCTGACGGCGCTCCTGACGCTCAACCTTCCGGAGGTGCGCCGGTGGGCGCAGGAGAACGGTGTGGCCGCCGCGTGCGACGAGGCGCTGGCCGCCGACCCGAAGGTCCTGGCCCTCGTGCAGAAGTCGATCGACGCAAAAAACCGGGAGCTGACGCGCTTCGAGCAGATCAAGAAGTTCCGAATCCTGCCCGCTGACTTCAGCCAGGAGACGGGGGAGCTGACACCGACCATGAAGGTCAAGCGCAACGTCGTGAACAAAAAGTACGCGGGCGTGATAGAGGCGATGTACACGTAGGACGACTTGGTACCAAGTTCGTCGCGGAACACACGAGAATTAACATCCGGCCGGTCTTTCACGGCTCCAGCGGCGTCCCGCGGCACGAACGCCCGGACAGGTATTCGTGGGCGATGAGGCCGCGGCGGCGGATCTCGGCCGCGGCGGGGCCGACGTAACGCCAGTGCCACGGCTCGGCGGGGTACCCGGTGCATGACTCGGCACCCGCCGGATAGCTCTCTACGAAACCGAATTCGTGCGCGTGGTCGTCGAGCCATCTCTTCGGTGCGTCGTCGATATCGACGGCAAGCCCCAGATGGTGCTCGGAAAACCCGGGTGGCGCCGCGATCCCCTCCCGGGCCTTTTTGGCGAAGACCGCGCATTGCTCCTGCACCGACCGGAAACCGTCGTTCGCCTCGATCCTCAGGCCTGCATCGTCCGCGGCGGCCGCCATTGGCTCGAACGAAGCGGCGGCCTCGCGCCTGAGGAGCACTCCGCGCCGCGTGGCCTGAGAAAGCTCGACCAGATCGGCCGGTACGCAGTCGAAAGGCACGCCATGGGTCTCGTCAACGAGCCGGAGCAGGTCGACCGCTATCTCTTCGCACTCGCCCGGCGCCGCCGGCCGGATTCCGGAGGTGGCCTCTTCGGGCAGGTCCGCGCACGTCTCGAACCCCGGAGCCGACGCGACGCGCTCTCCGCAACAGCACATTAGCACGCCGAAAGCGGTGGCCAGGCATTCGGCGGGTTTGGCTGAACGGGTCATTTTGGGGCTCATGTTACCAACAGTGTCCCGCGAAGCAAGTCGTTTTCGCGTTTTTGGCCGTTTGCCATTCCGTTGCCCCTGCGGTATCCTTTGACCAGATCAAGACACGAGGCCCCGGAGGGGGAAACCCCGGATGAGGTGTGTCTTCCACAAATACGAAATCCGGTTGTTCGCGCTTCTGGCGCTGGCGTCCTCTTTCTCTGCATCCTGCGAACCGAGACAACGGACCCTGGATGTTTCGAGCGGCAGGCCCGTGCGGGTCATGGCCGTTGGAGACATCATCGCGCACGAAACAGTCAATCAGGCGGCCTTCGATCCCGCCACGCGAACGTACGACTACACGAAAATGCTCGCTCCGGTATCACGCCTGCTGTCGCAAAGCGATCTTCTCTTCGCCAATCAGGAATCGATGGCATCTGATAATCTCGGGATCTCGGGATACCCGGACTTCAACGCGCCCTTCGATCTCATCGACAGCCTCGCCGGGGCCGGGTTCAATCTCCTTTCGATCGCCAACAACCATTCGTTGGACACCGGAATCGGGGCTATGAGAGACACGGCCGCGTACTACGCCCGAAGATACCCGCAGATTGCCGTCAGCGGATACAACTCCTCCTGCGGCGATCTGAGATATGCCGCCTTCGAGCGCGGCGGCCTCACATTCACCTTCGCGGCCTTCAGTGACAGGTTCGATCTCGAAGACGGTCTCGATGATTGCAGTGTGAACATCATCGGCGGAGACAACTTCGCCGGACTCGTCGACGCGCTCTGCAGTGACGGGGACGTCAATATCGTCTCGCTCCATTTCGGGGTCGAGGATTCGACGCAGGTGTCGGAACGCGAGCGGGCAATCGTACAGAATCTTCTGGATCGCGGGGTCGAAGTGATTCTGGGGCACCACCCGCACGTGCTAAAGCCCATAATCGAGACTCAAAACGGGCAGGGCAACGACGCGGCCGTGGCATTCTCTCTCGGGAACTTCCTGCATTCCCAGCTCCTTCCGCAGGAGCTCCTCGGCGGCGTACTTGATTTCCATGTCCAAAAGGCCGGCGGGCGGATCGAGATCCGGGATGTCTCGATCTTTCTTACCTACATGTACTACGTCTGGGGAGACAAGACACACGAGGACCTGCTGTCTCGCCACGATCTCATGGTGTTGCCGCTCGAGGCCCTGCACCGTTATTCGGACTACGCGCAACAGGACGCGGCGCGCCGTCTTGCAGAAGGCATCATAGACGTGAAATACCTCCACTACATCCCGGAAGCGCCGTACGGCCGCGTGTCTCTGGTCCCCGACACCTCGGACCCTCTCATGCTGGTGAACAAGCACTTCTTTCTGCCCGCGGATTTCGAGCCGGCCGATCTCGTCGTCCCGGATGTGACCATGTCGGGGCGCACTGGCGGCCCGGTTCACAGGATCAGCGCCTCCGTCTCGGAGCACGTCGCCGATCTTTTCCGGGCGGCCAATGCTGCGGGTCACGAGCTGGTTTTCGTTTCCGGTTACCGGGACTACAAGACGCAGAAAACCCTTTACGATGAGTATGTCGAGGCTTCTTCTGTGGAGGAGGCCGATGCGTACTCCGCCCGACCGGGCCACAGCGAGCACCAGACCGGTGTTGCCTTCGATCTTTCGGAAAAGAGCGTGGACATGGACGGTCTCGACGCGTTCACCGGGACAACCGCCGCGAAATGGGTGGCGGCAAATGTACACCGGTTCGGGTTCGTTGTCCGGTATCCCGAGGACAAGCAGGATCTCACGCAGTACGCGTACGAGAGCTGGCATCTCCGTCACGCAGGCCCGGACGCCGCAGCGGAAATGCACGAAAAAACAGGAACTTCTGGAATTAGTGTGGGTCCCTCTCTGAAAAAAAGGGGTTCAATGCCGATCTAATCGTCGGATTCGAGTTTGCCGCACTTGCGGAGGATTTTCAGACGGAAGTACTGCCAGTCATGGAAACCGTATGCGTCCT
>JACRCP010000174.1 GCA_016218965.1 Deltaproteobacteria bacterium | reverse complement strand
GACCGACCGACCGACCGACCGACGCAAAGCGCGTGCCAACGGGTGGTTGGCTTGGTGGTTGACCTTCTGGCGGGCCTGACAAACGAACTCGTGGTGAGCCTGTCGAACCATACGCGTTCCCCCGGTCAACCGGCACGTTCAGGTGCTCGTCACGGCGTCACTCTACTACTTTCGGAGCGGTGTGTCGAGCCGAATTTTGGGCCTGTGCTCCTTCGCTCCGTCTTCCGCCCCCCGCCTTTGTTGACAAGCGTCTTGCGGCGCGCGTAGTATCCGGTTGTGCGGACACGCAGTCCGTCCGCGCAAAGCGATTCAAAGCACATGGACCTCAAACGGGACTATTATGAGGACGTACGGCTGTTCCCTCGCATGGCCGAGAAATTCTGGTTTGCCGTGCTCCTGGGCATCCTTGCGGCCTACATGTTCCTCGCACCGCCGTACTACCTGTATCTTGCCAACCTGATCTTCATCCACACGATCGTCGCCGTCGGACTGAACCTCCTGGTCGGTTACACGGGCCAGATCTCCTTGGGGCACGCCGGGTTTTTCGCCATAGGCGCATACGGGACAACACTCCTGGTGTCAAAGGCCGGCGCGCCGTATCCGATAGCTCTTCTTGCGGCCGGGGCGGCCGCGGCCCTCTTCGGGTTTCTGCTGGGTCTGCCGGCGCTTCGGCTCAAGGGGCCTTACCTTGCAATCGCCACGCTCGGGTTCGGTTTGACTATTACGCAGGTCATCGGCCGCTGGGAGCTGTTCGGGGGCCACATGGGGATGCAGGTCCCCAAGCCGTCGGTGCTCGGCCTCTCGTTCTCGTCGGACCGCAGCCTCTACGCGCTCGCCGGCGCCGCCGCGGTTTTTGCGTGTCTCCTTGCGGCGAACCTCGTCAAAAGCCGCGTGGGGCGCGCGTTCATGGCGATCCGCGACAACGACACGGCGGCCGCGGCGATGGGGGTGGACATTCCCGCGTACAAGACGCTCGCGTTCGCCCTGAGCGCGCTGTATGCCGGCGTGGCCGGCGGCCTCATGGCGCCCGTCCTGGGTTTCATCAACCCCGGGATGTTCAACCTGTTCCTCTCGATCACGTTCCTCGCCATGGTCGTCGTCGGCGGCCCGGGGTCCATTGCCGGTTCGGTGTTCGGCGCGGTGCTCATCACGGTGCTCAACTTGAAGCTCAGCACGATCCAGGAACTGCCCGTTTTGGGTGCCCTCTTCACCGCCGTCTCCGAGCGCTGGTTCTCGGTTTCGGGGCTTGCCAACGTCGCGACCATCGCGTTCGGGTTCATCATGGTCGCCATCATTCTGGTCGAGCCGCTGGGCCTGTACGGTTTGTGGATCCGGACGAAGCTCTATTTCAAAACCTGGCCGTTCTGAAAGAGGTGCGTGGGTTGGTCGAGCAAAGTTTCAGTCGCAGGTTGGGACCGGATTCCCCTCCGCGCCACGCCGCCTCAAGTTCTTCCGGGTGCTTCTCCCGACGGCAGGGCGGCGCGCCGCTCCGGGAAACCCGGTCCCAACCCGGCCGGAGGGGGTATTCATGCTGGCGCAGTTGATAGTCGGAGGTCTTGCGACCGGGAGCTGTTACGCGCTCATCGCGCTTGCGCTCTCGATCGTCTACAAGACGTCGGACGTCTTGAACTTCGCGCAGGGAGAGATGGCGATGATCTCGACGTTTGTCGCGTTGGCCCTGCTCGAGGGCGCCGGGGCGCCTTTTGCCGTCGCCTGCGCGGGCACGCTCGTCTTTGCCGCGGTGCTGGGGGCGGCGACCGAGTTCCTCTTTTTGCGCCGGGCGAAGAACCCGACGACGCTCGGCCTTGTCATCATGACGCTCGGGTTCGAAATGATCCTCTACGGTTTCGCCGGCTGGAAGTGGGGGTCGGACCCGCGGACGCTTGCGCTCCCAATCTCCGATGCCACCGTCTACCACGCAGGGCCGGTGGTCGTGAGCCAGCTCAACGTCGCCATGTTCGCCGTCTCGCTCCTGCTCATGGCCCTTCTGTTTGCGTTCTTTCGCTTCACGCGGCTGGGGATCGCCATGAAGGCCACGGCGCAAAACCCTGAGGCCGCGAGAATCATGGGCATCCCGTCGGGGCGCGTGCTGTCGTTCACCTGGGCCCTAAGCTCGGTCATCGGAGCCGTCGCCGGGATGCTCATGGCGCCGCTTGTCATGCTCGACCCCAACATGATGCTCGACCCGCTCATGAAGGGGTTTGCGGCCGCGGTGCTCGGGGGGATGACCAGTCTCCCCGGGGCGGCGGCGGGGGCATTCATGCTTGGCGTCATCGAGAGCCTTTTTGGCGGATACGTGTCGACCGAGTTCAAGTCGGTCGTCGCGTTTGCGATCATCGTCCTCGTGCTCTGTGTCAGACCAAGCGGGCTGTTTGCGCGTCACTACATAAGGAGGGTCTAGGTCATGAAAAACTTCGTGTTCGTCCTTGTCATCGCGGCCGCGTCAGTCATCGCCCTGGAGCCACCCGCCGCGGCCGAGCCGGGCGTGTCGGCCGACACCATCGTCATCGGCCAGTGGGGCCCGCAGACCGGTCCCGCGGCGCTCTGGGGCTCGGTCGCACGAGGGACCGAGGCGTATTTCAAGATGCTAAACGACGAGGGCGGCATCAACGGCCGCAAGCTCAAGCTCGTCATTCGCGACGACGCGTACATGCCGGCCAAGACCAAGGCGGTGGTCAAGGAGCTTCTGGACGACGTCAAGGTGTTCGCGTTCGTCGGCGGCGTCGGGACGGCCACGGGAATGGCGGTGAAAGACCTCATCGCCGAGCAGAAGGCGCCGTGGGTGGGGATGGCCACGGGGTCGAGCAACTTCTACAGCCCGCCCAACCCGTACGTGTTCGCGCTTTACCCGCAGTACGCGGGCGAGGCGGCGGTGCTCGCGAAGTACACGCTCGACACGCTCAAGAAGACCAAGATCGCCGTGCTCTACCAGAACGACGACTACGGCAAGGAGGGCTTGAAGGGCATCGAGTCGGTCCTTTCGGCGCGCGGGCTCAAGGCCGTCGAGAAGGTCTCGGTCGAGGTCCTCGATCGCGACCTCTCGTCGCAGGTAATGAAACTCAAGGCGTCGGGCGCCGACGCGGTCGTCCTGTGGGTCCTGCCGACGCACGCGGCGATCGCGCTCGGGGCGGCGCGCAAGGTCGGGTTCTCTCCGCAGTGGATCTCGTCGAGCACGCTCTCGGACGCCCCGCTAATGTACAAGCTCACCGAGGGGGCGTGGGACGGAGTGGTCTTCGGGAGCTTCCTTGATCTCCCCGATTCGGATTCCCCGCTCATGGCCAAATACCGCGAGGCGCACAAGAAGTACACCGACCCGGCGAAGGAGCGATGGGGCGTGTTCTTCTACGCGGGGTTCGCTTTTGCCGAGCCCATGGTCGAGGCGCTCAAAAAGGCGGGCAAGGAGCCGACGCGCGAAGGATTCGTGAAGGCGATGGAAACGCTCAAGGACTTCAAGGGGATCATGGGGCCTGTGACGTTCGGCCCAGGCAAACGCCAGGGGATGAACTCGGTGTTCGTTTCCAAGTGCGAAAAGGGCAAGGCCGTCAAGCTCACGGACTGGATCGAGATGGACAAATGACGGAGCGGCTGCTCGAAATCGAAAACCTTTCGGTACGGTTCGGCGGGTTGCAGGCGCTTTCGGGCGTGAACCTCGCCGTGAGTACAGGGGAGATCCGCGCGGTAATCGGCCCCAACGGGGCGGGCAAGACGACGTTCTTCAACTGCATCAGCCGTCTAATAGACCCGTCGGGCGGGAGGGTCGCGTTCGACGGCCGCGATATCCTGAAGCTCAAGCCGCACGAGGTGGCGCGGCTGGGGATCGCGCGCGCCTTCCAGAACAACGAGCTCTTCTCGCGCATGTCGGTCATGGACAACCTTTTGCTGGGACGGCACTGCCGGATGCACACCGGGCCGGTTTCGGGGGCGCTGAGGTTCCGGCGCGGATCCCGCTCGTCGCGCGAGGAGATCGTCAACCGCGAGGCGGTCGAGCGCGTCATAGAATTCCTAGATCTGCAGGTGGCGCGGGAGAGGCCCGTAGGCCAGCTCCCGTACGGGACGCAAAAGCTCGTGGAGCTCGGGCGCGCGCTCGCCATGGAGCCGAGTCTCCTTCTGCTCGACGAACCTTCAGCGGGGATGAACGTCGAGGAGAAGGAAGACCTAATGATCCGGATAAGGGATCTCCGCGACGACTTCGAGGTCACGATACTGCTCGTCGAGCACGACATGAACCTCGTCATGGGCGTGTCGGATCGGGTCTTCGTCCTGGACCACGGCGAGCCGATCGCCGAGGGGACGCCCGCCGAGGTCCAGCGCCACCCCGAGGTGCTCAAGGCGTATCTGGGGGAGTGAGGTGGGCACCGCAGTTCTTGCCACAGAGTGCACAGAGTTCACCGAGACGGGGCTTCCGGGCTTTTGGACCCCGGGAACATCGATTTTCTCTGTGATCTCTGTGTTCTCTGTGGCAAAAGACATCCCTGCTTTTCCGTTCTCGGCGTTCTTTGCGCCCTCTGGGGTTGAAAAGGTGCCGGCGGCATGCTGAAGCTTGCAAACATCGAGACGTACTACCGGCTGACGAACGCGGTGCGGGGCGTGTCGCTCGAGGTCGCCGAAGGCCAAATCGTCACGCTTCTGGGGGCCAACGGCGCGGGGAAGAGCAGCACCCTCCGGACCATTATGGGACTTATAGATGATCAGCCCGAAAAGGGGACCATCGAGTTCAACGGACGGCGCTTAAACGGCCTCGACCCCGAGGACGTCGTGCGGATGGGAATCGCGTATGTCCCCGAGGGCCGTGCCGTGTTCCCCGAACTTTCGGTCGCCGAGAACCTCTTGATGGGCGCGTACACCAGGCGCGACCGGGCGGCCGCGGCGCGCGACCTCGACGCCGTCCACGCGTACTTCCCCGTCCTCAAGACCAGAAAGGACCAGCTTGCCGGGACGCTCTCGGGAGGGGAACAGCAAATGCTTGCCATAGGCCGCGCGCTCATGAGCAAGCCGTCGCTGATGCTCCTTGACGAGCCGTCGCTGGGGCTCTCGCCCATCCTGGTAAAAGAGATATACGGCATCATCCGCGCCATTCACAAGGCCGGGACGGCGATCCTTCTGGTCGAGCAGAACGCGAAGATGGCGCTCGACGTCGCCGACTACGCATATGTGATGGAAACGGGCCGAATCGTCCGCGCGGACACCCCGGCGATACTCAAGGACGACCCCGACATCAGGGAGTTCTACCTGGGCGCCGGCCGTGAAGACACGACCGCCGCCCCCAAACGCTACCGCCGCAAGAAACGGTGGCGGTGACGGCCCGGGGTTCAGTTTCTTTGATCATCAAACGATTTCCGCCAGTTGCACCCGCCCGGCCTCCGGTTTGTACCTGGCACGGGGCTGCTCTGTACCTGGCACGGGGCTGCTCTGTACCTGGCACGGGGCTGCTCCACGGGCGATCACGTCGCCTGCGATCAGCTCCACGATCCGGCGCGCCGAGGCCAGAGCGGCTTCGAGGTCGATCTCCGAGATGCCAACGAAGCTGAGCAGCTTGTCTCGCACTTCGCCGGTCTTCGGGTTCAGCGCTGCGACCTTCTGCTCGAGGGGGATATGCGGCAGATTCGGTTTCATCGCGTGGACCGCCAGGATTTCATGAAAAGACACCTGTTGTTCTCATCGCTAGGGATACCCAAGCTTGACGACAGATTGCATTCGGTGACCGAAAAGATCCGTGCCAGGCCCGAATCGGGCGCGCTACCTCCTTGCGCCCGCCGATCTCAGATACTTGTCACCAGGGCCGCCGTTTGTCAATTCCAGTGCGGACCGCGAACAGGGTCACGGACAAAGTCACTGGCGGAGGGAGACGGGGATGACCCGTCGCAAGCCCGGCACGGCTGTGCTGCATGACAGACAGCGTGAGCTGGGATTCGCGGAGGGGAATTGGGAGAAAGGACTGCGGGCATCTGTCTG
>JACRCP010000173.1 GCA_016218965.1 Deltaproteobacteria bacterium | reverse complement strand
TGAACCCGACGCCGCCAAGGACCTCCGCCGCGAGCCGGCGGTTCGTCTCTTTGTCGTCGACCACCAGCACCCGGTATTCGGGTTGCCCCGGCTTGAGCGCCTTGACCCGCCGGGCCGGCGCGGCCTGCGGCAGATCCCCCGCCTCGCCGATGCGGGCGTCGATCTCCATGCGGAAGGCGCTCCCTTTGCCCGGAGCGCTCGTGACCGTGATGTCGCCGCCCATGAGCAGGGCGAACTCGCGGCTGATGGCGAGGCCCAGGCCTGTCCCCCCCTCGGCCTTTGCACCGGTCGACGTTTGCGAGAAGTACTTGAAAAGATTGCCGATTTCGCCCGCAGAGATCCCCGGGCCGGTGTCATGCACCTCGAAAACGAGCCTGGCACCTCCGGGGGCCGGGCGCGCCGTGGCACGCACGCCAACCACGCCGCTTTCGGTGAACTTGACCGCGTTGCCCAGAAGGTTTGTCAGCGCCTGCCGGAGCTTGCCCTGGTCGGTCACGACAAGGCGCGGGACGTCGCGGGCCAGGGTCAACTCGAACGCGAGCCCCTTGTGCTCGGCCCGCATCCGGAACATCTTGCCGAGGTCGTCGAGCAGCCCGTGCAGGTCGAACGTCGCCGGGTTGAGCGTGGTTCGTCCCGCCTCGATCTTGGACATCTCGAGCACGTCGTTGATGAGCGCCAGCAGGTGCCCGCCGGCGCGGTTGATGGTGGTCAGGTGCTCGCGCTGTCCGGGCGTCAACCCCGTGTCGCGCTGCATGAGCTGCGAAAAGCCCAGGATGGCGTTCATCGGCGTGCGTATCTCGTGCGACATGTTCGCCAAAAAAGTGCTCTTTGCGCGGTTGGCGGCCTCGGCCGCCTCCTTCGCGCGCTGCAGCTCTTCGTTGGCCCGTTTGCGCCCGGTGATGTCCTCCTTCACCGCGACGTAGTGGGTGATCTGCCCCGCCTCGTTCCGGACCGGCGAGATCGAGGCGCTCTCATAGTATATCTCGCCGCTTTTCTTTTTATTGCAGAACTCCCCGCGCCAGGTCTCGCCGGCCTTGATGGTGCGCCAAAGGTTGTCGTAGAAATCCGGCGGGTAGACGCCCTTGACCTGCAGGATCCTCGGATTCTGGCCGACGGCCTCGGCCGCGGTGTACCCGGTCACCGTTGTGAAGTGCGGGTTGGCGTACTCGATCCGGCCCTCTGGGTCGGTTATGACGACCGACACCGGGCTTTGCTCGATCGCGCGCGTCAGCCGTTGTAGCTGCGCGACGGTCTGCTCCACCCGCCGCCGCTGTCCGTTCGCGTCCTGCATCACGCTCAGCGCCGCCCGGCGGGCTTCTTCGAGCTTTGCGGTGCGCTCCTTCACCTTTTCTTCGAGAATCCTCCGCTGGTCGGCGATGTGGCCGGCCATATCGTTGAACGCCGCCGACAGTTTTCCGATCTCGTCCTGTCTCACGACGACGGCCCTCGCCTGCATGTCGCCGTCCTTGAACCGGTTCACGGAATCGACCAGCGCCAGCAGCGGCCCGGTCACGCTGCGGCTCAACGGCCCGACCATGATGAGCAGAATGAAAAATAAGGCCCCGACTGCCGCCGCGGCCATAATGGCCAGCGACTTGGGCAACCCCTTGCCGAGAGCCGAGTCGGGGATTTCGACGCCGACGACAAGATACCGTCTCTGATCGGGCCACGGCCGGCTCACACAGGTCAGGATGTGCCGGCCGCCGATCTGCACGACCTCTTGTTTTCCGTCCAGTATCTCCGGCCATGTCGTTGGATAGTCCTTCTTGACGCTCTCCCCCGTGTTGAGGTTGAGCGGGCCACCCCATACCTTTCCGCGCTGATAGCCGTGGTAGATGTACTGTCCCGACTCGTCGGCGATGAAGGTGTTTCCGATCGAAGATCGATGTCCCTTGAGTGCAAGCTTTAAAATGTCGTTGAACAGCAGGTTCACGACCACGACCCCCTGAAAAGCGCCCCCCTCGTCGAACAAGGGGGTCGAGAAGCGGATCGTCGGCTTGTGCGGCATCTCGATCTTCCCGTCCTCCTGATTCAGATCGAGGGGCGAGATGTAAATTCCGCCCGCCGCGAGCTTCGCTACCTCTGTGAAGTAGTGGCGGTCTTTCTTGTTCTGCAACTCGTCCTTGGGCACCCTGACGCCGCGGCCGTCTTTATAATTTACGCGCACGACCTCCATGCCGTCGCGGTCGAGGAGGCGGATCTGGTCGTAGATCCCGTTCGCCTCGGCCATGGCGATGAAGATACGGTTGAGCCGGTCGCGCCATTTCTCGATCGAGTCGCCATCTATGGGGTCCATCCCGCCGTTGGCCCGCGCCCGGATGATCCCGCCGACCGGCGGGGAATTGGAGAGGAACACGGTGTCCGCCCTCGCCGCCTCCCACCACGTATCGAGCACGGCGGTGACGTGCATCACCCCTTCGGACACCGAATGAAGTTGTGTTTCCCGCTCCCCCCTGACAAGAAAAGAGACGGCGGCGGCAGCGCCCAGCAGAGACACGGGCACGACGGCGAGGACGATCAGCAATGTCAGCCGGCCACGGATGCCCAAAGTGCGGATCTTGAACATGCGCGGTGCCCTACTTCCTGCCATTGCCGTCGGTGGAGGTGCCGGTCTCCCGCCAGACAGGCGGATACTTCGGTTCTTTTCCCAGTTCTGCGCAAAGCCGGTTGATCTCTTCCTTCATTTCGATGATGCGCGCCTCTCGCCCGACCATCGCCTCGTTGAAGGCCTCCAATTCAATGGTCCGCTCCCGCAGCGCCTCAGCAGTCCGCTTGCGGTCGGTGATGTCGACGACCGTGCCCTCGATGATTCCCTTGTCGGGGAAGAGCCTGGCAGAGACGAGGCATGTCCGTATGTCGCCGCCTCCGGTCACGGCGTCCATCTCGAAGGCGGCGACCGAGCCGGTCCGGCAGAGCTCGCCGACGAGCTTCTCGCGTTCCTCGGATCTCGCCCAATTGAAAAGAACCGGACGTTTCAGCAGCTCTTCTTTGGTCGCGCCCAGGATGGCGGCGAGCCGGTCGTTGACCTCAAGGATTCCCGAGCCGTCGAGGCGGGAACGGTACATCCCCACCTGCGCGCCGTGGAAGAGGTTGCGGTACTTCTCTTCGTTCTCGGCCAGATCGTCGAGGATGCGGCTGTTTCTGAAGGCGACGGCGGCCAGCTCGCCAAAGGCCGAGGCCATGCGCGCGTCGTCTCCGGTGAAGCCGCCGGGCTTGTTGGCCAGGCCAAGCAACCCTACGGCCCGGCCCTGAAGCACCATCGGCGCAAACATGACGTTTTGAAGGGCCGCGTGGCCCGGGGGCAGCAACTGCGCGTGGGCGCTCCGCAGAAAGTCATTCTCATAGACGACCTGCATTGTACGGTAGGCCTCGGCGCGCAGGCCGCGCACGGGCATGGGCAGGGAGGGATCGACCGTGCACGGTGCGCCTCCGGCATCGAGGAAGAGCAGGTCGTTCCACTCGCCGTTTTCGGCCATCATGGCCACGTACCCGGCGGGGGCGCCGATCGCCTCCCGGCAGGCGTCAAAAATGGCCCGCGCCGCCGGCTTGAACCGTTGGTGTTCGAGCACGCTCCGGGCCGCCTTGAGCAGGGCGGCAACCTCCGCGGTGCGCCGCCGGGACTCGTGCAGTGCGGCGCTCAGGCTTTCGTCCGCGCGCTTGCGCTCGGTCAGGTCGCGGGCGATCGAGAGTATCGTCGGTTGCCCCTCGAGCGTGAAAAGCTGGGACGAGATCTCGACGGGGATCTGCCTGCCGTCCTTTGTCACGTGGACGGTCTCGAAAACGGCGTGGCCGGTGTCGTGCAACCGCCGGATGACGCCGGGAAGGTGGGGCATTGCCGGGTCGAAATTGATCTCGTGGACTGTAAGCTGCAGCAGCTCCTCGCGGGTGTAGCCCAGCCGGGTGCAGGCGACGTCGTTCACCTCGATGAAGGTGCCCGTTCGGCCGTCCGGCTCGATACGATGAACGAAGAAAGCGTCGTTCCCGCTTTTGAAGAGCTGACGATAAAGCTCCGGGCCTTCGGGCTTCATAATGATGCCCTTTTCTCCGCCGCGCCCCCTGGCTGGCCCGGCAGCGTGAACCAGAACGTGCTCCCCGCGCCGACGGCGCTCTCGACGCCTATTTTTCCGCCGTGGGCCTCGACCGCCAGCTTGCAGAACGACAGCCCCAGCCCCGTCGAGTGGTACCTCTGCTCCTTTTTCGCCTGAACCTGGCCGAATTTTTCGAAGATCTTGACGTGGTACTCGGGCGCAATCCCCTCGCCCGTGTCGCGGACGGTCACGCGCGCGCCGCGCGCCTCCGGGGCGACCGTCACCCAAAGCGGCGTCCCTTCGGGCGTGTGCTTGATGCCGTTGCTCACAAGGTTCTCGATCACGCGCCGTATCAGCTCGGGGTCGCAGATGACCACGAGCGGGCCGGGGGCGTTTATCTCAACGGTGCGCCCCTTCTCTATCCCTTGCACCGAATCAACCGCCTTTTTTGCGACCGTTGTCACGTCGACGGCCGACGTCTTGAGCGGCATCTCCCCCGCCTCGAGCCGGCTGATGTCCAAGAGGTCGCTAACCATCCTGATGAGCCGCTGCCCGCCCTGGAGGGCCGTGCCGATGTCCCCCATGCTCTCCGCCGGGACCTTCCCCTTGAGATCCTCCTGCAAAAACCCCAGCGAGGCGGTGATCACGGTCAGCGGCGAGCGCATGTCGTGGACGATCATGTGCACGAGATTGTCGCGCAGCTTCTCGAGCTCCCGAAGCTTCGCGATGTTCTCTTCGAGCGCGCGGTTCTTTTGCTCGATGTCGCGCCGGAGCCGCCGCAGCCGGAGGTGCGTATCCACCCGCGCCTCGACCTCGGGGAATTGGAACGGCTTGGGGACGTAGTCCACCCCGCCGACAGAAAACGCCTCGACCTTGTCGGCGGTGTCGCTGAGGGCGCTGATGAAGATGACAGGGATGTCCTTGAGCCCCGCGTCGGCCTTGAGCCGCCGGCAGACCTCGTAGCCGTCCATCCCGGGCATGGTGATGTCGAGCAAAATGAGGTCGGGCGGCTCGCTCTCGGCGGCGCGGAGCGCAAGCCCCCCGCTTGGCACCGGGCGCACCCGGTACCCGCGCTCCTTGAGCATCCCCGACAGGACCCTTAAGTTGTCGGGCGTGTCGTCTACCACAAGGATGTTCGGGGCAACATCTCTTTCCATAAAATCTCCCGCTGGCAATGATGAATGACGGTCATGCTTCGAGTCTGCCGCCATCATAACCGGAAGCGCCGCGAAAAAAAATACGGCATTTCCCGCAGGTCGGGGACCCTGCCCGGACTGTCAGGGTCCGTGCTGATCAGGCCGGTTGCTCGGGCAGAAATATCCTGAACGTCGCGCCCTTGCCGGGCTCGGTCGAGACCGATATCCAGCCGCCCGACTGTTTCACCATGCCGTGAACCGCCGAGAGCGCCAGCCCCGTCCCCTTCGCCATCCCCTTGGTCGTGAAGAACGGCTCGAAGAGGTGATCGAGCACCTCGCGCGTCATCCCTTTGCCCGTGTCCTGCACCGAGAGCGTCACGTACCGCCCCGGCCTCGCCTCGGGGACCATTTGGCAGTAGGCCTCGCCTATCTCCGCGTTCTCGGTTTTTATCGAGAGCCGCCCGCCCTTTGGCATCGCGTCGTTGGCGTTCTGCACCAGGCAGATGACGGCCTCCTCGATCTGGCGCTCGTCGGCCACGGCTTCGGCCAGGTGCGAGTCGAGCGAGATTGAGAGCTCGACGTCCCGGCCGATCAGCTTCGCGATCGTCCCGCCCATCCCCATGACCACGTCGTTGAGCCCGACGGATTGGACATTGAGCATCTGCTTCTGGCTGAACGACAAGAGCTGGCGCGTCAGCTCGGCGGCGCGCCGGCCGGCCTTTTGGATTTCCTCGACGTCCGCGCGAAGCGGGTTGTCGGGGGGCAGGTTTTCCAGAAGCGAGTCCGAGTACCCCAGCACCACCGACATCTTGTTGTTGAACTCGTGGGCGAGCCCGCCCGCGAGCTGTCCCACTGCCTTGAACTTCTCGGCCCCGCGTGCCTGGGCCCTCAGCCGGTCGCGGTCGGTGGTGTCTTCAATCGTCTCGATCACCGACGCCACGGCCCCCTGCGCGTCCTTGAGCGGAACGGCGATGATCCTCAGTGTGCGTTCTCCCCGCGCCGTCTTGACTTCGTGTGTCGCCTCGTGCGTGGCGCCGTCGCCAAAGGCCACTACGGTGGGGCAATCGGGGCACGGCTCCTCGCGCGGCGGGTCCCGGTAGGCGCGGTGGCAGACGGTGGTGCCGCAGCGTTTGGCGTCGGGGAACCACTCGTCGATCCGCCGGTTGGTCAGCAGGACCTCCATCCGGGGGCTCAGCAGGACCACTCCCGCCGTGAGGTTGTCGATGACGCTCCTGAGCTTTTGCTCCTCCATGCGCAGTGCCTCCTCGGCGCGTTTCCGCTCGGTCGTGATCTGGAAGAACACCGAGATGCCGCCCTCGAACGGGTGCACGCGCACGTCGTACCAGTTTTCGGGAACTTCTGGAATTAGTGTGGGTCCCTCTCTGAAAAAAAGGGGTTCAATGCCGATCTAATCGTCGGATTCGAGTTTGCCGCACTTGCGGAGGATTTTCAGACGGAAGTACTGCCAGTCATGGAAACCGTATGCGTCCTT
>JACRCP010000014.1 GCA_016218965.1 Deltaproteobacteria bacterium | reverse complement strand
TCTACTACTTCTGGTGTACTACCCGACCATCAGGAAATGGTCCACGCAGTTCGAGGCGATGGTCGTGGCCAAAGTGGACGACTCGGTGGAATTCTCGACGCGCAAGGGACGCGTCCAACACGCCGATTTCAAGGAGATCATGCTCTGCGACGCGACCGGCAGGGAGTTCGAACAGACGGTCGAGAACGCGGTGTACGACAGAATCGCGCTCGGGGCGTTCGTCCGCAAGAAGTACATGGAGGACGGGTTTTCGATTGTCGAGAACATCCCGACTGCCGAACAGGTCAAGACGGTCTGCCGCATCCACCCCCACAAGCCGAAGCCCGAGAAGGAAAAGAAGAAGGAAGAGCCGCCGCCGAAGCCGGCGCCGGAGAAGGCGGTGGTGTCGCCGGCCGCCGAACAAAACCCGGCACCCATGCCGGCCGAAAAGCCGGCCGAGGCCAAGTAGGAACCCACGCGCCATGGCCCCTGGCGACGGCGGGCCGCCGCACTCCAAGACGCCTCACGGCCCCTTGATATTGAACGGGAACTTGACGGGGATCGGATCGCCCGAGAACTTCGGGAACCGGAACCCTTCGACGACACTTGTCACACACGTGGCGACGAAGGTCCCTTGAAACTTCGGGGTTTCGACCTTGATTTTTGAGGTCCTGCCGTCCCTCTGAATTTCCCATGCCACGGCCATTTTCCCCGTGAGCGTGGGATCCTTCGCCGCCTGTTGTTTGGCGCAGTTCTGGATCTTGGGGAAAGCGGACTTCACGACCTCGAGAACCTGTGCCTGCTCGAGCGATTCCGGGATGGATGCAGTCTTCTTGGGCGGCGGCGCCGGCGGCTCGGGACTGCCGCCCCCTCCGCCGCTTTCGCAATCGGGGTCGAGCACCGGATCACAGCCTTTCCGGGGGCCCTTTTTGGGCCTTGGCGTCTCTTCTTCCTCTTTCTTCTTCTTCGCGGCGTCGGCCTTGGCCTGTTTTTCCTCTTCCTTCTTCCGTTTGGCCTCCTCGGCCTTGGCCTTTCTCTCTTCTTCCTTTTGTTTCTTGAGGTCCGCCTTTGCCGACCCGCCGACGGTCGCCGCCGACTTCGCCACCTTGGGCTGCTCCTGGCCCTTTTCTTCCTTGTCTTCCCCTTCAGAGGCGGACTCGTCCTCTTTCTCCTTCTTGAGTTTCGCCTCGAGCTCTTTTTGCTTTTCGGCAACGAGTGCGGCGAGTCCCACCGGCCCGCCTTCGTCCTTTTTCTCTTCCTTCTTTTCCTCTTTCTTCTCTTCCTTCTTCTCCTGTATCGGAGTCACGACCGGGGCCGGTTTTTCGATGACCAGCTTGTAGACGGCAAACCCGCCGCCGACCAGGAACAGCAAGGCAACCGGGATCAGAACGGCAAGGAGCACCGGGAATTTCCTGTCCTCGCGCCTGGCGACCGACGGCACCGGATACATGGCAGGGACATGGGGCGCCGACACGCCCTGGTACGAAACGGCGCCGGCATACGGCGACGCGGCCGCCGCGGACGCGGGCGCCGCAGACGCGGCGATCGGCCCCGGGTACGAGGGAAAAGGCGAGGAATCCAGGGTTGATCCGGACGCCCCCGGCGGAATCCCGATGCCGCCGAGGTCACCGGCGGCCACCGCGGCGGACGCATCGGCCCCGCCCTTGATGCTCTCGAGTTCGGCCTCCACAAGCGACGCCAGCGCGGCCCCCGCGCTGGGCTTCCAATCGTCCTCGGGAGCGGCCCCCGCTTCGGTCGAAAAAGGGAGCTCGCTTTCGGCCTTGGCGATCTCATCAAGCGAGGGCGTGGATTTCGCCCCCGCCTCCTCGCGGGCGTACGAGGCCGATGCCGGCGCCACGACAATGTCGGGTTTGGGGAGATCGGGTTCGGGCTGCGGGGCCGGCGGGACGAGGTGGGCAAGCTCCGGAACGTACATCAGCGGGCGCCAATCCGGGAACCCGGCCTTCCAGCACAACGTCGTAGAATCGATCTCGCCCCGCCCCCACTTCTCCTCGACCTCTATGAGCGAGAGCGGCCCGACCTGGACCTCGCCGATGGCGACGTACCACTCACCGCGGACCCTCGGCCTGGGCGCGTGCGCGGGTTTCTGACTCACGTAGTCCTGGCGTTGCGGCGCCCGGTAAAGCTCAACGGCCGCGTAGTCGCCGGTCTGGGATTGCTGGTGCTGCGGTTGCGACTGGAAGTACGAGGGGCCTCCGCCCTGGGGCGCCCCGGAGTCGCCGGCCTTCTGGCGTTCCTCCTGGACGCGGGCCATGTCGCCCGGGGTGAATACCCGCGTTTCCTGGCGCCCGAGGTCCTCGTCCTCTTCGGGCGGGACCGGTTCGCCTTGCGGAGGGGCGAATCCCGGACTGGTGGATTGTTCCTCCGGGGAGTACGACGACTGCTGGTACGACGGCGTCCCGTATGCCTGTTGCTCGTACGCGGGACCGGATGCCCCCGCCTGGTCGATGAGGCCCGCAAAGACCCCTCCGGCCCCCGCTCCCCCCACCTGAACGACACGCGTTGCCTCGCCCTCGAGTCCGCCGCCCGGATCGGGCGGGGGCGAAGCGGGCATCGGGCTGCGCCGTACAACCGTCGACTGCTGGTCGTAGATGTTCGCGGCGGCCGGAGCGGCCGGGGCGGCGGCCTCCGCCTTCACCGTGACGATGTTCCCGCACTTCTTGCACTTAACGCGGACGCCCTTGCCCGTGACCTTTTCGTCCGCGATCTTGTACTGGGCGCCGCACTTGTCACATCCGAAAACCATAGGGCCGCCTCGCTTGCCGTCCGCACCCCGCCCCTTTTTCCAATATAGCACTTTCCCGAAACGATCAACAAATCTACACTTGGATCGCCAGCCCCAGCTTCTCGCGCACCGTCAGGTACTCCTCGGAGATCGCGTACATCACCATCTTCCGGACGTGCGTGCGGAAGGGCGGACGCGCCAGTCTCGGCGGCAGCGCCTGTATCAGCGCCATCGCCGCGTCGAGGTCGCCGGTCAGGAGGAAGCCCGCCCGATTGCAGGTGAACTCGACGCCTTCCAGCCAGCTCTCCAGCCCGCCCTGCGTCTTCTCGCCCAAGTACCCCGACACGGTCGCGCGGAGGGCCGTCAACTGGTCGTCCGTGAGGTACTTCGCCATGCGCTTCCGCCAGCGCTCGACGAGGTCGCGGTTGCCCTCGTGCGCCAGGGCCGGGTTGGCGAACGAGAGGGCCGCGCCGAACGAGGCGAGGAGATCATCGGGGTTCAGGGTGGCGGGGATGATGAAGTCCGGACGCGCGAGGACCAGTTCGCGGGCAAGCGCGAACCAGATGTCTTTCTTGGGGCGTTCCCGGAACATGTCCTCGCCTGCGAGGAGCGCCGGCGGGTTCGAGTGCACTATCCTCAGGCCGGGCATCCCGGCGGGCGCCCGGTAGAGGAGGAAGTCGCCCATGTTCAAGACGCGCGTCACGTACTTGAACATGTTGACGAAGAAGAGCTGGCTGCCGCCGACGTCGATGGCGTCCTTTCTCTTGGCGCCGAAATCCTCGACGTTCTGCGCAAACAGATCGGGCATCCGGCGGCGAAGGAACACCATCACGGCGTTGACCGACGTCTTCGCCTGGGCGTGCACCACGCCGGACTCCCACATCTGGTCCGTCATCGCACGGGTGGCTATCTCCCTGACCCGCGGTTTGAGCTGCGCCAGGAGCTTTTCCTCCTCGGCGTCGGACTGCTTGAGATACCGGAGCACCGAGCAGATGGCATACACCTTGTCGTACTCGCGCGAGGCGAGGTAGAGCCTCTTGAGCGCCCGGCACGACTTGACCGGCGTGGTCGTGAGCCGGAGGACAGTGTGGTGGGTCTTCACCGCCTTCTCGCGGTACTTTTCCTTTCCCGTGTACAACTCTGCGAGTGTCTCGAGCGTCTCGACGTTTTCCTTGTCGTAGCCCGACACGACCTCGTAGGCCATTATCGCGGCCTCGGGGTTGCGGAGCGCGCGCAGGTAGAGCTCGCCCAGGCTCCGCCACAAGACGAGCCTCTTCTCGCGGGCCTCCTTGGGGGTCCGCTGGATCATGGCCCTGTAGTTTTCCTCGAGCTTGCGCCAGTCCTTTCGCTGCGCCAGAAGCTCCTCTATGGCGATGAAGGCGCGCGCCTGTGTCGGGTCGAGGTCGAGCACCTTGTTGTACGCCTCGACGGCCTTGTCCGGGTCGGCCAGATCGACGCGGTATGTCTCCCCGAGGTCAAACCAGTACGAGACCAGCCGCCCAGGCTCGGACTCCAGGAGGACCATCTGGTCGAGGAGTGACGCGGCCTTCTGCGCCTGCCGCGTCGCGCGGTACATCCCGTACAACTCGGCCATCGCGGGGAGTTGATCGGGACCCTCTTTTGCGCTCCGCATCGCGCCCTGAAAGGCATCCAGCGCGCGGTACGGATCCTCGAGCTTGTCGCGGCAGAGCGCGCCCAGCTTCATGTACAACTCGAACCGGCGCGGCCCCTCCACGAGCCCGATGAGCTGAAGGATCAGGTCGAACGCCTCTTCGTACTCCTCACGGGCCTCCCGAAGCTCGAGAAGCGCCTCGATCGCCCGCTGGTGTTTGTCGTCGATCTCCAGCACCTTCTGCAGGGACTTGATTGCGCGTTCGTCCGCGCCGAGCTTGAGCGCAAGGGACCCGATCTGGAAATAGAGGTCCGCGATCTCCGTCTCGGACAGGTTGTCCTTGTGGTGTACGAGGATTCGCTGGTACACCTTGATGGCGTCGTCCCACCGCTCGAAGCTCACGAGCGTGTTCGCCAGGCCCTCGAGCACCGGCAGGTACGTCGAGTCGATCTCGTAGGACGTCTGGTAGTGCTTGAGCGCCTTCTGGTAGTCCTTCATCTTCTCGGTGATGTACCCGAGGCGGTAGTACAGTCGCGAAAGGTCCTTTGCGGCCGTCGCACGGTCCATTTGCGCGGCGACGGTCTCCGTGCATGCCTCCGCGCGCGGCCAGTTTTCCTCCTTGAAGTAGATGTCGGCGAGGATCTTGGCGGCCGGCAGGAACGTCGGGGTGACCTTGAGCGATTCCTCGTAGTATCTCGCCGCGTTGTTGCGGTCGTTCTTTTCCTCTTCGTATATGCGCCCGACCTCGTAGTGCAGGCGCGTCTTCTCGGATGCGTCGTCGGTGTACTGCGCCTCCTCGAGCATCGCCCCGATGTACTGGTCGAGGTTCTTTTCGATGCTGTAGATGACCTTGAGCGCGCGGATCGACGGCAGGTGCGACGGTTCCATGTCCAGCGCCTTGCGGTAGCAGTCCTTGGCGCTCCCCGGGTCGAGCAGCATGTCCTCGTGGATCTTCCCCATGCGAAACCAGAGGTCCACCGCTTCCGGGCCCGCCTCCGCGATCTCGGCCTCGCGCTGGAGCATCTCCATCGCGTTGAACCAGTTCCCGCTCCGTTCGTACATCTGTGCAAGGGCGTGCACGGCGGTCAGGTTGCGGGGCTCCATCCTGAGTATCTGGTTGTACACTTCCTCGGCCCGGTCGGTGAGCTGGAGTTTCCCGTAGTACACTTCGGCCATCGCCGTGAGGACCGCGACCTGCTCGGCGGTGTCTTCGGACAGCTCCAACCGGCGCTGCTGGGTATCGACGAGTTTCTCCCAGTCCTCGCGGGCCTCGTAGAGGCGCTCGAGTGTCCGGACGGCGGAGATCTCGCCCGGGCTCAACGCAAGCAGGTCCTCGAGGTGCTCGGCGGCCTTCCGCAGATCGCCAAACCGCTCTTCGTAGAGCGTCGCGGACCTGCTGTGCAGCATGACCCTTTCGGCAAGCTCCGGTTCGACGATGATGCGTTTTTCGAATATCTCGACCAGATCCTCCCAGTTCTCGGTCGTCGTGAATATTTCCTCGAGCGCCCGGAGCGCCTCGACGCACTCGGCGTGTTCGTCGACGATCCCGCGGTATTCGGCGACCGCCTTTTCGGTTTCGCCCATGTCCTTGCCGAGGAGCGCGCCGACCTTCAGCCGCGCGGCCAGCGCCGCATCGGGGTCCGGCGCCGCATCGACCTGGCGACGGTACGTCTGCAGGAGATCGGCAAACCGCCGCTCTGAGCCGTAGATCGACGCAAGGGCGTCGAGCACCCTGCGGTCGGTCCCGTCGAGCTCGAGGCCGCGCCGGTACGAAGCGATCGCCTCCTCGACCTTCCCCAGTTTCTGCTCCCAGACGGCGCCGATGCGCAGGCGCAGCCCCACCTTTTCCTCGATCGAGTCGACCAGCGGGACCTTCCCGTCCAGCGCGTCGATGAGCTCGGTCCATTTCCCGCCCCCCTCGTACGCGGCCGCCAGCGCGTCGATGGCCCCGAGATTTTTCGGATCGATCTCGAGAATGCTGCGGAAGTGGGCCTCGGCCTGCTCCCCCTCGCCAAGGTGCTCGGCCATCACGTGGGCGCTGCGCCGCAGCAGGTCGACGCGCAGGCCGGGGTTCTGCACCGCCTCGCCCGCCTCCTCGTACAGGGCATGGAGCTCCTCGTACGAGCCGGTCTCGTCGGCCAGCCGCTCCGCGGTCTGAAGCGCGTTGACGTCGGCGAAATCCTCGCGGTATATGCGGCACCACGTTATGAACGCCATGTCGGCCTGGTCCAGCCGTTCCTGGTAGATTCCCGCGACCTTCGTCAGGAGATCGATGCGTTCGCCGGGAGTCGCGGCGCGGCCGGCAGCCGCATCGTAGAAGGAGACCAGCTTTCGCCATTCACCCCGGGCGGCGTACAGATCGGAAAGCGCCTCGTAGGCCTCGGCGCCGGACGGGTCGGTTTCGTGGGCGTGCTCGTAGTATTCCGTCGCGGCGACAACGTCGTCGAGTTCGCTCCTGTAGATCCCCGCGATGCGAAGGAACAGCCCGCTCCGCTCCGCGGCATACGCGGCGTCGTCGGGAATGAACGCGAGCCGGAGCGCCAGGACCTTGGCCAGTTCGTCCCACGCGAGCAGTATCTCCATGACCTTGGCGACGCGGTCGAGCTCGGCGGCGTCGTGCGGTTCGATATCGAGCGCCCTCTTGGCGGCGTCGACCGCCTCGTCGCGCCTGCCCAGCCTCGTGCCCAGGACGTCCATGAGTTCAAGGCGGAGATCCTTCATGTCCTGCGGGTCGTCCTGGATCGGTATCATGCGCCGGAGGATGGCGCAGAGCTCCTCCCACGCCCCCTCGTCGGCGTAGAACCCCTTGAGCGCCCGCAGGGTCCCGATGTCCTTCGGGTCGATTCCGAGCGCCTCCTGGAACGCCGCCCGCGCGCCGGAACGGTCGCCGAGCTTCGATGCCAGAAGGTTCCCGAGCCTCTGGTGAACAAGCAGGGCCTTCCTCCGATCGAGCAGGCGGGGGGCGAACTCGGCCATCAGGTCGGCGAGCGCCCGCCAGTTTCCCTGGGTTTCATAGACCCGCTCGAGCGACTGGTAGGCGTCCTCGTTTCCCGGCTCGCCGGACAGGACGTCGCGCCAGTGCGCCACGGCCTCGTCGATCCTGCCGAGTTTCCAGGCCGAGACCTCGGCGAGGCGGCCCTTGAGCCTCTTCCTGTCGTCGGCGTCTTCCGTGAGCGCGATTCCCCTCTCGAGAACGTCGCCGAGGTTCGCCCAGTCTTTCTTCCGATCGTAGAGCTTCTCCAGCGCCTTGAGGGCCAGTTTGTGGTCGGGCCGCACGTCGGTCAGGCGCCGGTAGCAGATTATGGCCCCGTCGGCCTCGTCGAGCTTCTCCTCCCAGAGCTTGGCCAGCCGGTAGATGAGGTTGAGCCTCTCCTCCTCGTCGGTCGTCGCCCGCACCTCGGCCTCGAGCACCTCGGTGAGCTTCAGCCATTCGCCCTTGAGCCTGAAAAGGCGATCCAGGGCGATGAGCGCCGTCAGGTTCTCCCGCTCGAGCGCAAAGACGGTTTCGTAGTGCGGCATCGCCGAGTCGGGATCCGAGAGCTTTTCGTCATGGATGACCGCCAGCTTTAGGGCCAGGTCCTTGCGCGCCCGGTCGGACAGGTCGGACCGCTCGATCGCGTCCTGGAAAACTATCGCGACCTCTTCGAACGACCCCTGCTCGGCCGCGAGTTCCTCGATCCGCACGGCGGTGTCCAGATCCTCCGGGTCCTCACGGAGCACGCGGCACAATACCAGAAGCGCCATGTCCGGCTGGCCCATCTTGCGAAGATGTATCTCGGCGATGCGCTTGCGGAACTGCCTCGCCTTCGCCGGCGTCTCGGCGTTCGCCGAGGCCGCCTCGAGAACCGGCACGAGGCGATCCCACTCGCCCCCCGCCTCGAGGCTCGCCGACAGGATCTCGGCCGCCTTCTCGGCGTGCTTTCCGGCGGACACCATCGCCTCGAGGTGTTTTCGAAGCACCGGGAGGCCGGGCCAGTCGGCCGCCGCGCGCGCGTAGAGTTCGAGAGCCTTGTCCACCTCGAAAAACCGCTCTTCGAACAGGTTGCCCAGCTCGAACCTGAGCTCGGCGAGGTCCTTCGGTTCGCCGCCCAGGCCGATGAGCCGCTCGATCGCGTCCGACAGGTCCTGCCACCGCGCGAGGCGCGACGCCAGCTCGACGACCCGTTCGAGCGTTTCGCGGTCCTGCGGGTCGATCTGGAGGATCTGCCGCATCGTCTCGAACGCCCCGGCGGCGTCCTGCACCGTCTGAAACTGCAGCGTCCCCATTTCCTTGAGAATCGGTTTCCGCGCCGCGGGGTCCTCGACGAGAAGACTCTTGCGCCTGAGCACGTCGACAAGCAGCTCGGGCCTGCCCGTGACGCGGTAGATCTCGGAAAGCGCATCGAGCACGGCAAGCATGTCGTCACGCGGGAGCGTTTCGTGAACAAGGGCCCGGTAGTGCTCCTCGGCGCCCTCGCGGTCGTTTTGGCGGCCGAGCTTGATGGAGGCGAGCATCCGCCGGACCGGCACGGCTCCAGGGGCCCCCGCAAGCTTGGGCACCGCCTCCTCGAGCATCATCGCCATCTGCTCCCAGCCGTCACACCGGTCGGCCAGGGCAAAGGCGTCCTCGGCGAGCGAAGTGCGTTCGGGGGCCGCCGAAAACGCGCTCGAGAAGAGCAGGAACGCCCGTTCGACGTCTCCGATCCTGTCGCGGCACGCCACGGCGGCGAGCGAATACATCTCGGCCCGGGCCCCCGGTCCGGCCGCTCCGGCCGCCATGATCTCGAAGGCCCTCGCGTAGGCCGCCCAGTCGCCGGCGGCCTCGGCCGCGCGGGCGAGCATCGGTCCCGTCCGCGCCCTCTCCCGCCCCGACTCGAACAACGACTCGACGAAGCCGCGGGCCCCGGCGTCCGCCGGATCGCCCTGCTGCACCCGCTCGACCAGGCCGAGCGCCCCGTCGACATCTTCAAGCCGCTCGAGCCGCAGGCGCGCGAGCCGCAGTGCAAGGTCGTGGCGGTACACGGCGTCCCCGGCAAGTCCGATCTCGGCCAGAAGCGATCGCGCCAGTTCGGGCCAGTCCTCGAGCCTCTCGCAGAACCCCTGGTACGTCCTGAGGGAGACAAGGTCCTTCGGGTCGATCTCGAGGACCCGGAGGTACGCCTGCCTCGCCCCGCGGAGGTCCCCGAGTTTTTCCTCGAGGACGGAGGCCATTTCGAAATAAAGGTCCTTCTTCTCCTCGTCCGTCGCCGCAAGATTGAGCTTCTGCTGGTAGACCGCCACGAGTTCCTGGTAGTTCCCCGCCGCCTTCTGGAGCCGCTCGAGCGCCCGGAGCGCCCCGCCATGCCCCGGCTCGGCGGCCAGCACCTTGTTCTGGAGTTCCAGGGCGCGCATCGTGTCGCGAAGTTCGGTCTCGTAAAGCTCCGCGGCCCGCACAAGAAGCGCCGTCGCCCTGCCCGGCGCCAGTTCCCCCGCCTCGGTCACCTCTTCGAGCACCGCCGCCAGCTCCTCCGCGAATCCCCCGTCCCCGGCCGCCTTCTCCAGACGCGCCAGCAGCCCGTCGTCGCCCGAGAACTCGCGAAACGCGCGGCACGCCGCGGCAAACGCCATCTGCCGGTGGTTCATGCGCTTCTCGTAGATCTCGACGAGCTCGTCGTAGATCCCGCGCCGCTCGTCCCCCGCCGCCGTGCCGAGCTTGCGCTCGAGAACGGCGACAAGCTTGTCCCACTCGCCCCTTGCGCGGTGGTGCGTCTCGAGAATCGGCGTCACCTTCGGCCCGACCGCGGCGTCATCGAGCAGCGCCTCGAGTGCCCCGAGCGCAGCGAGCATTCCAGGGTTTTCGGACAGCGCCTTCGCAAGATACTCGACGGCCACCTCGGGCCCGTTGAGCCGCTCCCGCCACGTGCGCCCCAATCTGTAGAGGAGTTCGGCCTTCTCGACGGGCTCCTGCGAAAGGGAAGCCTCACGCTCGAGCACATCGGCGAGCGCGTCCCAGTCGCCGCGTTTTTCATAGAGCCTGTCGAGCTTCCGGAGGGTGGCGGCGTCGTGTTCATCGGTTTCGAGGATCTTCGCGAAGACCTTCACCGCCCCGTCGTCGTCCCGCAGTTCGGCCTCGTAGATCCGCGCCGCCTCATGGAGGACCTCCCGCCGTTCGTCGGGATTGCCCGTCATCCCGGCGAGCCTGAGCATCGCGCCCGCCAGCCCGTGGGCGTTGCCGATCCTGCGGAATATGGCCACGAGCGAACGCACCGACGCCTCGTCGTCGGGAGAGAGGTCGATGAGCCGGCCCAGCGCCTCGGCCGCGGCTGCGGGGTCCTCGAGCTCACGTTCCTGCACACGCGCGGCCACACGCAGCATCGCGGCCCGGACCTCCGCAGGGACCGGGTCGCGGCGCGATTCCTCGCCGTAGAGCAGGCACAGTTCCTCGAAACCGCGCGTCTCGCCGGCCAGACGTTCAATCGCCTGCCGGTTGGCCTCATCGACCGGGTCCTCGCGAAGGGCCCGGCAGAACGTGGCGAACGCCATGTCCTTTTGCGAAAGCTGCTCCTCGTAGACTGCGCCGATGTCGCGCAGGATCGAAAACCGGACCGCCACATCGGCCTCGGACTGGATCCGCCGTTCGAGCGACTCGACGTACCTGCGCCACTGGCCCAGCCGCCGGTACCGCGGGGCCAGGAGCGCCGACACCCGGACGGCCGAGAACCCCTTGGCCGCAAACGCATCGAGCAGCGAAAACGCCTCGCCGTTTTCCGGGTCCTCCGCGAGCACCTCCTCGACAAGACCCACCGCGTCGTCGGGCCGCCCGAGCCGATCCGCCACGAGCGCCGAGAGCTTCAGGCGCAGGACGTTCTTTTCGCGCTCGTGCGCGGCGCGCCCGATCTCCTCCTGATAAAGCGCGGCAAGGTCGTTGAGCCTGCCCGCCCGATCGAGAAGCGAAAGCAGCCGGTCGAGCGTCTCGGAATCGGTCCTGTCGAGCGAGAGTATCTCCCGGCATGTCTCCGCGGCCCCGTCGAAATCGTTGAGCTTCTCCTCCTGGATCGCGGCGAGGCGCTTGAGCGTCGCCACCTTCTCGCCCGCCCGGCGCGCCACCTGCACTTCGCGGCGCAGCGCCTCGGCCAGCTGGCCAGCGTCGCCGACCTGCGTCATGAGCCGCGAGAGCTCGCGGGCGGCCTCGACGTCCTCCTCGTCGACCGCGAGGACCATGCGCAGGTGCTCGGCCGCCTTGGCGGGTTCGCCCAGGCGCTCGCCGAAGATCAGGGCGAGCTTTCTGTTAAGCGGCAGCATCTTCTCGTCGCCGGGGTACTTGACGGCCTCCTCGGCGTACGCCTCAGCGACGCGCTTCCATCCCACGCCGGCCTCGGCGAGATCCTCCATCGCTTCGTGGATCGACTTGCGCCACGGCTCGATGGCCAGCGCAATCCGGTAGAGCGGGAACGCCTGCTCGGGCGCCCCCCTCTCCTTGAACAGCGACGCCGCGCTCACGACGTGTTCGAGGCGGGCGGACGGCTCGGGCTCGAACGCCGACAGGCTCCCCAGCACCGCGGCCAGGCCGTCGCGGTCGCCGGATTTCTCGAGGAACTGGGCGAGCCGCGCGAGCACCGGGGCCGAGGGCGGGAGCGTATCGAGGGCCGTCATGGCGTGCAGGGCCGCGGTGCCGGCGTCGCCTTTTTCCCACGCGTGCTCGGCGAGCTTCAGGTGAACCGCCGCGTCCTGCATCTGGTCTCCGGGAACCTTGAGCAGCACTTCGAGATGCGAAACGGCCTCGTCGATCCTGCCGCGTTCCTCCAGAAAATCGGCAAGGAACCTGCGGGCGTCGCGGTTTTCGGGATTCATCTCGACCGCGCGCCTCCACGCCTGCTCGGCCTTGGCTGCGTCGCCGGCCTTCTCGAACCAGATCCATCCGATCCGGAAGTATATCTCCGATCCGGTCTTGTTGCTCCGGATCTCCTGGGCCTTCTTCTCGAGCGCGGCGACCAGCGTGCCGACGTCCCCGTCCGCCGCAAGGAGCCTCGCGAGAAGGTCGACGCCCGGGGCGCTGACCGGGTCGAGCATGAGCGATCGGTCGAGGTACTCCCTTGCGCGCTTGAGACCCTCGGGCCCGTCGACCAGAAAGTACACCTCGGCGATGTAGCGGTACAGCGCGGCGGCGCGGTCGCGGTCGCGCGTGTCGACCGCTTCGTCGCGCAGCGAATCGATGGCCTCCTCGTATGCCTCGAAGAACGAATCGAGGCCTTCGAGCGCCCTCCTGGCCGCCTTGCTGGCGGGCTTGAGATCGATCGCCTTCTTCAGAAACACCCTCGCCCGATCGTGCAGGAGGGGGTTCTCGGCGAGTCTCAGCCCGAGGTCGAGGAACCTGTTGGCCAAGAGCATCCGGTCCTGGCTCAGCGTTTCCTCGACAGAAATCAGGCGCGCCGATTCCTCGTTCATCTGAAGCTCGGTGCAGACGGCGTCCGCGGCCTGCACCGCCTCGAGGCCGTGCCCGGCGCGGACCGCGGCGCAAAAAAACGTGAGCGCCCGGAGCCTGTGCCCGAGCCGGTCGCGCCACAGGACCCCGACCGAGTGAAACGCCGCCGCGCGCTCGGGTCCGGGCACAAGCGAGGTGGCGCGGTGGTACTCGAGGTAGGCGGCCTTGCGGTAGTTCTTGGTCGAATCGTACAGCTTGTGAAGGAGGTCGTACGGCGCCCTGGCCGTCCCGTCGATCCTGAGCGCAACCCAGCCCATCTCCTCGGCCTTGCGCGGGGAGGCCAGTCGGTCCAGATACACTTCGGCGACCCGCGACGCAATCTCAAGGGAGATCTTCGGCTCCTCGGACTGGCGGAGGCGCGCCTCATAGAACGCGGCAAGCTTGTCCCATGCCGCCGCCGCGCTCAAAGCCTGGGCCGCCGCTTCGAGCGTTTTTAAGGCATCCCCGCCCCCGTCTTGCGGCCTCGCTTCTCGAGGCTCCTTGACGCGCTTCCTGGACTTCGCCATTTCCCGGTACCCTGCGTTGAGAGGTCGTAAGACTCCCGAAAAGGTCAGGATTTCCTTATATTAAATGCGTCATGGGTTTGCAAGGCTGAAGGCGCGCTATGAGTGATCATTCAGTCTTGGGTGGGGGACGGGTTTCCCGGAGCGGCATGTTTACGGCAACCGCCGGGCGAAGTCAAGTGATGACGCATCGGAAACCAGGGCACCGGCAAAGTCGTGAAGGCCCGGAGATATTGAAGGGATAGAGAAGGGACTGGCGCCGCGGGGCGTTTTGTGCCATAAGATGGGCATGCGACGTGGACGGCAAGCCGGTCGATCGGTTCTGGT
>JACRCP010000013.1 GCA_016218965.1 Deltaproteobacteria bacterium | reverse complement strand
TCTTTGGCGGGTTCCTTTTTCGCGGGCGCGGCGCCGTCGGCGGCGTCCTTTGAAGCCTTTTCGGGCTCCTTCGGGGCGTCCTTTTTGGGCAGCACGGCGAGCTTGTCGAGGTTTATTGCCATCACCTTCTTGCCCGTCGCCGCGACGAGCAGGTTCTTGAAATACGTCGTCGAGGTGATGCCATCGATGCCCCTGGAAGCGCGGACGTTTTTGCCGTTGGCCGAGTCGAACGCCACGAGCAGCGGCGAGCCCCCGTGCGCCGCGGGAAAGACCAGGCGCAGTCCGACCGTCGTGAACAGCGAAGGGGAGAGAAACGGGATCTCGCCCGGCGACATTCCGTCCACCGCGAACTGCCAGAAGACGGACGGGGTGTTGACGTCCGCCGCCGAGACCCTGTCGCCCTGGATGAAGATGGCCTTCTTTCCGCTGATGGTCACGTCCGCGGCCTGCCGGGGCAGGTCGCGGCCGAAACGATTGAGGGGTTTGGCAAGGGAGTCCTTGAGGTACACCGAAATCCCGTCGGGCCCCGCCACCGCAAGGCGCGAAACCGCGGCGTACGGGCAGCCGTTCACGTCGCCCGTCGATCCCGAGGACAGTTTCGCACCGGCTGGAAGCTGATACGAGGTCAACGCAAAGCGGTCGGTCGGCGAGGCGTCCACCTTGCGCAGGAGCGTGTAGCAGACAAGCGCCTCCCTGTCCACGGCGAACATTGCCTGGGTCGTCTTCCCGACGTTGATCGAGTTCTTGATCCGCCCGGTCGCCCCGTCGAAGTCCCGCACGTAGAACTGGCGCTCCCGCGTCCCCTTCTCCCCCTCGATTTTCGACACAAGCCCTACTACGCGCCCGCCGATGTACGCGAGGTCTTCCTCTATCTCGCCGTCGAGCGGCGCCTCAAACAGGACCTTCCCGTCGCGCGCGCGCAGGCCGTAGAGGGTGTCGGTGAGTCCCAGCCAGACGTGCTTGCCGTCGGTCGCCGGAAGGTGCGTGAGCGCCTTCTCGGGCGAGTAGAACGCGGGTTTGCGCCAGATCTCCTTTCCGTCGGCGGCATTCAAGGCAAACAAATCCCGCGAGTCCGTCTCGACCGCGATGATGGTGTCCCACACGCCCACGACCATTTGCGCCGCCCCGGCCTCCCACGCCACGGGCGCCGCGGCAAGCGCGTCCCCGACAGGCACAGCGAGGGTGTCGCCGGAGCCCTCCTGCGTGGACGCCGGCGCCGGGACGCACAACACAACCACGACCCCTGCCATGACAACCCAGCTCCCACGACGGTCCATCTTCCACCTCCACGGCAAGAACGGCCGTGCCCCCTGCGCGCGCGGGCCGCAGGCTTTTCAATACCCCGGATACTAACATATGCCCGGCGAAAGCCAAAACGCTCAGAGTTCTTTGACCCTGTCCTGTTCCATGTCGGTCATGCTCAGGCCGCGGGAAAAAAGGCCGCGGTAGAACATGTCGAGGATCTTCGCCCGGAACTTCCGTTCGTCAAGGTCGCTCTGCCCGTCTATGCGGGACCATCCGAGCGCGTCGCCGCCGTTGATAAAGAGCCCGAGCCGCTCCGCCTTGCCGTGGAGGACGGAGCCGCGCTGGATGATGCAGAGCGACACGTTCGGGGGCTGTGAGAACAGCGCCCGGTTTTCAAGAAGGAACTCGAGCGTCTCGATGAACTCGCGCCGCCCCTCCGCCGGGTGGCCGACAATCAGGTCGCTCGAAAAAGACATCCCCGCGCGCACCGCGCTGCCGATAACCGCCGCGGCGACCTTCGCCCCATATCCCTTCCCCATCTCGGCCAGAACCGTGTCCGAACCGCTCTCTATGCCGAAGACGACGTGCCGACATCCCGCGCGCCGCATGGCTCCGAAGACCTCCCCCGTCATCTCCGGACGGATGATGACGTTTGCCTCCCACTCGATGCCCGGCGTCTCCCGCGCCATGAGCGCGCAGAGCGCGGCCAGCCTGGGGACGTCGCCGTTGAGCGAGAGGTCGTTGAAATGGAAACGCGTCATCCCGTGACCGTCCCGCAACAGGCGAATCTCCTCTACGACGTTCTCCGGACTTCGGGCGCGGTACTTCCCGCGCCAGATGGCCTGCTGGAGGCAGAAATCGCAGTGCCTGACACAGCCGCGGCTCGAGAGTATGCTGAAGTACCGCGACGGACGGAGCGGATCGTCAATGTCGTCGGTGTAACGGTCGACATCGAGGCCTGCGAAGTCTGGAAAGGGAAGTGCGTCAATATCGCCTATCCGCGGGCGCGGCGGCGCCTCGACGAGGCCCCCCGGACCTCGCGTGATGGTGCCGGCAACCGGGGCGACGGCGCCCCGGCCCGCCGCCGTTTGGGCGATCTCGGCGAGCGTCTCCTCGCCCTCGCCGAAAACCACCGCGTCGACCGAGGGGAACTCGGCGAACTCCCTGCCGTAGAAGCCCGGCTCGCACATCTGCCCGCCGGCCACTATCGGCGTGCGGGGGAGCGCGGCCTTGAGCGCCTCCGAAAGCACCTTTGTAACCCCCCAGGAATTGCACGAAAGGCCCACCAGATCGGGCCGGAATTCCCGCGCCCGCGAGGCGTATCCCGAAAGCGAAGGCCCTACAAGCCGGGGCAGGATTGTCTTGGAGAACTCGGCGAAGTCCTGCCACTGGAACAGGAAGGCGCGGTCCCAGAAGCCGCGGCACGCCCGCCCGCCGGAATGGTACAACTCACAGTTCATGTCGATGACGGCAACGTCGTGCCCCGCGCGGCGCAGGTACGCTGCGAGGTACGGGACGTTGAGCGGCGGGGACCGCACGGTCCAAATCGGCGTGTGGATGAGCAGCGCTCTCACGGCGGGCAATTTAGCACCCGCATACCCGTTCCACAAGCAGGCGCCGGGTCGTCCTCCTACTGCGGCTGGAACCACCAGATCTTGACGTTGGAGAACGTCGCGCCGGTGGCTGGCGGACCCATGGGGGTCCCGCCGATGGTGATGGTCTGGACGTAGGAAACGTACTCGCCGCACGAAGCACGCGGCACGCAGTTGTACCCTCCGGCCGGGTTGCCGGTCCCCTCAATGTACAGACACGTGCCCGCGTCGTCGCCGAACCATTGCACCACGAAGTGCTGCGTCTGGCCGGGATCGAGTGTCAAGGGTTTCATGCTGGCAAATGCCCGGCAGGTGACGGCGCCGCCAATCGAATCGTTGCCGGCGTTGAACCAGCCGCCCCCCCAGGCGGGGTCGCATGCGCCCCCGGGTTCGTCGCAATGCAGCAGGAGCGTGACCTTGTAGGGGTTGTATTGATAGCGGTCCAGCACGGACTGGCTGACCGGATGCTCCCACGAGTCGTCATACATCGCGAATACTTCCTCAGCTTTCTGGCACGTGAAGGAGTTGTCCAATCCGACGGCGTCAAACTCGACCCGCCCGCACTCGGCCGAGGGGATCTTGTATTCGACATATGACGTGTCCTCCGGGTCGTCGCAACTGACCGCGTCGGGGGGGTTGAACCCGTCCTGCGTGTACGTGCCGCGGCCTTTCAGTATGCCCTTCGGGTTGAACTTGAGGGAGTCCGAGATCCGGGGGTTCTGGGGGTCGAATCCGAAGTCCTTGCAGCCCTTTCCCGGCCTCGGATAGGTCTGGGGGAAACCGGCATCCGGCACGCCGATATCCGGCATCCCCGCGTCGAAACCGGCGTCCTCCGTTCCGGCGTCGAAACCGGTGTCCGGCGTTCCGGCATCGAAACCGGCGTCCTCATCCGCATCCTGTTCCGTGACTGCGTCCGCCGCGGCGCCCGTGTCCGCTCCCGCGTCCGGAAGACGCACGCACAGGTCCGATGCGCACGCCAGGTCCTGGTTGCATGTGCCGTTGCCAAAGCACGGACCGCCTTCGGACCCCGCGGGGATCCCGCCCGTGTCGTTGACGCGTGCGGCGCCCGCGTCTTCACCCGAACCCCCTCCGTTGCATGAGATCATTGCAGCGGCGGCGAGCACCGCAATGAAGCCCAGGAAGCCCGCGACCTTCGTAGCCATGTGCCGGCCCTCCTCGTCTGGAATTCAAGGACAGTATAGCACCGTTTTCGACAAAAGTGTTCAACCGGAACTGATGACACATTCGAGGCGCGGTTTTCCGGTTTTCCCTTGACACCTTCCCGCTCGGGTAGTTTGATCATTTCCGCCGACGCGAAAGGTCAGAACATCCGCCGTGCAGCGGGAGTCGCGCCATGGAGTTCCCCAACATCGGAGACCGTGCTCGTCAAGGCGGAGTGCCGGGCGTTGACGCGCGTGAAGGTTGCCTGGTGACGGGATTGCGCAAAGGATCGCCGTGAAGAAACCGCTTGCCAACGCGGCCCTGTTTCTCGCAAGCCTCGCGGTCGGGCTGGCGCTTTCCGAATACCTCGTCCGGCGGCACGCGGCGGGGCGCACGCGGGTAAACTGGCACGCCCGGATGGTGCCGCGCCCGGCGCCGGGCCTCGACTTCGCGTTGGCATCGTGCCCGCGCTGTACGCCGCCGATAAACGCGCTGGGGTTTCGCGGTGCCGAGGTCGCCCCCGAAAAGGCTCCCGGGGTCTACCGGATCGTGATCGCCGGTGACAGCGCCACTTTCGGATCGGAGGTCCCCGACGAAGGCGGTACCGTGCCCGGCAGCCTGGAGCGGCTGCTCAATGAGCGCTCCCGGGGGGCGCGGTTCGAGGTCGTCAATGCGGGGGTCCCGGGCTACAACATCCGGCAGGTCTACTTCAACCTCGTCCACAAGGTCCTCCCCCTCAAACCGGACTTCGTCATCTACAGCTTCTTCCCCAACGACCTCGACAACGAGCTGTACGAGGCCGGCACGTTAAACGGACACGATACGCTGGTCTTCAAGCTCTACGACGGCCCCGAGGGAGTCCCTCTCGCGTTTGTACCCGATGCCGTCCACGGCTGGCTCAACGAGAACTCGTTTCTTTACAAATACGCGACCTACCTGATCCACGCAGCCAGGATCGGGCGGGCCGGCCGCGACGCGGCCGGGATCATGCCCCACCAGACCGCGAACCTGGAGTTCCTCGACCGCATGGCCGATCTCTGCCGGCGCCACGGCGCCATGTTCGCCGTCGCGACCGAGACCTACTCGCGTTGCGCGCAGTTCATGGCACCGGGCGACCCGATTGACCTTCGCCACGGACCGTGGGTTTGCGACGGCGCGCGGCGGGCCGTGGACGCGGTGCTGGCGCGCGCCGCCGCCGCGAAGATCCCGGCCGTCGACCTCCAACCGGCCGTGGCCGGGCTCCCCTACCCCGAGATCGTCGTGGACTCGCGCGACCACTACACCGCGCGCGGGAACCGCGCGATGGCCGAGGCGCTGTACGGCTTCCTCGCGCAAAGATACGGCAGGGAGCCGACGCGCTGATCACCTGCGATCTCGCACTTAGTACAGCTTCCCGCAAATAAATGCCCATTTCGCTGGTCCCGGACGCCGATGGCAGCGTTTTTCCTCCTCGCGGTAGCGTTGCTACAGCTTCGCCCGTTCTCCGTAGTACTACGAAGGATGAATCGTCGCGCCTTGCCCTCGACGCCCGGTCCTTCGCGATCTGGTCACCTACTTGCGGGGCGCTGTACTTAGAATACGCCAACATGCGGTGCGCGAGTCGCCCGGCGGCGCGTCCTGGAACCCCGACTCGCCTGGAACAGAGGTTTGAAGCGTCGAAGTGGCCGGCGGAGCATGTGCGAGACGGGGTGAAAGGGCGTGCCGGCGGGCGACTTCCAGAACATATTCCGAATCTCAGCCTGCGGCGGGAATGCCCGTGCAGTCCGGCCGCGATCTGGTACAATCCGGCCCATGCGAGTCGTCCTTGTCCAGACGCCGCCCTGGCGGCCCGACATGCCGGCTCTGGGTCTCCCGTACATCCAGGGGGCGCTCAAGGCCGCGGGGATCGAGGTGCGGCTTTTCGACCTGAACATCGAGATCTACGAACGGCTCGATCCGGCCGAGAGGGACTTCTGGGACCCGAGCCATCACTTCATCTGGTACGAGCCAATCGATCAAGGCCGCGCCCGCGCGGTTTTTTCCCGCCTCGCTGCATTCATCGACGGCTTTTTGATCGACGCGATCGGTCCGGGACCGGTCGTGGTAGGGATCACCGCGCTCGCCACACAGAAGTTCCCGGCCTTCCACCTCGCCGCGCGAGTGAAGGCGCTCAATCCCGAAGCGACCGTGGTCATCGGCGGCGCCTCGTGCTTTCCGCAGTACGCCCCTGACGAGATCGCGGCGTGCCCGGCCGTCGATTATGTCGTGGTCGGCGAAGGGGAACGCGCAATCGTGGACCTCGTCGGATACGTCGGGACCGGTGCGCGCGGGCCAGTTCCGCCGGGCGTCCTCCGGCGCCGCAACGAAAGGATTGAAGAAGGCGGTCGCCGACCGCTGATTCGGGACCTCGACCTCCTGCCGATGCCCGATTTCACCGGCCTGCCGCTCGACCGTTACCAGGACCGCCGCCGGATCCCCATGATGTGGAGCCGCGGCTGCGTCAACCGCTGCGTCTTCTGCATCGAACACAGGATCTGGGAGCGCTTCAGGTGGAGGAGCGCCTCTCACATATTCCGCGAGATCCGTGAGGCCACCGAGCGTTGGGGGGCCGGGAAAATCGAGGCCAATGACTCCCTCTTCAACGGGAACATCAGCGTGTTGCACGAATTGGGCGGCATGCTCATCGCCGAGGGAATTCACCTCCCATGGGGGTGCGAGGGAATCATACGGAAAGAGATGGCGCCCGGTCTGCTCGCAAAACTGAAAAACGCGGGGTGCGGCTACATCACCTATGGTCTCGAATCGGCAAGCGCGAACGTGTTAAGACTCATGGGCAAAAGAACGGACCTTTCGGTTGCGTCACGGGTGATACGCGACACCAGCGCGGCGGGGATTCTGCAGAAGGTCAACATCATGGTGGGTTTTCCCGGCGAGACCGAGGACGATTTCCGGTCAACGCTGGATTTCCTGACGGACAACCGCCGGTTTCTGACCGAGGTGAACCCGTCGGACGGCTTCACCGGCATCTTCCCCGGCACCGAGCTCTACGACCGCCACCTCGACTTCGGCGTGACCTTCGCCCCGGGAATGCACTACTTCTGGGAGACCCGGGACGGGACAAACACGCTTGCGACCCGGATCGAACGCTTCGAACGGGTCCTCAAGCACGCCGCCGCCATCGGCCTGAAATGCACGTATCCCGGCACCGAGCTTTTGAACCGCGACAAGATCCTGGGCGACTTCCATTTGAACCGCGGCGAGCACACAGAGGCCCTGCGCTTCTACGAACGGCACTCGGCAAGGACAGGCGTGGAACCTGACCGGATACCGGGATACCGGGAGGCCCTCCGATAATGTCGGTGACAGCGGTCTGTCGCTTGCGCGCGGATCGGAACCGCGACGGGGACTTCCGATGAAACGTCTCGTGTTTCGGGCCGTCCTCGTCACGCTCGTCGTTCTCGCCTGCGAAGGCGGCGCGCTGCTGCTCGAAAAGGTGTTCCCCGCCCTTCCTGGCCCGTATCGGGCGAAAGGCCCGCCGTTCCTCGCGCCCATTTCGCCGGGCCAGCCGCTGAGGCACCTCTCAAAGACCTCGGTTGCCAACGAAGGAGGATACTTCGGCAGATACTACCCGCCCGCGCGGACCCCGGGTGCCTATCGGATCGTCCTTCTCGGCGACTCGATGGGGTTTGGTTTCGGGGTGGACGGGGAAAAGGGGTTCCCGATGATGATCGAGGACGAACTCAACCGGCGAGCGGCCGCCGCCGCGGCCGGGGGGAAAAACACGCCATACCAAAGATACGAGATCCTCAACTTCTCGGTCCCGGGTTACGACACCTTTCTCGAAACCGAGCGCTGCAGGTTGTCGGCCGAACGCTTCTCTCCCGACCATGTCATCGTCGCGTACTTCCCCAACGATGCGATTATTGACCGCTTCACACCCAACGCCTGGCGGATCTGCCCGGTCCGCTGGAGGAAGTTCGATCGGGCCGTGGGGATCGCAATCGAGTACTCCGGGTTCATGCGCGTCGTCCACGATACCTGGAAGCGCGCGCGAACCGGCTACCCGGGCGTCGTGA
This sequence comes from Deltaproteobacteria bacterium, assembly GCA_016218965.1. Classification (GTDB taxonomy): domain Bacteria; phylum Myxococcota; class SpSt-1050; order SpSt-1050; family JACRCP01; genus JACRCP01. The sequence goes on along the minus strand of JACRCP010000013.1, from coordinate 25,662 downwards.
CAGGTCACCCGAACCTCGTGAACCCCGATCACTTCGGCTTCCAGTGCGCGATGTACTGGCTCGGCACGCTCCGCGCCCGGCTCGAGAGAAACGGCGTGAAGCTCTCGGTCCTGCAGATCCCGTACCTCGCCGCGACCGACAAGGCGTGGGATCCCGAACGCCACGTCCAGGAGTACCTCGAACGTTGGTTCACGTACCACGGCTACGCGACCGTCAACCTGTACCCGATAGTCCGGGGACGCGACCCATCCACGATTCTGCTCCTCCCGGATGAACACCCGAACGAGTTGGGACACAGGTTGTTCGCCGAGTACCTTTCGACGCGTCTCGACAAGCTGGGGATTCCCCTGCCCGAATGACGGGCCGGGGTCAAGAGGGCGGCCTATTCCCAGAGGTCCCCGAATGAGCCCGCGATGAGATCCGCCACCAAAAACGCCCCGGCCGCGTTGAGGTGTGTGTCGTAACGCAGATACAGCGGCTGCCGCCGGGCCCACGCCGCCATTTCGGGAAAGGTGTCCAGCACGCGGATCTCCATGGACCGGCAGAGCGAGACCGCCCGCCGAAGCGGCCAGTGCGGTTCCCAACGATCAGGGAGATCGGGGCGCCGCCGCTTGAGCGAGGAGGCAAGTCCGTGCTCGACCTGGATCTCCGAGGGGATCAGGACCACGGCGAACCGCGCGCCGTCGGCGGCGACATTGGCTGCCAGCCGCCCGAGGGCGGGCCGGGTGGCTTCGAGGGCGGGGCCGATGTCGGGCACGTTTTCCGCGCTGGAGAACCGCTCGACCTGGCGCAACAGGTCCTCCCGCAATCCCGCGGGCTCGACCCACCCCCGCACACGCGCCGCCTCGATCGTCCCCTCGATCGCCAGGGTCATCCCGATCCGACGCCGGTGCTCCGCCGGCATGGGAACCACGCCGGCCCACGCCCGGACATCCTCCGCAAGCCGCTCCGCGAACGCCGCTGCCGGGACAGGCGACAGAGAGTACAAGCGCTCCGGATCGAGGGTTTCCGCGTCGGGACCGATGAGAGGATCGGCCGGCAACGGATGTGCCAGTGACAACACTCCGCGTGCCGCGTCCGGCCCCGGCGTCGCCGTTGCCTCGAGCATGCGGTGGATGTTCGATCGCCTCGCCGGATTGACCCGCGCGGCGGGCCTCCGACTCCATGCCTTGATCCCCGCCTCTGCGGCCTCGACCAGGTAAGCCAGGTAGGACGACGCCTCGCCCGCCATCCGGTCGGCGGCACGCAGCCGTTTCAGTTCGTCCTGCGACACCAACCGGCCCCGATGCACGCTCTGCGGCCGGTGATCCAGGTTGTCTTCAAGATCGTTGCCGATGTACAGGGCCAGCACGACGACATGGGGCCCAAGCGGGCGGGCGAACCGCCGGTACCACGCGGCTTCCTGAATGGTGTCGTACCCGGGGACGCCGCCGTTGAGCACTTCGACGGTCCTCCCGGGGAAGGATTGCTGCAAGATCGCCTCCAGAAACGAGACTATGGTTTCGTCCTGTCTCTCTCCGCCGAAGACAAATGAATCTCCAAGGACGATGACCCGAAGGCCCCCGGAGGGCGAAAGCCGAGGCCTGCTCCGATCGCGCATGCCCCATTCATTGATCGAAATCGACAAGTCATGGTATCCCGGATGGGGGACGGCGCCGAGTTCCCTGTCCGGCAGGAATGCGCCGTACGCGACGCGGTCGGGCAGCTCGCTGTAGAAAATGCGCAGCCCCGCTTCGATTGCCAAAAGGGAAGCGATCACCGCCGCGATCGAGAGCGTGACGTTTTTCAACATCGCCGCATATCTGATACTTTTTGGCAAAAATTGCAACACGCGCCGCGCAGAATTCCCTTGTCAACCCGGCCGTGCCGTGGTGCTATTGATCCCGGCCGCGCGCGCGGCGGGAGCGAACTCGTGGAACCAAGAAAAGGACTGCGGATCGCCCTCGTTGAGGCCCCGATAAAGGAGCCCCGCCGTCCGTCTCTTGCCCTTGGATACCTGGCCGCCGTGCTCCGAAACGACGGCCACGAGGTTTCCATCCATGACGTCAACGCGTCGCTGTACCGTGCCTGCCCCGGCCAGACGCGCGACCTTTGGGAGCACTTCTCGCACTGGGTCATGGAACGCCCGGAGAACGCCGACTCATTCCTCGCCGACCACCGAACCCTGATCGACGGGCACCTCGCACGGATCGCTGCGGCGGAACCCGACCTTGTCGGGTTCTCGATCCTCATCACCCAACGCCCGCTCTCCATCGCGCTGGCCCGCGCCTTAAGGACGATCTGTCCGCGCGCCATGATCGTTTTCGGCGGCCCCGAGTGTTTTCCCATGTTCGACCCCGCCGGCTTCGCCGCGGCCGGCGCCCCCGACTATGTGGTCGTCGGCGAGGGGGAAGAGACAATCCGCGAAGTCGCCCGGCTCGCCGCCGAGGGCAAAGAGCCGCTCTGTCCGGGCGTCATCCGGACGGCGGGGGACGCCCCGGTCAGCGGCGGCGTCCGCCCCCTCATCGCGTCACTGGACGATCTCCCGTTTCCGGACTGGGACGGTTTCCCGCTCGATCTCTGCCGTGAGACGGGGCGCTTCTCGGTCATGATGACGCGCGGGTGCGTGAACCGCTGCGTCTTCCACCGGAACCGCGAAACCGCCGGGCGGTGACTTCATCCCCGTGCGCCAAGGCGGGCCTGGACCTCAAGAAAGTTCTCTTTCGCCCGAGGGAAGGCCCCCGCCTCGACGAGAAAATCCACCTGCGATGCCGAGGCCGCCCCCTTTCCGTTGAAGACGAGCGACGGCTCGGCTCCGTGGTGCCGGTAGCGCCCGAACCAGTAGTCCCTGAAGGGGACCGCCTCGCCGAGATTCTCGCTCAACACGACGAACGTGACGGAAACGGCCAGCTCTTTGGTCCGTTTTGCGGCCGACCGCCGGGCGAGGAGATACTCGATGTTTCCGAGGACGCGTGCGAACTGTTTCGAGTTGTTCACCGTCCGGTACGTGCCCTCCGTCGACGCGTTGATGGAGAACGAGACGAGCGCCGCATGCGGCATGCCGACGATGAGATCGGTGAGCGCGGGCAGGAACCTGATGCCGTTTGTGACGAGCGCGATACCCAACCCGCAGGCGTCGATTGAGCGGAGAATCGCCGGGAGCGCGGGGTGGAGCGTGGGCTCGCCGACCCAGTGCAGACACACGAGACCCCGGCCCTTCGAAAGGTCCCGGAAATCGCGCAACGCCCCCGCAAACAACGCGGGGTCGATGTAGCCCGCGCGTCCGAGGCCCGGCGGGTTCTCCCTGCGTCCGACCTTGGGACACATGATGCAAAGCATGTTGCACTTGTCGGTCAGCGAGACTTCGAGGCGGGTCACCGGGTAGAGTTCATCGGGGTCGCCCGCCCCGCCGGGCGCGCGCGCCTCATCAAGATGACTTCCGCAGAGATCCCCCTTGGTGCAGTGTGCGCAGCACAAGCCGCCCAGGTTGCCGGCGAGGTAGCGTCGGCGGAGAGTGCGGAGCGCCGCGCCCTGGTACATCGCCGCGAGCGGTATCTCCGCCAGGTTCCCCAAACTCAGCGAGTTGGAGCACGATTCGGCACAAAGCAGGGAACACGGGTAGACCGTCCCGGTCCAGTGGACTACGAACCCGTCCCACAGCGCTTTGCAGATGGGCATCGCAGTGGTCATCGGGGGCACCGCCTCACTCCGCGCAGCCCACGCGGCGGAACCATATCTCGCGGTTTCCGTCGGCGGCGGTCTGCTGCCACATGATGCCGAACTCCTCTCCGTTCCACACGGCGATCGGATTGTGGACGTCGCGGTCGGACTTTGAGACCTGCAGCGGACTCGCCGAAAGGCGGCTTCTGGTGTCGAGCGCCGCCAGAACGACCTGGGGCCTGCCCGTGGATTCGTCCCTCCAGACCAGGAAGTAGAAGTGGCCGCTCCATCCCATGTTCGGGACGGTCGAGTCGAACCGGGGGTCCGAGAACACGCGCGGCGACGCCAACGCAAGGTTATACCCGGCGTCCACCCGGTTGAAATAGATCGAGAAATGTCCGTTTTGGCTGCCGTCCCACGACAGCCCGAAGTCCTCGCCTCCCCAGGCCATCCCGACGCCGCCGGCGGTGCCAAACCCCCGAAACACCAGCAGGTCCGTCGGGCTCCTGACGCCGTCGTCGGAAACCTTCACGAAGATCACCTCGAACTCTTCCGCGTACTGCTCGATCCACGCCACAAACAGACCCTCTTCAAGGACGTTCATGGAGGCGCCCCTCGACGCCCCCTGGTAGCCCGAAACCAGCGTGGTTTCGCCGCCGGGAACGCCGTCCGAATCAATGAACTTCATGTAGACCTCGTCGTCACCGGAATGGTCGTCGTACCAGTGGACCACGTAGCGAAGGTTTGTCCAGTCCCACTGCAGGCTGGGACTTCTCGCGCCGCCTTGGGTCCCTATCGGAGCCTCGGACGTAAGGGTGCCGCCATCGTCGTCGATCCTGGTGAACCATATTTCGGGCCTGCCGTTTCTGGTGTCCGACCATGCCACGGCGAGCGCATCCCCGCCGCGAACGATCGTCGGCGTCACGGCATCGCCGGTCCCATGGCTGATGCGCGTCTCCTCCCCGGCCAGGGTCCCGTCGGCGTTGAGCGTCGTGAAATAGATGTTCCCGTTGCCGTCGCGCGTGTCCCTCCATACGGCGTAGTAGCGGCCTTCGTTCCAGAACATCTGCGGGTATGTCGCGTCGGCGGTGTATATCTCGATCCTGCCGGGCTCGCCCAGGAAGGTGAAGCGGCAGGTGTCGTCGACCAACCCGTTGCAGTCGTTGTCCTGCCCGTCCGGGACTTCGTTCCCGCCCGTCGCGACACACGGATACTCGCAGCCGTCCCCGGGATCGCCGTTGATGTCCCACCAGCCGTTGTCGCACGAGGCCACACTGCACGCCGAGTTGACGCACAGCCCGGCGCCGTGCGAAGGCGCGCACGCCTTTGCGCAGCCGCCGCAGTTGGCGTTGTCTCTGTCGATTCGGGTTTCGCAGCCGTCGGTCACCTCGCCGTTGCAGTCCGCCCAGCCCGGGTCGCAGACGGCGATGATGCACCGGTCCGCCGAACACCCGCCGGCGCCGTGAGGCAGGTTCGTGCAGCGCTCGAGACACGAGACGGACCCGTCCCCGCCGGAACCGACGTCCGCGGCAAGCCCCGCGCCGCCGTCGTCACCGGACGCTCCCCGCTCCACGGCATCGTCGCACGTGCATCTCGCGGCAAGGAAGGCGCACAGGAACGCAAGCAAGGCGACTTTTGGAAGCGCCTTCCTTCCGTTGACGGGAACGGTTCCGCCGGACTGCGAATTCCGAATTCCGAATTCCACGTGCGGCCCCCGTTTCTTCCACCACGATCGGTGGATGCCTGCGGCAATCATACCCCAAACGCAGCCTGATTGACCAGATCTCAACGACGCCCGGGCGCATCCCCGAAACTGGGGCGGCGCGAAGGCCGGGGCGACGCCTGCCCGGCGCACGCGCGGACATGGACGAAAAGCGAGCGCAGGCGGATTCACTCCGCCGGAGCGAGCAGGGGGTCCGGGGGAAAAGTTCGCGTAGCGACCCCCGGCAAAAAAGATCTCAGAACGGGCGCCGGGAAGGCGGCGGCCCGGCCGACCCGGGAGTCAGTTCCGTGTTCCCCAAAATCGGGGACGCACCCACGACGCCCCCTACCTGATTTCCGGCGCAGGGGCCGCTTCGACCGATTCGGGAATCTCACCGTGCTGCACTGCCCGGATACTCCCGTCGGCGTCCTCGACGAATGTCACCGCCCGGAACCCCGAAATCCAGATTCGCTTGGCCTCCCGGTACCCGGCAGGAAGCCGCGCGCGGGGGATCGTCACCAGCACGCCGCCATCCAACGATACCGCCCCCTCAAGGCGGACGTTCACGGCGCCGCCATGTTGAATCTGGAGCGCCCCTCTCGATTCCCCGCCCTCGACATGGATCGTGACCAGCGGGTCGCGGTGGTTGTCGAGCCAGAACAGGTACGAATGCGCCCGAACGGCCTCGCCGTTCGTCGAAAGCAGCACGTGCAGGTTCTCCCGACCGAGCATCGCCGTGGCGGCGGAAAACGGTCCCTCCCCCTCGCCGGCGCGAAGTTGCGGGTGCATTCCTGCAAACAACTCCTGGACTCGCGGGACCACGGGCGTACGCGCCGTCCCGGAAGGGGCGGCCTTCGTCAGGAACGCCGTCGCCTCAAGGTGGTCGCGGAGCGCAGCGGCGGCCAACGAATGGCCGAAGCGGTTCGGATGCCAGCGGTCGCCAGTGGACACGCACAGGTCGACCGCGCGATGCGCCCGGTAGACGTTCAGCAGATCAATCCACGGGATTTTTTCGCCGTCCAGGAAAGCCCTGAGGCGCATCCGCAGGCGCTGGTAGCCGTCCCGCGGGCCTTCCCATTCGAACACGGGGAAGACAGCCACGATGACGCGGGCGCCGATTCTGGCTGCCGCGTCCCGAATCGCCCTGAGGCTCTCGAAGCTCTCCGACTTCGATCCGAACGGAATCTGCGATTCGTCCTGTCCCTCCCCCGCCAGTCTCAACCGCAGAAACGCATAGGTGAGGTACCGCGCGAACGCGGATTCGAAGAAGATCCATGACCCGGCGCGGTCAACGGCGGTGCCGGCCCCGTCGTCGAGGGGATCCTCGGGTGTCAGATACTCGAAGCGGACCATGTTGCCGTCCCTGATGACCACGGGAGTGACCACATCGTCGTTCATCACGTACGCCACCAGCACGAGATCGGGGGCCAGGCGGAGCCCGTCGCGCTCGAACTTGACAAGCTCCTGCTTCGTGTTGTACCCGGGGACCGCCATGTTCAGGACCTCGAATCGGCGGCCGTCGTGCGCCCTCTCGAGCAGCATTTCGAGCTGGTTCTCGAAGGTTTCGTGTTTTTGCACGCCGCAGCCGTAGGCGACGGAATCGCCCAGGACGAGGATGCGGTATGTGCCGGCGGGCTTCTCCTCGGTGTACTCGTAGTCATTCATCCCGAGGGCATTGTAGTGCGGAGGCCCGGGCTGGAGGTCCCAGCCGAGAGGGTCGCCCTTGAGCCATCGGTGCTGGGCGAAGTGGCCCTCGCCAAACTGGCGCACGGCGGCGGCGGGCGGCCTGACAAGCTCAACGATCCGCGAAACCGCCTCGGCCGCGACAAGGAAGGCCGCAACAGAGCCGAAGACAAGCGCGCCGCGTATCAATCCCTCTCTTCTCACGAAAGGGATGGTATCACAGCCTTGGCGAACGCGACACCTTCTCGAGAACCCCGCCAGTTTTGGTTTTGGCCCAAAACGTGTTGGCCCAAAACGTTGACAACTGCACATCGACAGAATAGCATCTGCGCATGTCCTTGCCGCCAAACTGTCCGCCGCCGGGAGGGTCGATGATGCGCACGCTTTTGATGATCAGCGCTTTTGTGCTCATGATCGGCGCGGGCTGCGCCGGGTGCGAACAGGACACCCCGCAATCCCACGTCTTGCCGCCAGGGCCTGACTCGAAGCCGGTGGTGCCGCCGCCCCCGTCCCCCCGGGCGAGGATGAGCGGAAGGGACGTGTTTGCGGGCGTCACGCACAAGCTCGGCAGCCCGGCGGGCAACGCCAGGGAAGGCAGGGGGGACCTTGTCGCGGTGTTCTCAAAAATCCAGGGCGGCGCGCTCAACGTTTGGCTGGAAACGAAAGGACCGGTGGACGTGGGTCTGTTCTACCGATTCTGGCTCACAAACAAGGCCAACGATCCGATCGTCATGATCCTCTTCGAAAAAGGCGCCCAGGCGGTCCAGATCCAGCAGTCGGGCAGGGTTTTCGGACGTTTGAGCCTGGGGATCGACGCCACCGACGGCCTGCTGGTCAGACTCCCCCTCAAGGACTTGCCGCCCGGTTTTTCGACCCCGACACGCCTGTGGGTCAGCGGCACCGCGTCACTCGATCTTGTGACCAAAGACGGCAAGACCGAAGAGGTCGTGTACGACAGCATCCCCGAGTCGATTGAGATCATGGTCATTCCCGGCCCGTAGTCCGCTCCGTTCTTTCATTGCGGGCGCTGGTTTCTTCGGCGGAGCTCGTAGAAAACGAAGTTCGGGTCCTCGGAGACCAGAACCCCCTCGAAATTCACCGACAGGGCGTCGTACATCGCCGCCGCCTTGGTCCGGTCGGCGTCGTTGAACATCAAAAACAGGTCCAGGAACTGCGACCGCGGCCTTGTCCACACCCCTCCCACCACGACCTTTAGCCCGCATTTGACGGCCGCCTGCAGGTAGTCCACGACCGCGGCGGCCGATTCGTCGGGCGTGCGCCCGGGAAAAAGGATCAATTCGGCGCTCAGCAGAAACACTCTGAACTTCCACGGATCGCGCGACTCGCAGGCGGGACGGAGGTAGTCCTTGAGCTTCCAGCCCCCCATGACATCCATCCAGACTATCAGGTCCCCATGGCCCGCGAAGACGAAGAGCGTCCGCGAACGATCGAACCTGGCATCGAGGTTCCCGACGGCACGCACCCAGTACGAATCAAGACCGCGCGTCCTCGACTTCGAGTCGAAGTTCCACGCGAACGGGATCAGCGCCGCGACGACCAGGACCGCGGCGACCAGCCGCCGCACGCGCGGCGCCGCCTGCACGACCCGCACGCACAGCCACCCCCATCCGAACGCGAGCCACGCCATCGGCGCAAGCTGGAACTGGGGATCCTGGGGTTGGACATACAGGTTGAACAGCTCTCCGCAGGCGAAGACCGACACGAGAAGGATCCCCGTTGCCCGCCACGCGCCGTCGTCCCACGCGCCGGCCACGCGTTTGACAAGAGAGATGCCGCAAAGGACCATGAACAGCAGTTTTCCGGTCGTCGGCAGGAGGTTGTCACGGAGATACTCCGCGTGGGCCACGAGCTTTCCCGTGGCCAGGTACTGCGAGATGCCGACGAATATGAGGTTGATCTTGATCGCCGCGAACCCCGCAAACCCGGTGTCAAGACCCTTCCCGGGCCAAATCGCCTTCGCGATGACACCTGCGGGGCCCCGGTGCCCCTTGACCGCCAGACATGCGACCACAAGCAGCAGCAGCACCGACGCGAAAAAGACTGCGGCTCGCACGGCGCGCGACCCCGGGGGGCCTCGGCCCGCGGCAAACGCAAGCACGCAGGCGGGCAGGAGGTTGCATACGAGGGTCCAGTGGAACAGCCACGAAAGCACGAACGCCGCCGCGCTCAGGACGAGCGTCGCAAAAGAGCCCGACCGCTCCGACATCGCGAAGAGGGTCACGGAAATCATCAGCATCGCATACGCCGGCATGATGTCCTCGGATGTGATGGAGCCGAAAAGGAAGAATCCGCACCCGAGCTGGAAAAGGACCATGGACATCGCCGCCCACACCGGGAAACGCAACAGCCGGGCGTGGGCGAAGAGGCATCCGAGCGCAAGCCCTCCGAACACGGAGTTCACCAGCGCCATCCGTGTCCAGATGGGACCGAAGACCGTTTCGCGGAGAAGCCGCAACATCCAGCCCACGACCGGGTAGTAAAGGAGGTTCGCGAAAAAGAGCCGGCGATCGTGGGCGCCTTCGACCCAGGGGCGCAACTGGACCGCGATGTGGCTGCCGTTCCGCGTGTTGATGTTGGTGTTGTCCATGAAGTGGACGAGGCCGGCGAACAGAGAGGCCGACAACAGGAATACGACCATGGCCGTGACGAGGTCCCGGGGGCGCGGCGCCTCTCCCACCCCGTGCGCTTCCCGCCCGTCAGGCATCCCGCCGCCCCCCTCCCGGACGGGGAAGTCCCGCGCGAGCGCCCTTCAGGGGTGCGGGTGTCCGCCGGGCCGGAGCCTTCTTGAAGACGGCGATCGCGTTGCGATCGCCTTCCCGGTAGGCAAACTCGGCCGCTCCGTTCCGCTCCGCAAAGGCCCGGAACCCGTCCGGGTCGAAGCGGTAGTCGAAATCCCCGACGCCGGGATCCGTGAGCAGGTTCGCGACCCGGCCGACAACGGGGATCGGCAGCGCGGAGAGATTCCGCACGGGCTCACTGATAATCACCGCCTTCCCCGCCGCGCGCTTGAGCCTGGCAAACACCTCCCGCTGGCGGCGATGGAAGTGATAGAAACTCGACGACATGACCACGTAGTCCGCCTCGGGAACCCGATCGGATCTCACGTCGAACAACCGCGCGCCCACACCGCGGTTTCTCGCCGCCATGACGAAATGGCCGTTGGCGTCCAAGCCCAGGTACGAGCACCCCTTTTGGCGGAGGAAATCGAGGTAGAGTCGGCAGGTTCCGGCGCAGACGTCCACGACCGAGGCTTTTTCGGGGATCCGGTCCGCGATCGCGGCGAGCACCCCGCCCAATTCCCTTCCGTACAGAGCCGACATGACCGCGTCGTAGCCCACCGCCGACCAGTAGATCGGCGAACGGTCCATGAGGGAGAGCCCGACATGACCGCGGAACCTGTAGAGCTCCGTCAGGTAGTCGGCGATGTCCGGAAGGAGGCGCACGGTCGATCGCTTGTCCGCCCGGCGCAGGAACAGAACCGGCATCTCGAATATCTTCAGGCCGGCCAGCGCGGCGCGCGACATCACTTCGGTGTCCCAGAACCACCCGTTGCTCTCGCTCCCCAGCACGACATCCGCGGTCGTCGATCGCCTGAAGAACTTGCACCCCGTCTCGCTGTCCCGGACGCCGAGACCGAGGAGCAGCTTGCAGGCCAGCCGGTACCCGCCGGAGAGCAGGTGGCGGTGGATTGCACCGGTCTGGCTGAGAAGGTAGTGGCGGTGGCCGGTCACAACGTCGTATCCGCCCTCGTCGACAATCCGCACCAGGTCCGGCACGTAGCGCGCGTGAACCTCCAGATCGATGTCTATGAAACCCGTGACCCGGCCGGTCGTGGCGCGGAACCCCGTCTTGAACGCCGCGCCCCGGCCGCGGTTCGTCTCATGGAAGACGCACCGGCACCGCCGATGGCCCCGGCAGATCCCCCGGATGATCCGCCCCGTTTCGTCCGTGCTGCAGTCGTCTACAAAGACGACCTCATAGTCGTACCTCGTCTGGTCGAGCACGCGCAGGAGCTCCGACGCGCTCTCACGGAGATGGCCCGCCTCGTTGAAGCACGGGATTGCGAGCGACAAATCCGGCCCGGACATCTTTGGCCCCTTCACGAAAGCAGAAGTCTCGCCGCGCGCACCACGTCGCGCGCGTCCTCGTCCGTCACCGAGGGTGACAGGGGGATCGAAAACGTGCGATCACCCACGAACTCGGCATTCGGCCGATCACCCGGCCGATAGCCGAAGGTGTCCCGATAGTAGGACTGGAGATGCAGCGCCCGGTAGTGGACACCGCTCCCGATCTTGAGATCGTGCAGCCCGGACAGGACGGCGTCCCGCGAAACGCGGGTGCTCCGGTCGTCCACAAGGCAGGTGTACAGGTGAAGGGCGTGCCGCGTCCCCGGCTCCGGATCGGCGGGAAGGCACAGCGGCAGACCGTCAAGCTCGCTCCGGTAGAAGTCCCACAACTCCCGGCGGCGCGCATGTGCACCCTCGATTCGGGCGAGCTGGTGGATGCCGAAGGACGCCGCGATATCCGTGAGGTTGTACTTGAAACCGGGTTCGAGGACATCGTAGTGCACATACGCCCCGCTCGAAGCCCGGCGCCATGCGTCCCGGCTCAACCCGTTCGAGGCGAGGACCCGTATGCGATCGGCCCGCCGGGCGTCGTCGCACACGACCATCCCCCCCTCGACGGTCGTCACGTTCTTGGTCACGTAGAAGCTGAAGCAGCCGAAGTCGCCGAAGGTCCCGACGTGCCTCCCCTCGAAGGTGGCCTCGATCGCGTGCGCACAGTCCTCGACGACGCGGAGCCGGTGCCGCCCGGCCAGGCGCATGACGGCCCGCATGTCGCAAGGTCGTCCAGCGAAATGCACGGGTACGATTGCACGCGTCCGCCCGGTGACCCGCCGCTCCGCGTCCGCGAGGTCGATGTTCAAGGTGCGCCGATCGCAATCCGCGAACACCGGGACCAGGCCCGCATGGACGATCGCGTTTGCGGTTGCACAGAAAGTCATCGCCGACGTGATCACCTCGGACCCGGCCGGGAGACCCAGTTCGAGAAGAGCGAGGTGCAGGGCCGCGGTCCCCGAGTTCACTGCCACTGCTTGACCGGCGCCGACGTAGTCCTTGAACTCGGATTCGAGCCGGTGCACGCGCGGGCCGGCGCCCAGCCATCGCGAGTCGATGCACGCCAGGACCTCGCGGCGCTCCTCTTCGCCGATGCAGGGGCTTCCGAAAACGAGATATTCGTCTCTCCACGGTGGCGCCGTCATGAAACCGTCCTCTTCTTCCGCAGGCGGCAGACGATGCTTGCCCCGGCGGGCAGCGCGGCCTTTTCTCTTCCCACCATTCGCGCCTCCATGGAGGTCAGCCGATACAGGAGCCGGTTGACCGGACCGGGGACCGCCCGAAGATTGCTTCGCTTCGCGCCCTTCCCCGCGATGGCTTTCCGGAACGCAATCACCGCTGCCATTGCGGGCAGAATGCCGAGGTTGAAGTGGCTGAAGAAGAGCGGCTCCAGGCCCGCAAGTGCCGAGACCGCCAGCAGGCTGCGTTTCGAATAGCGGCGGCGGTGGCCGCTGATCTCGTCCTCGCCGCCCCACAACCACGTGTAGGCCGGGACGGTGAGAATGATCTGGCCCCGGGGCGCGAGCAGCTTCGCCAGGCGGTCAAGACCCGCGGCGTCGTCGTCCAAATGTTCGAGAACGTCAAGCGCGGTGACAACGTCGAAACATCCGCGATGCCGGTCGCCGAGTTCGGAGCTGTCGATCCGCTCGCAACCGTTCCCTTTCCAGAACCGGTCGAGTTCCCCGCCGAATCGATCGGCGCCTGTCACATCGCCGTAACGGGCGAGGAACCGGAGGTAAAATCCCGTGCCGCATCCGAAGTCGAGAAGCGAAAGCCTGCGCCCCGGAAACCCGAGATCACGGGCCGCCTTTTCCAACTGGGCAAGAAACAGGTCCCGGCGCGAGAGGAACCACCAGTGCGTGGCTTCGAAATCCGCCGTGACCCGATAGCCCTCACGCTTCATCGCCCGTCCTCGTCCGGAAACGATCCGCCGCGCCGTGTCGTCGGCGTACGCCGGGTATCCAAGGCGCCCCGACCGCCCCCGGTACGAGAATGGCAGAAATCGTCCCGGTGGAAAAGAAAAAAACCATTTCACGCAGCCATTTCACGCGCATTTGACAAGCACGCCTCGACTGACTACCATTTGCAAAGACCCGTTCCCGCACGAACAAGAGAAAGGGAGAATTGACATGCTCAAAGCCAAAAACCGTCTGCTCCTCTCCGGCGCGGTTGTGCTGATATGTGCCGGATGCGAGAGGGAGGGGCCTCCGCCGCCGCTTTTGCCCCCTCCGCTTTTGCCCCCCCCCACAGCCCCCGCCAAGAGCGCGCCCCCTCAGCCGGCCGTCCAATTGCCGACGCGGGGAGGCCGGGCGGAATTCGCCGGCGTGACCTACAAGCTCTCCTCTCCCGTGGGCAATGCAAAGGACGGTCGCGGCGACATCAAGAACGTATACTCGAAAATCGGCGGTGGAGTTCTCACGGTCTACATCGAGTTCGCAGGGCTTTTCGACACCGACCTCAACTACCGATTCTGGGTCACCAACAACAAACAAGACCCGCCGGTCTACGTTCTTGTCGAAAAGGGCGGTCAGGCGATGCAGATCGCCGACGGGACCGCCTTCCAAAAACGGTTGCCTTTGGGAATCGACACGACGGACGGCTTGATGGTCAAGATTCAACTGGCGGATCTGCCGCCCAGCTATCAGTCCGCGAAGACAATATGGGTGGCGGCCTTCGAATCCCTTGACTTAAAAACCGCCGGCGGCAAAGCCCAACTGACGACACACGACCTCTTGAACGAAGCCATGGAGCCCATGCCGTTGCCGGGTCGGTAGGGATCCGCTCCAGGCCGAAACAACAAAGACGCCCGGCGCTCTCCCCTATGCGCCGGAGTTCGGCAAATGGCGAAGGGCGGGCGGCGTTCCCGTTTACAACAGATTGCCGTTCTGATATGTGTCTTGCCCACCTCGTTACCCGGAGACGCCATGGGCACCATCGAGAAGGTCGAGGAACTGCGCCGGAGGAAGAAGGCGGCCCTTGAGGGCGGCGGCGCCGAAAGGGTAGCCAAACGGCACGTTCAGGGCAAGCTCACGGCGCGCGAACGCGTGGAGCGCCTGCTCGACCCCGGGACCTTCCGCGAAACCGACGCGCTCTCGCTCCACCGCTGCACCGACTTCGGCATGGAAAAAGACCGCATCCCCGGCGACGGCGTCGTCACGGGGTGGGGATATGTCGACGGCCGGCCGGTCTACGTGTTTTCGCAGGATTTCACGGTGTTCGGCGGGGCATTAGGCGAGGTCTTCGCCGAGAAGATCTGCAAGATCATGGACATGGCCATGAAGGTGGGGGCGCCGGTCATAGGGCTCAACGACTCGGGTGGCGCGCGGATCCAGGAAGGCGTCGTGAGCCTCGGCGGATATGCCGAGATATTCTTCCGGAACGTCATGGCCTCGGGCGTCATCCCGCAGATATCGGCCATCATGGGGCCGTGCGCGGGCGGCGCGGTCTACTCGCCGGCGATGACGGACTTCATCCTGATGGTCCAGAAGACCAGCCACATGTTCATCACCGGCCCGGAGGTCATCAAGACCGTCACGCGCGAAGAGGTCACTTTCGAGGAGCTCGGCGGGGCGCACACGCACAACGCCAAGAGCGGCGTGGCGCACCTGATATCGGACAATGAGGACCATTGCATCGCGCAGATCCGGGCGCTCATGTCGTACCTCCCGTCCAACAATCTCGAAGACCCGCCCCGGACGGTTACCGACGACCCGGCTGACCGGATGGACGACGAGCTCAGGACGATCATCCCCGACGACCCCAACAAGCCGTACGAGATGCACGAGGTCATCACGCGGGTGATGGACCGGGGGTCGTTTTTCGAGATCCACCCGCTGTGGGCGGGGAACATGGTGGTCGGGTTTGCGAGGCTCGGCGGCAGCGTCGTCGGGGTGGTCGCCAACCAGCCGGCCGTAATGGCCGGGTGCCTCGACATAGACGCCTCGACCAAGGGAGCGCGGTTCGTGAGGTTCTGCGACTGTTTCAACATCCCGCTCATCACGTTTGTGGACGTCCCCGGTTTCCTTCCCGGCACCAGCCAGGAATACGGCGGCATCATCCGGCACGGATCGAAACTCCTTTACGCGTTCTGTGAGGCGACAGTCCCGCGGATGACCGTCATCACGCGCAAGGCCTACGGCGGGGCCTACGACGTCATGAACAGCAAGCACATCAAGGCGGACGTGAATTTCGCCTGGCCGTCGTCGGAGATCGCCGTCATGGGCCCCGACGGCGCGGTCAATATCGTTTTCAAGAAGGAGCTGGCCAAGGCCGGGCATCCCAAGGCGCGCAAGGCCGAGCTCGTCGAGGAGTACCGCGAAAAGTTCGCGTCGCCGTACATCGCCGCCGAGCGCGGCTACGTCGACGACGTCATAGAGCCGCAGGAGACGAGGCCGCGCCTCATCGAGGCCCTCAAGATGTTCGAAAACAAGCGCGAGTCCCGTCCGGCGAAGAAACACGGGAACATACCGTTGTAATGGCGAGGATTCAGCTTACAGAAACAGTGCTCCGGGACGCGCACCAGTCGCTTCTGGCGACGCGGATGCGGACCGAGGACATGGTGCCGATACTCCCCGTGCTCGACCGGGTCGGGTACTGGTCGGTCGAGATGTGGGGCGGCGCCACTTTCGATTCGTGCCTGCGGTTCCTAAACGAAGACCCCTGGGAGCGCCTTCGCACGATCCGCCGGCTCATGCCCAACACCAGGCTCCAGATGCTGCTCAGGGGCCAGAACATCGTAGGGTACCGCCACTACGCGGACGACCTCGTGAAAAGGTTCGTGGACCGGACCGCGGCAAACGGCCTGGATGTCTTCCGCATCTTTGACGCGATGAACGACATCCGCAACATGACCCGCGCCATCGAGTGCGTGAAGGCCGCCGGGAAGGTCGCCGAGGGCACGTTGAGCTACACGGTTTCGCCTGTCCACAGCGTCGAGACGTTCGTGACGCTCGCGCGCGAGCTGTGCGCGCTCGGGTGCGACACGATCTGCATCAAGGACATGGCGGGGCTCCTCACGCCATACGCCGCCTCCGAGCTGGTGGCAGCGCTTGTCAAGGCGGTGCCGGCCCCGATCCACGTCCACAGCCACTGCACGTCGGGCCAGGCCGAGATGGTCTATCTCAAGGCCGCCGAAGCGGGGGCGTCCATCCTCGACGTGGCCGTTTCTCCGATGGGCGGCGGCACCTCCCAGCCTCCCACCGAATCGATCATCGCCGCGCTCGACGGCACCCCGCACGCGACGGGCCTGAAACTCGATCTCATCGAGGAGGCGGCCGCGTACTTCAAGGAGGTACGCAGGAAGTACGCGAAGTTCGAGTCCGCGTACACCGGCGTGGACTCACGCGTGCTCCAGAACCAGATCCCCGGCGGAATGATATCGAACCTCGCCAACCAGCTCCGGGAGCAGGACGCCCTGCACAAGATGGACGAGGTGCTTGCCGAGGTGCCTCGCGTCCGGGCCGAAATGGGGTACCCGCCGCTCGTCACGCCCACAAGCCAGATTGTCGGGACGCAGGCCACACTCAACGTGCTCTCGGGCGAGAGGTACAAGGTCATCAACAAGGAGACCCGCGCATACTTCATGGGGTCCTACGGGCGCGCCCCGGGCCCGATTGACCCGGCGATCTCCCAAAAGGCCCTCGACGGCGAAACACCCTCTCCGGGGCGGCCGGCCGATCGGATCGCCCCCGAGTACGAAAAGGCCGCCGCCGAAGCGGGGGACCTCGCGCGCGGCGAAGAAGACATCATCTCGTACGCCCTGTTCCCGCAGGTCGCAAAAAAGTTCTTCGAGGCGCGCCGGGGCGGGACGCTCGAGGTGCCCATCGAGCTCGTCGCGGCCGCCGCCGCGGCGATCCATTTCGCGGGGACTGCGAAAAACGGCGGCCGGTCGGATGACGCGAAGAGCGCCCGGCCCCGCGCGAGCGCCTGGAGGATGGCGGGGCGATCGGGTGTCATGGGATCTCGTTTGGCCGGCAGGGCGTGAAATGCAGCGGATCATCAAGATAGACGGCAAAGAGTACGCCTGCGATGTCGCGGGAGAGGGCGGGGACTTTGGCGTCTCGGTCGGCGCTTCTCGGTTTGCCGTTCGGGTGTCCGTGCAAGGCGACGGTTTCAGCGTGACCGTTGACGGAACCAAGGTTGCCCTCCCGCTCGGTCGAAAAGACGCCGCCATCGCGTCGGGGGGGACGCCGGTCACGATCCCGGTGGACGGCCGGGACATCGCCATCGAGTGCGCCCGGCCGGCGGGCGAGGCCCCGGTCCGGCCGGCCGCACAGGGGAACGCCGAGCCGGGCGTTGTCGCCGCCATGATGCCCGGCACGATAGTCAAGGTCATGAAGTCGCAAGGGGACCGGACCGCAAAGGGCGAGGTCCTCCTGGTGCTCGAAGCGATGAAGATGGAAAACGAGGTCCGGTCGCCGCTCGACGGCACGGTCGCCGAAGTCCTGGTCGCGCCCGGAAAGGCCGTCCAGAAGGGCGAGGTGCTCATGCGGATCAGGGCCGACCAGGCATGATGCCCGATGCTGGACGCCGGATGCTGGATCCGGAACATCTATGACTGAGACCCTGCGCACGGCCGGGATCGTTTCGACCGGGAGCTTCCTTCCGGAAACCCGCGTGACGAACGCCGAGATCGAATCGCGCGAGTTCGTCGCGGGGAGCGGCGTCCCGTACCGGCTCACCCCGGGCGAGATCGAATCGAGGACCGGGATACGCGAGCGGCGGGCATCGTCGGTCCCCACGTCCGGGCTCGCGGCCGAGGCCGGCAGGCGTGCCCTTGCTCGCGGCGGCATCGCCCCAAACGCCCTCGACCTAGTACTCCTTGCGACGTCCACGCCCGACCACCCTGTCCCGAAGACCGCCCCCCTGGTGGCGCATCTTCTGGGAACGGCAGGCGTCCCCGCGTACGATTTCGGAAAGGACTGCACCGGCTTCCTTGAGGCGCTGGAGGCGGGGATGCAGTACGTCAGGACCGGGGCGGCCTTGCGAGTGCTCGTCATCGGGGCCGAGCGGACCGCCGCCCTGGTCGAACCGGCGAACAAAGCGACGGCCGTGGTTTTTGGCGACGGCGCGGGCGCGGCGGTTCTTGGAGTCGTCGGCCCGGATCAGGGGTGGATCGGGTCGGCGTCCCGTTCACACGGCGATCTCTACGACCGGCTGTTCGTCCCGGCGGGCGGTTCGGCCCGCCCCCCGAACATCGACCCGCCCCCGGGTGTGCGCGAGCGGACGCTTCGTATGGACGGGCGCGCGGTGACCGAGTACGCCACGCGCGTCTTCCCCGAAGCGGTCATGGAGGTGCTCGGGAAGCACAGCCTGACGCTTGACGACGTGGCCCTGGTCATTCCGCACCAGGCAAACCGTCGGATCCTCGAGGCGGCGCTTTCGGCCCTCGGTGTTCCCGAGGAGAAGACGTTCATCAACGTCGAACGGTACGGGAACACGGCCGCTGCATCAATCCCGATAGCGCTCGACGAGGCGGCCGCGGCCGGGCGCCTGCGCCCCGGTGATCTCGTTTGCCTGGTGGCCTACGGCGCAGGCCTGAGTTGGAACGCCGCCCTGCTGCGTTGGTAGCCTTGCCGCTGACCGTGGTCCTTGTCGTCCTTGCGGTCTTTTGTGTCCTTTTTCCTGTGAGTTGCCAAGAATGTTCAAAAAAGTCCTTGTAGCCAACCGTGGCGAAATAGCGGTCCGGATCATGAGGGCCTGCCGCGAGATGGGAATAACGCCGGTCGCGGTCTACTCCGACGTTGACCGGACCGCCGCGCACGTCCGGTTTGCGCACGAGGCGTACCGCCTTGGCCCGCCGCCGGCTGCCCAAAGCTATCTTGCCATCGACCGCATCATCGCCGCGGCGCGCGCGTCGGGCGTCGACGCTGTGCATCCGGGGTACGGCTTCTTGTCCGAAAACCACGATTTCGCCCGCGCGGTCGAGGCTGCTGGCCTCACGTTCATCGGACCGCCGGTTGGGGCCATGGCGCTCCTCGGAGACAAACTTCGGGCGCGGGCGACGGCCCAGGCCGCTGGAGTGCCGGTCGTCCCCGGCACGGACGCCGAAGTGACCGCGGCCGGTCAGGCGGCGGCGTTTGCCGGGACGGTGGGGTATCCGATACTGCTCAAAGCCTCGGCCGGGGGCGGCGGCAAGGGCATGCGTGTGGTTGAAAGGATCGAGGAGCTTCCGGCCGCGTTGCGCCTTGCGGCGGCCGAGGCGCGCACCGCGTTCGGAGACGAGCGGATCTACGCCGAAAAACTTATCGAGCGGCCACGGCACGTCGAGTTCCAGGTCCTGGCCGACGGGCACGGCAACGTCATTCACCTCGGCGAACGCGAGTGTTCGATACAGCGGCGGCACCAGAAGGTGATCGAGGAGTCCCCGTCGGCCCTGCTCGACGGAAACACCCGAAAAAGGATGGGCGAAGCGGCGATCGCCGTCGCCCGGGCGGGCGGATACGTGAACGCCGGGACGATCGAGTTCCTCGTGGACCCCGCCGGCGCCTTCTATTTTCTCGAAGCAAACACGAGACTCCAGGTCGAGCATCCCGTCACCGAGATGGTCACGGGTATCGACCTGGTGAAGAAACAGATTCGGATAGCCGCGGGCCAGCCGCTCGGCGTTTCACAGAATGACATCGTGTTTCGCGGCGCGGCGATAGAGTGCCGGATCTACGCCGAGGACCCCTTGAACAACTTCCTGCCCTCGGTGGGCCGTGTGACATCGTACCGCGAGCCTTCGGGCCCGTTCGTCCGCGTGGACGCCGGCATCGGGATGTGGTGCGAGGTGTCGCTCCACTACGATCCGATCGTCGCAAAGGTCATCGCCTGGGGGCGCACGCGCGAGGTCGCCATCAACCGGATGGCCAGGGCCCTGGGCGAGTACCGCATTGCTGGTATTGCGACGACCCTCCCGTTTCACCTCGCCGTGATGGCCAACGAGAAATTCCGGCGCGGCGAGATCTCGACCCGCTTCATAGACGAGGAGTTCGACCGCCCGGGCCTGCCCGCGGGCGTCGTCGAGGAGGACATGCGCCTTGCGGCGGCCGTGGCCGCGGCGCTCATCAAGCACGGCGATCGGCGCAGGCAGGCCGAGAACGGAGGCGGGAGCGCCCGCGGCGGCAGGTGGAAGGACGACGGGCGCAGGCGGGGCCTGCGGCGGTGGGGCGCATAGATGAAATACACCGTTGACGCGGGGGGCGT
This sequence comes from Deltaproteobacteria bacterium, assembly GCA_016218965.1. Lineage (GTDB taxonomy): Bacteria > Myxococcota > SpSt-1050 > SpSt-1050 > JACRCP01 > JACRCP01. Next base: position 5,313 of record JACRCP010000013.1, on the reverse strand, counting down.
GCGCTACGACATAACAGTCGAGGACCGGGAAGGACCGCCCGCGGTCACGGTGAACGGGCGGCCCGTGGCCGTGGATTTCGCCGCGCTCCACGACGGAAGGCACTTTTCGCTCATAACCGACCAAAAATCGTGGGATGTCGCGCTGGCGCGGGAGCCCGACCTGTATCGAATCACTCTCGTCGGGCGGACATTCGCCTGCTCGGTGATCGACGACACCATCGCGGGGATCAAGGGAACGGGCACCGTCGGCGCGGTCAAGAAACGCCGGCTCCGCACCCCGATGCCAGGGCTGGTGACCGCGGTTGAGGCAAAGGCCGGGGACCAGGTGAAGGCAGGGGACGGCCTCGTGACCGTGGAGGCCATGAAGATGCAAAACGAGCTTCGCGCCGAATCCGACGCCACAGTCAAGGAAGTCCGTGTCCGCCCGGGACAGGTCGTGGACAAGAACGACGTGCTCATCGTGTTCAAATGAACCGCGTCAAACCGGTCTGATCCACGCTGTGAGCGCGTGTTGAAGCGACGCACAAGAACAGCCGGTGACGGAGCCGGTCGCGTGCTCGAACACGGCCCAGACGGGTAGGCCGGTCAGCGCGGCGATGCGGGCGGGGTTTTGGGCTTCGCTCGGGTCGACGGCGCGGACCGCGGGGGATTCGGGACGGTTGAAGACGAGGCCGGCGATCTTGACGCCGCGGGCGCGCAGGGCCTCGACGGTGAGGCGCGTGTGGTTGATGGTCCCGAGGCCGGTGCGCGCGACGATCAGGGCTTCTGCGCGACAAAGTGCGACGAGGTCCACCATGTCCATTCCCGTCCACGCGGGGACCAGCGCGCCGCCAGCGCCTTCGATGATCAGGAGATCTACTTCTGCCGAGAGGACATCGAGTGAAGAGACTATCCTCGCGGGGTCAATGGTCACGCCCTCGACCTCGGCGGCGTACGCGGGCGCAAGCGGCGCCTCGAAACGGCAGGCGCAAATCAGATCGATCGCGTCATCCCGTCCTGTTGCGTCCCGGAGCAGCAAGGCGTCGGCGGGGACGAGCGCCCCGTCCGCACCCCGGGCGCACCCGCTCTCGAGCGGTTTCGCGGCCGCGACACGAAGTCCGAGCTTTCGCGCCGAGGCAACGAGTGCGCACCCGACGAACGTCTTGCCGACGCCCGTGTCCGTGCCCGTGACGAAAAGCCTTCTCGCTGCCACGACTACTCCCCGTTCGAAGCTCGGCGCCACACGAAATCAAACCGCAGAGCGCGCAGAGACGAAATCACCAACTCCGAACGGAACTCCGCGCCCTCTGCGGTCTCCGCGGTTGAATGCCCCCGGCTCGTGTTGCTTCTTCGACGCTTTCGTACGTCGCTTGAAGGAGCATGTCCAGCTCCGCATCGGTGGTCGAAAGCGGCGGCATGAGCACGATGACGTCGCCGAGCGGCCGGATGATGACGCCCCTTTTCCGTGCGGCAAGGATCACCTTGTGCCCAATGCGGAGGAGAGGGTCGAACGCCTTGCCGCCCGCCGGGTCTTCCATGAGATCGATCCCGACCATCAGGCCGCACTGCCTGACGTCCGCGACGGCCGGGATGTCGCGGAAACGCGCAAGGCCGCCGCGGAAACGTGAGATGAGAACCCCGACGCGCTCGAGCACGGGCTCGTCCCTGAAGATGTCGAGGTTGGCGATCGCGGCGGCGCATCCAAGCGGATTCGCGGTGTATGAGTGGCCATGGAAAAATGTGCGGTCGCCGCCCGGCGGGCCGAGGAAACCCTTGAATACTTTTTCCGTCGTGAGCGTGACCGCGACAGGCAGGTAGCCTCCCGTAAGCCCCTTCGCAACGGCCATGAGATCGGGCCGGACGCCCTCCTGCTCGCACGCAAACATCGGCCCGGTCCGGCCGAATCCGGTGGCTACCTCGTCAAGGATCAATAACGCGCCGGCACCCCGGCAGATCCTCGCCGCCTCCCGAAGAAAACCGCGCGGGTGCACGAGTATCCCCGCCGCCCCCTGCACGAGCGGCTCCATGACGAGCGCCGCGATCCGGTCGCCCCGGGATCCAAAGATTTTGGCAAGCGGGGCCAGCACGTCCACGGACGCCGGATTGCGCCTTTTGGGGATCGGCTCCTTCCTTTTCCACGGCGAAGGGACCCGATGGACCTTGAACAGGAGGGGGCGGTAGATCCGGTGAAACAGGTCTATCCCGCCGAGCGAAACAGACCCGATCGTGTCGCCGTGGTACGCGTCGCCGAGCGTCACGAACTCCGTTCTCTTCATTCCGGCCGGGCCGTTCTGCCTGTGGTACTGGAACGCCATCTTCATGGCGACCTCGACCGCGGTCGAGCCGTTGTCCGAGTAGAACACGCGGCGGAGTCCCTTGGGCGCGACCGCGACGAGGCGCTCGGCCAGCTCTGTTGCCGGCACGTTGCTCAATCCGAGAAACGTGGAGTGGGCGATCCGGTCGAGTTGTTCCTTGATGGCTTTGGTGATCCGCGGGTGCCGGTGGCCGTGGATGTTTACCCAAAGCGAGCTCACGCCGTCGAAGTACCGCCGGCCCCTCGTGTCGAACAGGTAGTTTCCCTTGCCCGAGGCGATGACGATCGTCTCGTCCGCGAACCACTCGGTCATCTGCGTGAACGGGTGCCAGACGTACCGGCGGTCCCGCGCCGCCCAGTCCCCTTCATGCGCCATTGAACGAAACCTCCATGCCTATTCGTCTTTTGACTGATCGTGGGGGCCCAACGCCTCTGTCAGCGCCGCTGCCAGACCGCCGATGTCGTCCGTCGTGTGCGCGGCGGAAACGGAGATTCGCAGGCGGCACGCCCCGGCGGGAACCGTGGGCGGCCTGAGGGCCTGGACATAGAAGCCGCTATCCCAGAGACGCTCCATCGCCAAAAGCGCTCGGCGCTCGGCGCCGAGGATGACCGGGCAGATGGCGCGGGCGCCGGGAATCGAAAACCCCTGCTTCTGACAACCCGCCCGGAAAAGCGCGGCGTTTTCACGAAGCCGCTTGCGGCGGTCTTCGGCATCCCTGGCGCGGCGAATGGCCGCCCGGACCATCTCGGTCACGGCCGGAGGCGTCGCGGTCGTGAACATGAACGTGCGGCCGCGGTTGATGGCAAGCTCGGCAAGCAGGTCGCCGCAGGCGATTGCCGCACCGCTCGCCCCGACGGCCTTGCCGAACGTGCCGACGAGCAGATCCATTTCGCGTGAGATTCCTTGCTCGGCGCAAAGGCCCCGGCCGCCGGGTCCGTAACACCCGATCGCGTGCGCCTCGTCGATCATGAGAAGAAAACCGTGCGGCCTTTTGAGCGCGGCAATCTGCGCGAGCGGCGCCTCGTCGCCGTCAACGCTGAATATGCTTTCGGTGACCACCAGGCGCAGCCCTTCCGAAGCTGCCTCCCCGAGTTTTTCCGCAAGCGAGCCCGCGTCGGCATGCCGGTAGACAACAACCGAGGCGCCCGATAGCCGGCACCCGTCCACGATGCTCGCGTGATTGAGCTCGTCCGAAAATATCGTGTCGCCCGGGCCGCAGACGGCCGTGAGCGCGGCAATGTTCGCGTGGTAGCCGCTTGGCAGAAAGACCGCGCGCGGCGCGCCCATCCAGTCGGCGAACTCCCGTTCGAGCGCGGCGTGCGCTTCATGGTGCCCGCCGACAAGACGGCTCGCCCCGGCGCCGCTCCCGAGTTCCGCCGTCGCTCCGGCCAGCGTCCGACCGATGTCGGTGTCGCCCGCAAGACCGAGATAATCGTTTGACGAAAAGTTGACGACGTCTCGGCCGTCAAGGCGGCAGTGCACCCCCGCCCGGCCCGAGAGGACTCTAAGCGAGCGCCGGAGGGACAACTCGTCCAGCCGCTCAAGCCTTTGGGCAAGGATTTCTTCCGCGGAAATCGTCATCTATCGGGGCGGGCGCGCTGGGCAAGACCGGCCCGTTTGATCATCCGGCGGTCGTCGGCCGGCGCGAATCCGGGTGTGGTAAGGTAGTTGCCGGTCATCATCCCCGACGCCCCGGCCGAAAAGATCGTTTCGCTCGACTTGGCCAGGTGGCGCGGGCGGCCGCCGCAGACGTGGAGGTCGGCCTCCGGCAGGAGCAGGCGGTAGACGGCTATGATGTTGAGACACTTCTCCGGCTTGAGGTCGTTCTGTCTCTCAAGCGGGGTCCCCGGGATGGGACTCAAGAAGTTAAGGGGGATCGAAACCACCGCGAGTTCGCCGAGGTGGATGGCCAGCTCGACGCGCTGGGCGTCGGACTCGCCCATTCCGAAGAGCGCGCCCGAGCAGATCTCGAACCCCGCCTCGCGCGCGAGCAGAATGGCGGCGACGTTGTCGTCGTACGTTCGCGTGGTGCAGATCGACGGGTAGAACGAACGGGCGGTTTCGAGGTTGTGGTGAAAGCTTTGGCCGCCGGCATCGCGGAGCCTTTTCAGGTCGCCGCGCCGGAGAATCCCCGCGCTCAGCCCGCGCCGAAACCGGAATCCCGCGCGCTCGAAGCGCCTGTACACCCGGCACAGGCGATCGACTTCGGACCTGCTCCGCAGGCCGCGACCCGAAAGCACTATTCCAAAGCAGTTGAGCCCTTCGCGCTCCGCCCGATCGCCCGCCCGAAAGAGATCATCCTCCGACATGAGCGAATAGACGGGAGCGTCCGTCTTTGAGCGCGCCGACTGCGCGCAGAACGCGCAGTCCTCGGGGCACCGGCCGCTCTTGGCGTTGACGACGCCGCACAGGTGCACACCCCGCCGCGCATGCCCTTTCGCGACGCGCCCGGCGCGCGCGTAAAGCTCCACGGCCTCTTTGCCCGTGGCGCCGAGCAACCGTTCGGCCTCGGCTACGCCAATCGGCCCCGGCGCCTTTGCTGTCGGCCCAGACTTCGCCATCAGAACCTTCCGGCCTATCCCCTTTTGGCCGGCGGAACGTAACACGCGCCCCAAGCGGAATCAACACGCCGGCGGCCGCGGACCCTGCTCACCGCGAGCACAACATCGCCCTGCGACAGCACGACGAATTCGACCCCGTCCTTGAGGCCCATGTCGGCGACGATACTCCTGATTTCTGAAAAAAGGAAGGCTGGCCGAGGAGGGCGGGTCGAGTCGGGGGCAAACACTGGGGGTTACTTGACACGGGTGGGCGCTCCGTAGGGGTGAATGCAAAACGGGCCCCCGCCCCCGTGCGCCCGCGTGACGAATTCTTCCTTAGGGTTCGCGCAAAAATAAGTTCGCATTTATGGGCGTCGAGGCGCCCGGCCGGCGAGGCGTGCGGAGCGCCGCGTACCAGAGGTACGTAAGCGACGCGCAACGAAGTCGGACGGGATGCATCGGCGGTCAGAAATGTGAAG